>DASQHO010000104.1:0-26823 GCA_035632055.1 Allostellaceae bacterium
GTGGGAGCCGCGGTGGGAGACTGAACGCCGACCCAGGCCGGAACTCGTTACGGCTGCTTCCTTCCGGACCTGACCGGGTTGGCGAGGGGCCTGTCCGCCGCCAGCCTCCCATGCCACTATATCAGGCGATCCCGTCAACCGCGCAAGACCGACGAAGCGCGACGGTTGCGATTGCGGGGCCCGGCAAGAGGAGCGGCATGCACGGCCTGCCCAACATCTACGCCGGTGGGCTCGACCGTGCGACGCATCGGCGCAAGGACGCCGCTTGGCTCGCGGCGCAGCTCGAGCACGCTGGCACCCGTTTCGTGCCGGTATGGCAGGCGCGCAATCTTGTGCTTGGCGCGGATGGTCTGGCGCCGCGCGCCGTGCTGCTGGAGCGCGCACAGTACGCGCCCGATGGCGACGTGGTATTGCTCGGTGTCGGTGGTGGCCAGGCGTATTTCGCCCTCGACCTGTCGCACCTGGACGGGCCGCTGGCCAAGCTGCCGGCGCCGGCGGGCAGCGAATTCGTCGATCTGCGCCGCGTCGGACCGTTGCTGCCGCGCGATGAATCGGCGCTGCTCGCCTACGCTCGCGGCATTCTCTATTGGCACCAGCGTCATCGGCATTGCGCGGTATGCGGCGCGCCAAGCCTGATGGCCGATGCTGGTCACATGCGGCGCTGCACCGATGCAGACTGCAACGCGACGCATTTTCCACGCACTGATCCGGCGGTGATCATGCTGGTGACCGACGGTTCGCGCTGCCTCTTGGGCCGCCAGCCAACGTGGCTGTCGGGCATGCATTCGACCCTGGCGGGCTTCGTCGAGCCGGGCGAAAGCTTGGAAGAAGCCGTGGCGCGCGAAGTACACGAAGAGACCGGTATCGCTGTCACCGACATCGTCTATCACTCGTCGCAGCCGTGGCCGTTTCCATCCTCGCTCATGCTGGGGTTCACCGCGCGCGCGACGACGCGCGACCTTGCGATGGAAGGCAGCGAACTCGAACACGCGGCCTGGTTCGAGCGCGACTGGATTCTGGCGCACGCAGACGATGACGAATTCCGCCTGCCGCGGCGCGATTCGGTGGCGCGGCGGCTGATCGAGGATTGGCTCAATCGCCCTGCGAACGCCGTGCTGCCTTGAGGCGGAACGGATGCGCCGGATAGGTGCCGAGGATCTTCAACTCGCGCGTCACGAAGTCGAGCTCTTCGAGCGCTAGCCGTACCGGCCGTGAATCGGGATGGCCCTCGATATCGGCATAGAATTGCGTCGCGGTGAATTCGCCGCCCACCATGTAGCTTTCGAGCTTGGTCATGTTGACGCCGTTGGTGGCGAAACCGCCCAGCGCCTTGTAGAGCGCCGCCGGCACGTTCTTGACCCGAAAGACGAACGATGTGACCACCGGCCGGCCGTTGTTGGGCAGCGTCTTCGGCTGCCGCGCCATGATCAGGAACCGCGTCGTGTTGTGGCCGGCGTCCTCGATATTGCGCTTCAGCGTCTTGAGCTTGTAGATGCGGCCGGCAAGCTCCGATGCGATCACCGCGACGTGCATGTCGCCGCTTTGCGCGAGTTCGGCGGCGGCCCCAGCAGTGTCCGCGCTCACCACGGCCTTGAGCCGGAGCTTGCGGATCAGCCGGCGGCATTGCGACAACGCGTGGACGTGGCTGCGTACGATCTTGATCGTCTTGAGCGATGCGCCTGGCAGGGCGAGTAGCTGATGCTTCACGCGCTCGAAATGCTCGCCGACGATATAGAGACCGGATTCCGGCAACAGGTGGTGGATGTCGGCGACGCGGCCGGCGACCGAATTCTCGATCGGTAGCATGGCAAGCTCGGCGGTGCCGCGCCGCACCGCCGCGATCACGTCCTCGAAGCCCGGACAGGCCAGCGGCGTCATTTTTGGGAATACGTGACGGCAGGCGAGATCGGAATAGGCGCCGGGCGCGCCCTGGAAGGCGATGCGGCGCGTGGTTCGGCGGTTGGCGGTCATGAGCGGGCGGGGTCCGGCCGTGTCCGCATCAGCGCGCGGGCACGTTCGAGGTCTGCGGGAGTATCGACGCCGAACGGCACCGCGTCAACGAGCGCGGCGTCGATGCGCATGCCGGCGTCGAGCGCGCGCAACTGTTCCAGGTTCTCGCGTTTTTCGTTGGCGCTGGGCAGTAGTGCAACGAAGCGCGCCAGCGCCGCGCGGCGATAGGCGTAAAGCCCGATATGGTGATACGGCATGCCGCCGCCGGCCGGCGGTGTCGCGGCACGCGAGAAGGCGAGGGCTCGCGCGATCGTCTGGCCACGAAAATCGGCCCACAGCTTGACGACGCTGCTGGTCTCGATTTCTCCCGGCTCGAGCGCCGCGGCGAGCGTCGCGATGTCGCACGCTAGATCGGCAAGCGGCGTCAGGGCCGCGCGGATTGCTTGCGGATCGAGCAGCGGCAGATCGCCTTGCACGTTCACCACCACGTCGTGCGTCGCGCCCGGATCAAGCGCCTGCAGCGCTTCGAAGATGCGATCTGAACCCGACGGATGATCCGGACGCGTCCACACCGCGCGGCCGCCAGCGCGCACGACGGCATCGACGATGGCCGCATCGGCGGCGGCGATCACGACTGGTCCGATCGCCGCTTCGGTCGCGCGCCGCCAGACCTGCACGATCATCGGCGCGTCGCCGATCATCGCCAGCGGCTTATCGGGCAGGCGCGTCGAGGCCAGACGGGCGGGGATGAGAATGATCGGCTTCAGGGCTTTGGCTTTCGGATTCTGGATGCGTGGCGGGGCGTGACTGGAATTGCGGCGTTATGCCGCATGGAAGCCAGCCCCTGCAACCGGCCTTTTTCCGGCAGATTTCGTTTGAGTTGGCACAGGAAATTGAGTTTCCTGCCGGCCGAGCCGCACCAGGGGATCGAGTTTCGCATGTCCTTCGAGATGAACAAAGTCGCGGGCGCGATACTGGTGGCGATGATCGTCGCCATGGTGTCGGGCATCATAGCCTCCAAGCTGGTCGAGCCGACGCCGCTCAAGAAGAACGCCTACGAGGTCGCGGCGACGCCCGAAGCCAAGTCGAGCGCGCAGACCCCAGCCGGCCCGCAACCGATCGAACCGTTGCTTGCCAGCGCCAGCATCGAAGCTGGCAAGGCGCACACGTCGGTCTGCCTAACCTGCCATACGTTCGATAAGGGCGGCGCCAACAAGATCGGCCCCAACCTGTACGCCATCGTCGGTGCGCCGATCGCCGAGGGCCGCGATGGGTACGCATTCTCCGATGCGCTCAAAGCCAAGGGCAAGGGTCAGACCTGGACGGTCGACGAACTGAATGCCTGGCTGACCGATCCGCAGCATTTTGCGCCCGGGACCAAGATGACCTTCGCCGGCGACGAGAAGGCCAAAGATCGCGCCGACATCATTGCCTACCTCAATTCACTCAGCGACCACCCACAGCCGCTGCCGACCGCGGCGCCGGCGCAACCGGCAGCCGCAACGCCAGCGGGCGGCGCGCAGCCGACACAGGCAGCCGCGCCGGCACCCGAGTCGTTCGACGCGCTGCTCGCAACCGTCAGCGCCGACGCCGGCAAGGCGCACATCGCGGTGTGTCAGACCTGCCATACGTTCGATAAGGGCGGCGCCAACAAGATCGGCCCCAATCTGTACGCCATCGTCGGTGCGCCGATCGCGGAAGGTCGCAATAACTACCCCTTCTCTGATGCGCTCAAGGCCAAGGGCAAGGGCCAGACCTGGACGGTCGACGAACTGAATGCCTGGCTGACCGATCCGCAGCATTTCGCGCCCGGGACCAAGATGACCTATGCGGGCGATGCAAAAGCCAAGGAACGGGCGGAGATCATCGCTTACCTCAATTCGCTGAGCGACCATCCGCTGCCATTGTCGAAGACGCAGCCCTCTAGCAAGTAACCGCCGACGCCCTAGAATAGGGGCGTCATGTCGGAACGGGTTTCGGCCGCACATTTGGCCCTTGCCGGCGCGCTCGCCGACAAGGCGGCCGGCATCATCCGCCGCTATTTCCGCAGCGGCTTGACCGTCGAAAGCAAGGCCGACGAGACGCCGGTGACGATCGCCGACCGCGAAGCCGAAGCCGAGATGCGCGCGCTGATCGAGGCGCGTTTCCCCGATCACGGCGTCGTTGGCGAAGAACACGGCCGCACCCGGCCCGAAGCCGATTACGTCTGGGTGCTCGACCCGATCGACGGCACCAAATCCTTCATATCGGGCGTCCCGCTGTTCGGCACCTTGATCGCGTTGACACACAAAGGAACGCCAGTGCTCGGCGTCATCGATCAGCCGATCCTGCGCGAGCGCTGGCTCGGTGCCGAGGGGCGCAAGACCACGCTCAACGGCAAGCCGATTGCGACGCGTGGCTGCTCGACGGTCGGCGATGCCACTTTGTACGCGACGGCACCCGATATGTTCGCCGGAACCGATGCCCAGGCTTTCGCGCGCCTGCGCCAGGGGGTCAAGCTCGCGCGCTACGGCGCCGATTGCTATGCCTACGGCCTGCTCGCCGCCGGCTTCGTCGACCTCGTCGTTGAAGCGGGACTCAAGCCCTACGATTACTGCGCGCTAGTGCCGGTCATTGAAGGTGCGGGCGGCGAGATGAGCGATTGGACCGGCGAGGCGCTGACTTTGCGCTCCGACGGGCGGGTGATCGCAGCCGGCGACCCAGCCTTGGCGGTGGCGGCGCGATCGGCGCTGAGCGGCAAATAACGATTCCGGCGGCGCGAGTCGCCGACTACAGTAGCGCCGCCATGAAACGCACTATCGCGCCGGTCTTCGCGCTCATTTTGATGGCCGCACCCGCGCTTGCGCAGCCTCAGCATGGGCTGTCGCTATTCGGCGATCTCAAATATCCGGCTGGATTCAAGCATTTCGAGTACGTCAATCCGGACGCGCCGAAAGGCGGCGCGGTCAAATTCGCGGCGATCGGTACCTTCGATTCTTTCAATCCGTTTATTCTCAAAGGCGTGCCCGCTGCCGGCATCGACCGGATGTTCGATACGCTGATGGCGTCGGCAGACGACGAACCGGTATCGTCCTACGGACTCGTCGCCGAAAGCGTCGAGGTTGCGCCCGACAAGCAGTCGGTGATCTACAATCTTCGGCCGCAAGCCCGGTTCTGGGACGGCACGCCCATGACCGCCGATGACGTCGTGTGGACGTTTGACGCCCTCAAATCGAAGGGCAATCCATCGTGGCGACTGTATTACGCGGACGTGCTGAAAGCCGAGGCGCTCGGTCCGCATCGCGTCAAATTCACATTCCGCAGCGGCACCAACCGCGAGCTGCCGTCGATCGTCGGCGGGATGCCAATTCTGTCCAAGGCCTATTGGTCGAAGCACGATTTCGACAAGACGACGCTCGACGCGCCGCTAAGCAGCGGTCCGTACAAGATCGTGGATTTCCAGCCCGGCCGGTACGTCGTCTACCGGCGTGTCGCCGATTACTGGGGCAAGGACCTGCCGGTCAATGTCGGACGCTATAACTTCGACGAGATCCGTTACGACTATTATCGCGATGAGGCGGTGGCGCTTGAGGCGTTCAAGGCCGGCGCTTACGATATTCGGCGGGAGAACGTCGCGAAGAACTGGGCAATCGGCTACGACAGCCCGGCGCTAACCAAAGGTTGGATCAAGAAAGACGCAATCCCGAACAAGGTGCCGCAGGGCATGCAAGCCTTCGGGTTCAATCTGCGGCGTCCGCTGTTCCAGGATCGGCGTGTGCGCGAGGCGCTCGGCTATCTGTTCGATTTCGAGTGGACCAACAAGACGCTGTTCTATGGCGCCTATAAGCGCACAGAAAGCTACTTCGCCAATTCCGAGCTTGCCTCGTCGGGCCTGCCGAGCCCGGCCGAGCTCACGATCCTCGACAAATATCGCGGTCAGATTCCTGACGACGTCTTCGCCAAAGCCTTCAAGGCGCCCACGACGAACGGCAGCGGCGATATTCGCGACAACCTGCGCATGGCGCTCAAGCTCATGGCGGAGGCGGGCTGGACGGTCAAGAACGGCAAAATGACCAATGCGCAAGGCCAGCCGTTCGCGTTCGAGTTTCTGCTGGTCCAGCCCGAATTCGAGCGTGTGGTGCTGCCGTTCGCCCAGAACCTGGCGCGCATCGGTATCGTCTGCCAAGTCCGGACCATCGATCCGGCGCAGTACGAGAATCGGATGAACAATTTCGACTTCGACATGACGGTCGTCGATTTTGGCGAATCGCTGTCGCCGGGCAACGAGCAGCGCCAGTTCTGGTCCACCCAGTCAGCCAACCAGGTGGGCGGCGGCAATCTCCTCGGCATCAAATCGAAGGCGGTCGACGACCTCGTCGATCTCGTCATCAACGCGCCGGATAGGGAGAGGCTGGTGACGCGTGTCCACGCGCTCGACCGCGTCCTGCTCGAAAGCCACTACGTCATCACCAACTGGTATTTGGGTAATTTCCGCGTCGCCTATTGGGACAAACTCGGGCGGCCGAAGAACGGTCCGCCCTATGCGCTGGCGCTCGACACTTGGTGGTACGACAAGGCGCGCGCCGACGCGCTCGCGGCGGAGCGGAAATAGGCGCCGATGCTCGCCTACGCGCTGCGCCGCATTCTTCTCATCATTCCGACGCTGTTCGCGATCATTCTGGTCAATTTCATCATCGTCCAAGCGGCGCCCGGCGGGCCGGTCGATCAGCTCATCGCCCAACTGAAAGGCACCAGCGGCGGCGCGCTGTCGCGCGTCACCGGCAGCGGCGGCGAGCTCGGCCTTAATGTGACGTCGGCGACGCAAGCAGCAAACCAAAGCCGCGGCGCGCGCGGCCTCGATCCGCAGTTCGTCGCCGAGCTCAACAAGCTCTATGGCTTCGATAAGCCGCCGACCGAACGTTTCGTGCAGATGATGAAGAATTATCTCACCTTCAATTTCGGTGAGAGCTTTTACCAGGACCAGCCGGTATTGAAGCTGATTGCCCAGAAGCTGCCAGTGTCGATCTCACTCGGGCTGTGGACGACGCTGATCACCTATTTGGTGTCGATTCCGCTCGGCATTCGAAAGGCCGTACGTGACGGCAGCCGCTTCGACATCTGGACCAGTGGCGTCATCATCGTCGGCTACGCTATTCCGTCGTTTCTCTTCGCCGTGCTGCTCATCGTGCTGTTTGCCGGCGGCAGCTACCTGTCGATATTTCCGCTACGCGGCCTGGTGTCCGATAATTGGGCCAGCTTCGCCTGGCCGCACCGCATTCTTGATTATCTCTGGCATATCGTTCTGCCGGTGAGCGCGCTGTCGATCAGCGGCTTTGCCAGCCTCACGATGCTGACCAAGAACTCCTTCCTCGAGGAGATCAACAAGCAATATGTGATGACCGCGCGCGCCAAGGGTTTGACCGAGCACCGTGTGCTCTACGGCCACGTCTTCCGCAATGCCATGCTGCTGGTCATCGCCGGCTTTCCCGCGGCGTTCATCGGCATCCTGTTCACCGGCGCACTGCTCGTCGAAGTGATCTTCTCGCTCGATGGCCTCGGCTATCTCGGCTACCAGGCAGCGCTCGGCCGGGACTATCCGGTGATGTTCGCGACGCTTTACATCTACACGCTGGTCGGACTGCTGACGAAGCTCATCAGTGACCTGACGTACATGTGGGTCGATCCGCGCATCGATTTCGGGACGCGCGGGCAATGACCGCGCCGGCCGTTATGCCTGATGCGGTCGGCCGCCGCCGACTGCTCGGCCTGTCGATCAGCGTCGTCACTCACCATCGCTTGTTGCGCTTTGCCGCCAATCGCCGCGGCTTTTGGTCGCTGTGGATCTTTCTGGCGCTGTTCGTCTTGAGCTTGTTTGCCGAATTTATCGCCAATGATCGGCCACTGATCGTTTCGTACGACGGACATTGGTATTTCCCCGTCGTGACCGACTATACCGAGCAAACATTCGGTGGCGACCTGCCGATCCTGGCCGACTATCGCGACAAGACGGTGGCGGCGCGGATCGACGAGCATGGCTGGATGGTGTGGCCGCTGATTCCGTTCGGTGACAACACAATCAATTTCAATCTCGGCCGGCCGGCGCCCTCACCGCCCTCGTCGGCGGATTGGCTCGGCACCGACGACCAGGGACGCGACGTGCTGGCGCGGCTGATCTACGGCTTCCGCATATCCGTGTTGTTCGGCCTCGCGCTCACGGTTTCGAGCTCGGTAATCGGGGTCGCCGCCGGCGCCATCCAGGGCTATTACGGCGGGCTGATCGATATCTCGTTCCAGCGCTTTATCGAGGTCTGGTCGGGCCTACCCGTGCTCTATCTGCTGATCATCCTGTCGGCGATCGTCGTGCCGAATTTCTGGTCGCTGCTCGGCATCATGCTGCTGTTTTCGTGGATGTCCCTCGTCGATCTGGTGCGCGCCGAGTTCCTGCGCGCGCGCAATTTCGACTATGTGCGGGCGGCGCGCGCCCTCGGCGTCGCCAATCCCGTGATCATCTGGCGCCACGTGCTACCCAACGCCATGGTGGCGACGCTGACGTTCCTCCCGTTCATCCTCAATGGCTCGATCACCACGCTGACCTCGCTCGACTTCCTCGGCTTCGGCATGCCGCCCGGTTCGCCCTCTCTCGGCGAGCTGCTGGCCGAGGGCAAGGCCAATCTCCAGGCGCCCTGGCTGGGCCTGACGGCGTTCTTCGTCCTCGCCTTGATGCTGAGCTTGTTGATCTTCGTCGGCGAGGCGGTGCGCGATGCCTTCGATCCGAGGAAGGGCGGCTGATGGCTCTCCTCGAAGTCAAGAATCTCGGTGTCGATTTTGTCCTGCCCGAACGCACGCTCGCGGCAGTGAAAGGCGCCTCGTTCGCGCTCGACAAAGGCGAGACGCTGGCGCTCGTCGGCGAATCCGGCTCCGGCAAGACGGTGACCGCGCTGTCGATCCTGCAGCTTCTGCCGGCGCCGCCGGCGAGCCACCCCGCTGGCAGCAGCATTCGCTTCGATGGCACCGAACTGGTCGGCGCGCCGGACTCCGAGCTGCGCCACATCCGCGGCGGCCGCATCGCCATGGTTTTCCAAGAGCCGATGACCTCGCTCAATCCGCTGCACACGGTAGCGAAGCAGATCGGCGAGGCGCTGTGGCTGCACAAGCGGATGAACGGTGCGGCGGCGCGCGAGCGCACTATCGAGCTCTTGCGCCTCGTCGGTTTGCCTGACGCCGAGAGTCGCCTGCAATCCTACCCGCATCAACTTTCAGGCGGTCAGCGCCAGCGCGTGATGATCGCCATGGCACTCGCCAACGAGCCCGATCTGCTGATCGCCGACGAGCCGACGACCGCGCTCGACGTGACGGTGCAGGCACAAATCCTGAAGCTTCTCAAGGACTTACAGGCGCGTTTCGGCATGGCGCTGCTGCTCATCACGCACGATCTTGGCATCGTGCGGAAGATGGCGGATCGCGTCTGCGTCATGACCCAAGGTGCGATCGTCGAAGCCGGTGCCGCGCGCGAAATCTTCGACCGGCCGCATCATCCTTATACGCGCCATCTGCTCGAAGCGACGCCCAAGGGTGCGCCAGTGGTGCCGATCGCTGGCGCGCCGGTGCTGCTCGAGGGCAAAGACGTCAAGGTCTGGTTTCCGGTCAAGGCCGGACTGTTCCGTCGCGTCACCGGCTTCATCAAGGCGGTCGACGGCATCGACTTGGCGGTACGTGCCGGGGAGACGCTCGGTGTCGTCGGCGAATCCGGTTCCGGCAAGACGACGCTCGGCCTGGCGCTGCTGCGGCTGCTCGAAAGCCAGGGCGCCATCGTCTACGACGGCAAACGCCTCGACCGGCTTGGCAGCCGGGCGATGCGGCCGCTGCGACGCGAGCTGCAGATCGTCTTTCAGGATCCCTATTCGAGCCTGTCGCCGCGCCTCACTATCGGCCAGATCGTCGAGGAAGGACTCAAGGTTCACAAACTCGGCGGCGATGCGGCCGGCCGCCGGCGTTTGGTCGAAGAAGCGCTCGATGCCGTCGCTTTATCGCGCGATGCCATCGACCGCTATCCGCACGAATTCTCCGGCGGCATGCGCCAGCGGCTCGCGTTTGCGCGCATCCTGGCGCTGCGGCCGCGGCTGATTGTGCTCGACGAGCCGACCTCGGCGCTCGATATGTCGCTTCAGGCGCAGATGGTCGACTTGCTGCGCGATCTGCAGCGCCGTTACAACATCGCGTACCTGTTCATCAGCCACGATCTGCGCGTCGTGAAGGCGCTGGCACACGAAGTCCTGGTGATGAAGGACGGCAAGGCGGTTGAACAGGGGCTGGCGCGCCAGATCTTCGAGGCGCCGCACGAAGCTTATACGCGTGCCTTGATGGCCGCCGCCTTCAATCTCGAAACCGTCGAGGGCACACCTGCGGCCTGACGATCAGTCGTCGAGCTTCCAGCGCGCCATAAGCTTGCGCGTCGCGGCATAATCCGGATGGTCGACGGTCCAGCCGTGCCGCACATAGGCTTGCGCCGTCATACGGTTGCCGCGCCAGCCCAGGAACAGGTCGAGCACGAAAAAGATCGCGGCGAAGGCGTTGCCGGCAACGTTCACAGTATGGCCATCGGCAAAGCGGCCGAGCAGGAACCAAGCAACGAACCACGCCAACAGCAGGCCGAGCATCAATGCGCCCCAGGCGTGCAGCTTGCGCCAGAACAGCGGCAATCCCAGCAGCGGCGACAGCACGAACAGATCCCAGGCAAAACCGTCCTTGATCCATTTGATCCGGCCACCCCCGGGCGGCTTGAGGCCAAGCCGGACCGCCGCCGGTTCGGCCGTGCGCTTCTTCGCGGTCTCGCGCTTGAGTTTCATCGCTGTCGGCCGTAGCGCTCGACGGCGAAGGCGTACAGCGCACGCAGCGCCAGGGCCTCGCCGCCTTCCGGCCGGCCTGGGCGTGTCTTGCCGTTCCAGGCATAGGTGTCGAGATGGGCCCAGAGAATCTCTGGCGGCACAAACTCGGCGAGGAACAATGCCGCGGTGATGGCACCGGCAAACGGCCCTTCGCTGACATTGTTGATGTCCGCTATGGGCGTCTTGAGCATCTCGCGATAAGGCTGCCACAGCGGCAGCCGCCATAACGGATCGCTTTCGCGCGTGCCTGCCGCAAGCAGCTGGTTCGCCAGCCCGTCGTCGCGTACGAACAGCGCCGGCAGATCGGGTCCAAGTGCGACCCGCGCCGCGCCGGTCAGGGTGGCGATATCGACGATCAGGTCTGGCCGCTCACTGGCCGCTTCGGCGAGCGCATCGCACAGGATCAGGCGGCCCTCGGCGTCGGTATTGCCGATTTCGACTGTCCTCCCTTGGCGCGTACGCACGATATCGCCCGGCCGCAGCGCAGCGCCACTGACGGCATTATCCACCGTCGGCACCAGAATGCGTAGCCGGACGTCGAGGCCCGCGTCCATGATCGCGTCGCCGAGCGCCAATAGGGTCGCGGCCCCGCCCATGTCCTTCTTCATCCAGCGCATACCCGACGCGGTCTTGAGATCGAGTCCGCCGCTGTCGAAGCACACACCCTTGCCGACCAGAGTCAGCTTGGGCGCGCGCGCATCGCCCCAGCTCAGGTCGACGATGCGCGGCGCCCGATTGCTGGCGCGGCCGACGGCGTGGATCGTTGGATAGTTCGCCGCCAGGAGCTCGTCGCCGACGATGGCGGTGCAGCGTGCGCCATGCTTCGCCGCCAGGGCTTCGATCGCCTGTTGCATCTCGGCCGGACCCATCGCCTCGGCCGGCGTGTTGATTAGATCGCGCGCCCAGCATTGCGCACGCGCTAGCCGCGCGACCAGCTTGCGGTCGGCATGGTGCGGCCAGACGAGACGGGCGGCAGGACGTTTGCGGGCGCGGTAGCGGGTGAAGGCATAGGCGCCGAGCGCCCAGCCAAGTGCACGCTGCGTGGCATGTTCGTCGTCGCTGGCGGCGTCGAGCGCATAGATCCTTTCGGGCAACGCCTCAGGGAGGCCAGCCAGGTCCCAGATCGAACCCGATTCGCCGGCCGCGATCAGCACGCGCAGCGGTTTGCCGTTTCCGCCCGGCACCAGCGAATGCGTTCCGGCTTCGGCGGTGAAGCGCGTCGCTTCGACCCAGCGCGCAACGGCAGGATCGAGCGTGGCGAGCGTCGCCATTAACGAGTCGCGTGTCACCACCGTGAGCGGCAGGGCTCCCGCTTCGTTTTCAACCAGCACTGCGAGCGCCGCTTCGTCGGTCACGATTCGCCTTTACTCCCATATCCGGCCGGGGGTTGCGCGCCGCGCCGCTGCCCGGCAAATTGCCGGCGCGAGGATACCCGATGGCAGACATCACCATCTATATCGGCAACAAGAACTACTCGTCGTGGTCGTTGCGGGCCTGGCTGATGCTCAAGCAGACCGGCGCCGCGTTCGAATCGGCCGTCATTCCGCTCTACGTACCGGGCAGCAAGGAAAAAATTCTTCAGCACTCCCCGTCGGGCAAGGTGCCGGCGTTGCGCCACGGCGACGTCACCGTCTGGGACTCCCTGGCCATCGGCGAGTACCTGGCCGAGGCGTTTCCCAAGGCGAACCTGTGGCCTGCGGCGCCGGCCGCTCGCGCTTTTGCCCGTTCGATCAGCGCCGAGATGCATGCCGGCTTTGCCAATCTGCGCCGCCATCTGCCGATGAACATGCGCCGCGCCGGCAAGCCGCGGCCGCTGACTGACGAGGTGCAGGCCGATATTGCGCGCATCGCGGCCCTATGGCGCGATTGCCGCAAGCGCTTCGGTGCCGGCGGCGCGTTCCTGTTCGGCGGCTTCGGCATCGCCGACGCGATGTACGCACCGGTGGTGAGCCGGCTGCGCAGCTATGCGGCGCCGATCGATGCGGATACCGCCGCCTATTGCGATGCGATGGAGCGTCACGCGCCCTATCGTGAATGGCTCGCCGCCGCCAAGGACGAGCCGATGGTGCTGGCCGAGTTCGAGGTCTAACGCGCCGCAGATTCGAGCGCCTTGATGCCAGGCAGCGTCTTGCCTTCGAGCCATTCGAGAAACGCGCCGCCCGCGGCCGAGACGTAACTCAGCTGATCGACGACGCCGGCGTGCAGCAGTGCCGCCACCGTGTCGCCGCCGCCGGCGACACTCACCAGCTGTCCGGCACGCGTTAACGCCGCGACCTGCTTCGCGATGGCTGTCGTGCCTCGGTCAAAGGGCTCGGTTTCGAAGGCGCCGACCGGTCCGTTCCACACCAGCGTACGGCAGGCCGCGAGCCTCTCGCAGATGAGCGCGACGCTGCGCGGCCCAATGTCGAGGATCATCTGGTCGTCGGGAACGCGGTCGGTCGCGACCGTCGTGACTGGAACGCCTGGCTTGAGCGCTGGCGCCACGACCACGTCCACCGGCAGGACGAGCTCGCAGCCCGCTGCTTTCGCTTTGGCGTCGAGGCTGCGCGCGGTTTCGATCATGTCGCGTTCGACCAGCGATTTGCCGACCGGCTTGCCTTCGGCCAGGAGCGGCGTGTTGGCCATGGCGCCGCCGATGATGAGCATCTGGACCTTGTTCACCAGGTTGTAGAGGAGATCGAGCTTGGTCGAGACCTTGGCGCCGCCGACGATAGCAGCCACCGGCCGGGCTGGGTTCTCGAGCGCCTTATCGAGCGCGATGAGCTCGGCCTGGAGGAGCCGGCCCGCATAGGCGGGCAGCAGGTGCGCCACGGCTTCGGTCGAGGCGTGCGCCCGGTGCGCCGCCGAGAAGGCGTCGTCGACATAAACGTCGGCGAGCGCCGCCAGCGCCTTGGCGAAGGCCGGATCGTTTTTCTCCTCGCCTTTATGGAAGCGCAAATTCTCCAGCAGCGCGATTTCGCCATTGCGCAGCCCGTCGACGGCGCGTTGCGCCGGTGCGCCGATGCAATCCTCGGCAAAGATGACCTTCCGCCCGTCGAGCGCTGCGGCGAGCGTCGGCACGATAGGCCGCAGCGACAAGTCGGGCTCATGATTTTTCGGCCGGCCGAAATGCGAAACCACGACGACACGCGCGCCTTTGTCGGCCAATTCGCGAAGAGTCGGCGCCAGGCGCTGGATGCGCGAGGCGTCGGTTACTTTGCCATCGGTAACCGGCACGTTGAGATCGGCGCGCACCAGAACGCGCTTACCGTTGGGATTGAGGTCGTCGAGCGTCCGAAACAGGGGCATGGATTGTACGCGCGCGGGCGCGTTCAGGCGTCGCTGGGTGGAACCCAGGGGATGGTTTGGAAGTCGATGCCGTCTTCGGCCAGCGCGCGCGATTCATTTGGCGTTGCGTCGCCGTAGATGCCCCGGGCCTTGCCGGTGCCGTTATGAATGGCGCGCGCCTCGGCGGCAAATCGCGGTCCGACATTTTCGCAATTGGTTTCGACGTGCCGGCGCAACACCTGAAGCGCACGCCGCACGTCTTCCGCGCGCGGCGGTACCTGATCGGGGCTCGGTGTGGCGGCTGCACGCAACGGCCGCGGCGCCATCGGTGCCTTGTCGATTTCGCTGCTGCTGCATTGCGGGCAGGCGACCTGGCCGCGCGCGTTCTGCCGGTCGAATGTGGAGCCGTCGCGGAACCAGCCTTCGAATTCGTGCCCGGTTGCGCATTTGAGCTTGAACAGGATCATTCTCGGGTCTTAACCCTTTGATTGGCGATACGTTCCGCCAACATGGTTTTGGCCACCGCCGGGGTCAAGTGCTAATGCGCCCGCCTACCGACTTCGACCCGCCACCATCACCGTGGATCGAACGCCACGCGACCCTGATCCGCGCCGGCGGTCGCGTGCTGGATCTTGCCGCGGGCGGAGGCCGGCACACGCGGCTGCTGCTCGCTCGCGACTATGGTGTCGTTTCCGTGGACCGCGACACCAAGGCGCTCGAGACGGCTTTCGCCGGCCATCCTGCGTGCCGGATCGTCGCGCTCGATCTGGAAAACGGCGACACCTGGCGCCTCGGCGACGGCTATGACGGTATCGTCGTGACCAATTACCTCTACCGGCCGGCCTTCGCCAATCTCGTAGGGGCCCTTGCCCCAGCAGGCGTGCTGCTCTACGAGACCTTCATGCTCGGCAATGAACGCTTCGGCAAGCCAAGCAATCCCGATTTTCTGTTGCGGCCCAACGAGCTGATCGAGGCCTTCGCACCGCATTTGACAGTGCTGGCGTTCGAGCAGGGTATCGTTAGCCGGCCTCGGCCGGCGGCGATCCAGCGCCTCGCAGCGGTAAAAGGCGGTATAATCGCTCTCGACTGAAGGGCTGCGGGAGAATTGCCATGGCGCGCAAATTCAGGCTCAACGTCGGCTGGCACGATCGGCTGATCCGCGTCCTGATCGGTTTGGCGATCATCGCCGGCATCTGGATCTGGTTCGCCGGCGAACGCTGGCTCGCGCTGATCGGAATCATTCCGATTCTGACCGCGATCGGCGGCTGGTGTCCGGTGTACGAAACTTTGGGCATGACGACCGACACCACCGTGACGCCGGAGAAATGACGCCTTAGTCGGCGGCGGCGATGGTGCTGGGCCGCTTCGGCGCGGCGAACAGCCGGTCGTGCGACAGCGACGGCACGGCGCGGCGTGCTTCCGCGACCTTCGCCGGGTCGATTTCGGCGACGATGACGCCGACACGATCCTCGGCTTCGGCCAGGATTTCGCCCCAGGGCGCCACGATCAGCGCGTGGCCGAAAGTGCGCCGGCCGCCGCCATGCTCGCCCCATTGCGCCGGCGCGAAGACGAAGCAGCCATTCTCGATGGCGCGGGCGCGCAACAGAGCATGCCAATGTGCGCGGCCGGTCGGCACCGTGAAAGCCGATGGTACCGCCAAGAAGTCGGCGCCGGCCTTGGCCAGCGCGCGATAAAGGTGCGGAAAGCGCATATCGTAGCAGATTGTCATGCCGAGCCGGCCCCACGGCAGGTCGGCGACAACCGCCTTGTCGCCTGGCTTGTAGGTCTGCGATTCGCGATGCCGTTCGCCGGTTTGCAGATCGACGTCGAACATGTGGATCTTGTCGTAGCGCGCCGCGATCTCGCCTTGCGGCGAGATCAGGAACGAACGGTTCGACAGCCGCTCGGCGTTCTTGTCGCGGATGACCGCCGAGCCGAGCAGCAGCCACGCGCCGGTTTCGCGCGCGAGGGCGCGGAATGCGGCCATCATGGTGTGTTGATTCTCGGGTAGCGCCTTGTCGAGCGCCAAAGCCCGTTTGGGCTCGATCATGTCGGTGACCTCGGGCGTCATGATCAGCTCGGCGCCTTGATCGCGCGCGCGCCGCACGAGCTCGCCGATGGCGGTCACGTTTGCTTCGATCACCGGTCCCGACGTCATCTGAATGCAGGCGGCTTTGAAGCTTTTGCTCATCGCGCCAACCCAAGCAGAGGATCGAGCTTGCCTGCGCGATCGAGCGCCACCAGCTCGTCGGAACCGCCGATGTGCCGTCCGTCGATGAAGATCTGGGGCACGGTATGGCGGCCGGCGGCGCGCGCGATCATTTCCTCGCGCTTGTCGTCGTCGCCCATCACGTCGATTTCGATAAAAGTCACGCCCTTCTTGTGCAGCAGGCTACGGGCCCGCGCGCAGTATGGGCAGAACATGGTGGTGTAGAGTTCGATCTTGACCACGCCCGATTATCTGGTCGCGCGCATGGTTAAATCAACTCACAGTTCGGACCGCACCGTGCGCGCCAGTGTCAGGACATCAACGGCCGCGACCCGGATATGTCGGGTCGGGTTTGCCCAGCTTCTAATCGAGGGCGTAATCCGGTAAATTTCGTTCCGACGGAAGGCGCGTGGCGAATCTTCGCCCGTCTGCCGATCAGCACCGGCCAGTCGCACAAGATCGCATCGGGAGAACGTGCATTTTCGGCCGCTAGCACCGGCATACGGCGACGAATTCGGGGCTTCGATGAAGCAAACCAGACCGAGCCGAATGAGCGACATTCCGTCGATCATGCGCGCCGTGCATCAGACTCTCGACGGCGAACCCAAAATCCTGGCCGATCCGATTGTGGCGAAGCTGGTCGACGTCGGTACCCTCGAACCGGACTGGCTGACGCCGATACTGGGACATCCTTTCGCGAAACAATGGCGCGCGGGATTTCTGGTGCGTAGCCGTTATGCGGAGGACTGTCTCGCGGCCGCGGTGGTCCGCGGCATCAGCCAATATCTGATCCTCGGCGCTGGTCTCGATACTTTCGCATATCGTCAGCCCGGCTGGGCGGCATCGATTCGCATTTTCGAGCTTGACCACCCGGCGACGCAAAGCTTCAAACGGGAACGGCTCGCCAAATCGAATATTGCGCTACCGGGAAATCTGGCTTTCCTGCCGATCGATTTCGAAACGACTTCGTTGCGGCAGGCACTCAGCAGCACGGAATTCCGGTTCGACCACGCAACTTTCTGTGCGTGGCTGGGCGTGACGCAGTACCTAACGGACGCGGCGATCGACACGACCTTGAAGTTCCTGTTGTCGTTGCCGCGCGGTAGCGAGATCGTCTTTAGCTTTATTCTGCCGCAAGAAGAACTTTCTGGCGTCGAGGCCGATGCGGTTGCGACGGCGGTCCAAAAGTCGGCGGAAGTCGGCGAACCGTGGCTGTCCCGGTTTCGTCCACCCGAGCTGATCGCGCGACTCCGCCGCATGGGATTTTCCGAGGTGATTCACTTCACGCCGGAAGAGGCGGACGCGAGATATCTGAAGGGCCGGCATGACGGCCTGACGGGGCGGTACGGCGAGCAGTCCATGCGGGCCGTTGTTTAACGGTTGCTCCGATCCGACGTCGGACGAATTCGTCTCACGGTTCGGACCGCACCGTGCGCGCCAGCGTCAGGACATCAACGGCAGTCGCGCCGGATTCGAGGAGGACCCGGGCGCATTCCGAGACCGTTGCGCCCGTGGTGAGCACGTCGTCGATCAGCAGCACGCGCCGGCCGACGGCGCTGCGGCCTTTCTTGAGGACGAAGGCGCCGCGAACATTGCGCCGGCGCTCGGCGCGGCCGCTGCGGCCCTGCGACGGTGTGGCGCGGCGCCGTTGCAATAGGTCGGCGACGACCGGCAAGCCACTGCCGCGGGCGACGGCATGCGCCAGCACGGCGGCTTGGTTGTAGCGACGTGCAAACAGCCGCGTCCAATGCAGCGGCACCGGCACGATGACATCGCAGGAAGCCAGCAATTCGGCTCCAGCCTGGCGCATGAACCGGCCGAGTGCCGGCGCCAGTTGTAGTTTGTCGCCGTGTTTGAAACCGAGGACCAGCGTCCGGCTGGCTTCGTCGTACCGTAGCGCCGCCCGCGCGCGGGAATAAGCCGGCGTCTCGCCGGCGCAAGCGCCGCAAATCGCCTCCGGACCCAGATCGACCTCGAACGGCAAGCCGCAGCGCGCGCAGCACGGCGGCTGAAGGAACGTGATGCCGCGCCAGCATTCGGCGCACAAGGCGCCGTCGCCAGCGATCTCGGCGCCGCACTTGAGGCAGCGCGGCGGTAACAGCAGATCGAGCACGGTCGCGCCGACGCGGCGCGGATCGAGAGCGCGGATCAGTCCCCCCATGACGCGATCTCAGGCGACAGCCGCCGCCTTGTCAATCCGCGGCGGCGGAGGCGATGATGCGCCATGACGCCCGCCGATCCGCTGCGCATCTTCGATCCGCACGCTCTGCGCCGCCATCGCGCGCGCGCCATGCGGCTGGGTCTCGGCGCCGAGTTCCTGTTCGAACGGGCGGCGGCTGATCTCGCCGAGCGACTCGGCGAGATCAAGCGCCGTTTTCCGGCGGCGCTCGATCTCGGTTGTCGCGGTGGGCTTATGGCCCGTGTGCTCGCTGGCCATCGCGGCATCGACCGTCTGGTTTCAGCCGATCCATCCGAGGCGCTTGCGCGCGGCGCGCCGCGTCCCGCCGTGGTGATCGACCTCGAAGCGTTGCCATTCGCGCAGCGGAGCTTCGATCTCGTGCTGAGCCCGCTGGTGCTGCATTGGGTCAACGACCTGCCGGGCACGCTGCTGCAACTGCGCCAGATGCTCAAGCCCGGCGGGCTGCTGTTGGCAACGCTCTTCGGCGGCGAGACGCTGAGTGCGCTGCATGCAGCCTTGATCGAGGCCGAACTCGAAAGCGCCGGCGGCGCCAGTCCGCGGGTGTCGCCGTTTGCGGATCTGCGCGATCTGGGCGGTCTTCTCCAGCGCGCTGGTTTTACCGAGCCGGTGGTCGATGGCGACCGTGCCGAGGTCGAATATCAAGATGCATTTGCCCTGATGCGCGATCTGCGCGCCATGGGCGAGGTCAACGCCCAGCACGAGCGCCGCAAGGCGCTGACGCGGCGCGACACGTTGGTGCGCGCTGCCGCGCTCTATCGCGATCGCACGACGGCGCCGGACGGCCGTATCATCGCGACCTTTCAGACGATCAATCTCACGGCTTGGGCGCCGGCGGGCTGATGGCGTCTATTGGCAAACGTAATAATACGTCAGCGCGTACGGACCCGACGGTTGCGCGCCGTTCGGCACGGACAGCTTGCCATAATGCTGACAATGCAGCGCCGCCATGTTGTACGGATTGACGCCGCGGCCGGTCCGGATGACGATGCCGTTCGCGTCGGCGCGCACGATCTCCGGCCGCAGGATGTAGTCGGGATAATAGCAGGCGGCCAGCGGCAGAACGGCCAGCAGGAAAATCAGTCGGGCGAACCGGCTCATGGCGGCGAGCCTAGAGTTGTGAGCGCCAACCGGCAAGCCGCTAAAGCAGGTCGCGCAACGCCGCGACCAAACCCTTGTCCGCCGGCGGCATCGGGTAATCGTCGAAGCGTTGCGGCCGAACCCAGGTCAGCTTCTGGCCCTCGCGCGCGGTGACCATCCCTTTCCATCGCCGGCAGACATAGAGCAGCAGGACGACGTGCAACTCAGGATAGCGGTGCGAGGCGAAGGTAAGCGGTGAGAGGCACGCCTCGGCGACGTCGATGCCGAGCTCCTCGTGCAGTTCGCGGATCAGTGCGGCCTCGGGTGTTTCGTCTTCATGGACCTTGCCGCCGGGAAACTCCCACAGGCCGGCGAGCGGCTTGCCGGCCGGACGCTCTGCCAAAAGGACGCGGCCGTCGGTGTCGATCAGCGCGACGCAGACCACCGTGACGCTGGCGGCCTCAGCTCCGATAGCTGCCATTGATGTCGATGTAACGGTGCGTCAGGTCGCAGGTCCAGATTGTCCAGCGACCGCGGCCGATGCCGAGATCGACGGCAAGCCGGATATCGCGGCCGGCCATGTGCCGCGTGACTGGCGCTTCGTCATAGCCAGGAATCGGCCCGCCCTTGGCGGCGATCGGCACGCCTCCGACGGCGATCGACAGCCGGTCGCGGTCGGCCTTTTCGCCGGCCTTGCCGACCGCCATGACGATGCGGCCCCAATTGGCGTCGCCGGCGGCGATTGCGGTTTTCACCAGGGGCGAATTGCCGATGGCGAGGCCGATGCGCCGTGCCGCGCCGGCCGAGGCCGCACCCGAAACCTCGATCGTGACAAATTTTTCAGCGCCTTCGCCGTCGCGGACGATTTGCTGCGCCAGATCGACCAGAACTTCGTCGAGCGCGCGACGAAATGCCTTGAGCGCGGGATCGGCCGCCCGCGCGATGCGCCGGTTGCCCGCTTTGCCGGTCGCCACCAGCAGCAACGTGTCGCTGGTCGACGTGTCGCCGTCGACGGTGATCGAGTTGAACGAACGCTCGTTGCCGGAGGCCAGCATCGATTGCAGCGCTGGCGCAGCGATATTTGCGTCGGTGAAGACATAGGCCAGCATCGTGCCCATGTCGGGTGCGATCATGCCTGAGCCCTTGGCGATGCCGTTGATGGTGACACGCGTGCCGTGAATCTCGACGTTGCGTGTGGCGCCTTTGGGGAATGTGTCGGTGGTCATGATCGCTCGCGCCGCCTCGGCCCAGGCATCCGCGTGGGCCGATCCAGCAGCTCCCGGCAGCGCGGCGACGATCTTCTCCGCCGCCAACGGCTCGCCGATGACTCCGGTTGAGGACACGAACACTTCGCGCGGATCGCAGTCGAATACCTTCGCCGCCGCCGCAACCGTCTGCTCCACCGCGTCGCGGCCGCGCTTGCCGGTAAACACGTTGGCGTTGCCGGAATTGACGACGATCGCTCGCGCCTTGCCGCGCTTCAGCGCCTTGCGGCACCAGTCGATCGGCGCACCCGGCGTCAGCGAGCGCGTGAAAACGCCCGCCACTGCGCTGCCCGGCGCGACGACCGCAACCATCAGGTCGGTCCGTTCCTTGTAACGGATGCCGCAATGCGCGCTCGCCAGGCTGACGCCGGCGACTGGCGGCAGATCAGGGAAGTGCGTCGGCGCCAACGGCGAGACCGTTTCCATGTTCGGTCCGTCGAAATCGTCGGGTTGGTCGCCGCCTATTGCGGATTAGAGTTGAGCTTGTCGGGGGCGGTTTCCGGCGCCAGCGTCGGTGCGCCAGGCGCCGGGGCCGTACCCGGCAGCTTCAGCTTCGGCGCAGTTCCGGTTCCGGCCGGCGGCAGCTTGCTGCCGTCGAGCGCGAAGATCTCGACCTTGGCTGACTGATCGAGCTCCTTCACCCGCTCACCGATGATCTTCGTCGCGATATCCTGGGCCAAGCGCGGTGCCACCTGCTCGTAGGGCTGGACCTTGGCCGGCCGGCGATCCTCAACCTGGATCACGTGCCAGCCGAATTGGGTGTGTACGGGCGTCTGGGTGAACTCGCCCTTCTTGAGCGCAAAGGCCGCGTCGGCGAATTCGGGCACCATCTCGTCCTTGGTGAACCAGCCGAGATCGCCGCCCGACGTCTTGCCCGACGGATCGATGGTCTTGTCCTTGGCCAATGTGGCGAAGTCGGCGCCCTTCTTGAGCTGCGCGATGACGTCCTCGGCCTCTTTCTGCGTCGACACCAGGATATGACGCGCCTTGATCTCATCCTGCTTGGGCGCTTCCTTGGCGTACTGCGCATAGGCCGCTTGGAGCTTGTCCTTTGTTACTTCCTTGCGCGCGATCGAATTGAAGTATGCGTCCTGCAAGATCTGGTCGCGCGCCAACGTCAGCCGCTTTCTGATGACGGGGTCGGCGTCGACATGCGCCTTCTCCGCGGCCTGCGCCGCCACCACCATTCCGACCAGCCGATCGATGAGCTGCGGGTAGGCTTTTTCGAGTGTGACATGCTGGCGCACATCGGGCGCGAGCGCGCTATAGGCGATCTCGACGTCCATGCGCGTCAGGGTCTGGCCGTTGACGCGGGCGACGACCGGATCGCCCGCCGGTTTGGTTTTCTGTGCCAACGCCGGAGTGGTCGCCAAGGCAAGGATCAGGCAGGCGAAAAACGCGTTCCGCGCCGTCATAGCAGGTGTTTCCTTTCGGTTCGAACCGTTGCGGCGGGGCAGGCCGCGCACGCGCCGGTGATAAAGCACATCGCCCGGTCCAGAACAAGCTCCGGCAACAGTTAATATGCCGTTCCAGCACGGTTTTTCGGGCCGGGCCGAATTGACACTCGCGTTATATGCCCCTATCTCTCATAAGGTCGCCCTGGCGACGCTCGACTTTTCCGCCATCCCTTCGAGGTCTTGATGATCGGCGCCCTTGCCCGGCGATTTTTCGGTTCGGCGAACGACCGTTATGTCAAAAGCCTGCAGCCGCTGGTCGACGATATCAACGCGCTTGAGCCCGAGCTGCTCGGACTGTCGGATGACGATCTACGCGCGCGCACGGATGTTTTCCGTAAGCGGCTGAACGACGGCGACGAGCTCGACGACTTGCTGGTCGACGCGTTTGCAACCGTGCGCGAGGCAGCGAAACGCGTTCTCGGGCAGCGTCATTTCGACGTCCAGCTCATGGGCGGCATGGTGTTGCATCGTGGCATGATCGCCGAGATGCGGACCGGCGAAGGCAAGACGCTGGTCGCAACCTTGCCGGTCTATCTCAATGCGCTTTCCGGCAAGGGTGTGCACGTCGTCACCGTCAACGACTACCTCGCCAAGCGCGACAGCGAATGGATGGGCCAAGTCTACAAATTCCTCGGCCTGTCGGTTGGCTGCATCGTTCACGGCCTCGACGATCTGCAGCGCCGCGCCGCCTACGAAGCCGACGTCACCTACGGCACCAACAACGAATTCGGCTTTGATTATCTGCGCGACAACATGAAATTTTCGCTGGTCCAGATGGTCCAGCGTCCGTTCAACTATGCAATCGTTGACGAAGTCGACTCGATTCTAATCGACGAAGCGCGCACGCCGCTGATCATCTCGGGTCCGGCCGAGGATTCGTCCGAGCTCTACCGCGCGGTCGACAAGCTCATTCCGAAACTTGCACCGGAAGATTACGAAAAGGACGAGAAGCAGCGCGCCGTCACGCTCACGGAATCGGGCGTTGAGAAAATCGAAGCGATGATGCGCGAAACCGGTTTGATGAAATCCGGCACGCTCTACGACATCAACAATCTGTCGCTCGTCCATCACGCCAATCAGGCGCTGCGCGCGCACAAGCTGTTCGCACGAGACACCGATTACATCGTGCGCGACGGCAAGATCGTCATCATCGACGAGTTCACCGGCCGCATGATGGAAGGGCGCCGCTATTCCGAGGGCTTGCACCAGGCGCTCGAGGCCAAAGAGGGCGTCGATGTGCAGAACGAGAACCAGACGCTGGCGACGATCACCTTCCAGAATTATTTCCGTCTGTTTCCCAAGCTCGCCGGCATGACCGGCACGGCCATGACCGAGGCGACCGAACTCAGCGAAATCTACAAGCTCGACGTCATCGACGTGCCAACCAACAAACCCTGCATCCGTCTCGACGCTGACGACGAGGTCTATCGCACGGCGCGTGAGAAAAACGATGCCATTATCCAGCAGGTGCTGGAGTGCCGTGAACGCAAGCAGCCCGTGCTTGTCGGCACCGTCAGCATCGAGAAATCCGAGACTCTGTCCGAGCTGTTCAAGAAGAAGAAGATTCCGCACAGCGTGCTCAATGCGCGCTACCACGAGCAAGAAGCGGAGATCATCGCCCAAGCCGGCCGACCGGGCGCCGTCACCATCGCCACCAACATGGCCGGCCGTGGCACCGACATTCAACTTGGCGGCAACGTTGAGATGCGCCTGCGCAACGAGCTGGCGGGCATCAACGACCCGTCGGTGCGCGAGCGCCGCACCGCCGAGATCCGCGCCGAGGTGCAAGAGGCGCACGAAGAGGCTGTGAAGGCCGGCGGTCTCTACGTCATCGGCAGCGAACGCCATGAGAGCCGACGCATCGACAATCAGTTGCGCGGCCGTTCGGGCCGCCAAGGCGATCCCGGCGCGTCGAAATTCTTCGTCTCGCTCGACGACGATTTGATGCGGATTTTCGGATCGGACCGCATGGACGGCATGCTGCAGAAGCTCGGCCTCAAGGAGGGCGAGGCGATCATCCATCCGTGGATCAACAAGGCGCTGGAAAAGGCGCAAGAAAAGGTTGAAGGCCGCAACTACGAGATCCGCAAGCACCTGTTGCGCTTTGACGACGTGATGAATGATCAGCGCAAGGTTGTCTACCAGCAACGCAAGGAAATCATGGCGGCGGCGGACATCAGCGCGATGATGGCCGACATGCGTGAGGAAGTGATCGAGAATTTGGTGACGCGCTGCGTACCCGAGAATGCGCTGCCCGATCAATGGGACACGGCTGCGCTGCACGAAGAGGTACGACGGGTCTTCAATCTCGACCTGCCGATTGCCGACTGGGCGAAAGAAGAAGGCATCGCCGACGTCGAGCTGCGCGAACGCATCGGCCGCGCCGTCGACGGGAAGACGGCTCAGAAAGAGCAACTCTATGGCGCCGATATCATGCGCATGGCCGAGCGCAGCCTGCTGCTGCAGATCCTCGACCAGCAATGGAAAGACCATTTGCTGGTGCTCGATCACCTGCGGCAGGGAATCAATCTACGCGCCTATGCGCAACGCGATCCGCTTAACGAATACAAACGCGAGGCGTTTGAGATGTTCCAGCAAATGCTCGTCGCGTTGCGCGAGCAGGTGGTAAGTGTGCTGGCACATGTCGAGCTACGGGTCGAACGCGGCGACGGTGCGCCGCCGCCTGGTTTGGCACCGCCGCCGCCACGTGGCGTCGAGACGCGTGAAGATCCCGCGCTGGCGTCGGCGGAGCCGGCGAGCCGCGTTCCACCAGTGCCCGCGCCTTGGGCACGGACGCCGCGAAACGCACCGTGCCCCTGCGGCTCAGGCAAAAAATACAAGCACTGTCACGGCAAGGTTTGATTGCGCGCGAATTGGCGCGTGGCGCTATCGGCCGGATGCCGGCGCATTAAACCGAATTAATCGAAGCGAAGGGTCGGCGTAATCCGTCTGCCGCCATGGTGTCGCAGGTTTAAGCGGTGCGATCCGGCCTTACGCGAGCCGGTCGGCCCATGACGCCGTCGCCGTCGGCGGCGGCAGCTTCTTTGAGGCGAGGTTGATCCATGATGTTCTCGACAATGTCCGGAACTCGGCTGCGCACTCTGGGCCTCGCAACAGCCTTGTCTGTTGCGCTGGCTGGAGCGCCGCTTGCATTCGCGCAGGCGCAGACTGCCGGGGCCGCGATCGTACCAATGCCGAGTTTCGCACCGATGGTGAAGAAGGTGCTGCCGGCGGTGGTGAACATCTCGGTCACTGAAAAATCCGACATGACCAATTCCGACGATGACAGCCAGGATCAGCAGCTGGGCCAGAACGACAATCCCTTCCAGGGATTCCCGCCGTCGCCATTCGACGAGTTCCTCCGCCGCTTTTTCCAGCAGCAGCAGCGGCAATTCCATGAATCACCAGCGCCCGAAGGCCAGCGCATTGCCCTCGGCTCGGGTTTCATCATTGATCCGACCGGCTACGTCGTGACCAACAATCATGTTGTCCAGGATGCGAGCAAGGTGACGGTGATCCTCCAGGACAACAGCCGGCACCCCGCCAAGGTGATCGGCCGCGATCCCAAGACTGATCTCGCGCTGCTCAAGATCGAGAGTAAGGAGCCGCTGCCTTACGTCACCTGGGGCGACAGCGACGCGACGCAAGTCGGCGACTGGGTCCTGGCGGTCGGCAATCCGTTCGGCCTCGGCGGTACCGTCAGCCCGGGCGTCTTGTCGGCGCGCGGCCGCGACATTCATGCCGGTCCCTATGACGACTTCCTCCACATCGACGCCTCGATCAATCGCGGCAATTCCGGCGGCCCCGACTTTAACCTCCAAGGCCAAGTGGTCGGCATCAATACCGCAATCTATTCACCGAATGGTGGCTCGGTCGGCATCGGCTTTGCGATCCCCTCGAGCCTGGCTAAGCCGATCATCGAGCAGCTGCGCACACACGGCAAAGTCGAGCGCGGCTGGCTCGGCGTGCAGATCCAGACCGTCACGCCCGACATCGCCAAGAGCCTCGGCCTTGCAAAATCGGAAGGCGCGCTGGTCGCCGACGTGACCAAGGACAGCCCGGCGGAGAAGGCCGGCATGAAGCAGGGCGACGTGATCCTGAATTACAACGGCCATGATATCGGCCAGGTCCGAGACCTGCCGATCGCCGTCGCGGAGACGCCGGTCGGTCAAACCGCGACGATCAAAGTCTGGCGTGGCGACAAGCCGGCGACCGTTCAGGTAAAAATCGGCGAGATGCCGGACAATCTAGGCAAGGTGGCCACCGCGGAGCAGCCCGAGCACAGCAGTTCGGCCGCGATGGGCCTCAAGCTGTCGACCCTGACACCGGAGTTGCGCCGCCAGGCACACGTGCCGAAGGACGTGCACGGTGTCATCGTCACCGATGTCGGCGCCAATTCGCCGCTCGGCGCAATCGGCGTGCAGCCGGGCGACGTCATCGTCTCGATCAACCGCAAGCCGGTGTCGACGCCGCGCGAGGCGGTGCATGAGTTCGAAGCGGCGCAGAAGGCGAAAGGTCCGAGCCAGACGCTGCT
>DASQHO010000105.1:0-20994 GCA_035632055.1 Allostellaceae bacterium
GGTTGGCGAGAATTTCAGCTCCAAAGAGGTGATCGCGCGGCTGTCGGGCCATTCCGCGATCGGCCACGTCCGCTATGCGACGACCGGCGAGGTCGCGTTGCGCAATGTCCAGCCGTTGTTCGCCGACTTCACCTTCGGCGGATTGGCGATCTGCCATAATGGCAACCTCACCAACTCCTATCACCTGCGCAACCGCCTGGTGCGGCGCGGCAGCATCTTCCAATCGACCTCGGATACCGAGGTGATCGTCCACCTTATCGCCACGTCGCTCAAGGACACCGTCGAAGAGCGGATGGCCGAAGCCTTGCGCCAAGTCGAGGGCGCCTACTCGCTTGTGGCACTGACGCAGCACGGATTGATCGGTGTGCGCGACCCGCTCGGCATCCGCCCATTGGTTCTGGGCAAGATCGGCGACGCGTACATCTTGGCATCGGAGAGCTGCGCACTCGATATCATCGGCGCCACCTTCGTGCGCGACATCGAAGCCGGGGAAATGATTGCAATCGGTCCCGGTGGCATCAAAAGCAGCAAACCCTTCGACAATCCACACAAGCGCTTCTGCGTCTTCGAATACATCTACTTCGCACGGCCTGACAGCGTCGTCGACGGCGTCAGCGTCTATGAGGCGCGCAAACGGATCGGCATGGAGCTGGCGCGCGAGAGCCCTGCGCCCGCTGATATAGTCATTCCAGTGCCTGATTCCGGCGTGCCGGCCGCGATCGGTTACGCGGCCGAATGCCGGCTGCCATTCGAACTTGGCATCGTGCGGAATCACTATATCGGCCGTACTTTCATCGAGCCCACCGATCAGATCCGCCATCTTGGCGTCAAACTAAAGCACAACGCCAACCGCGCCAGTATCACGGGCAAACGCGTCGTTCTGGTCGACGATTCGATCGTTCGCGGCACTACTTCGACGAAAATCGTCGCCATGATCCGGCAAGCGGGCGCGCGCGAAGTGCACATGCGCATTTCCAGTCCGCCGACGACGCATTCGTGCTTCTACGGTATCGCGACGCCCGAGCGCACTCAGCTGCTGGCGTCGGCGATGGACGTGCAAACCATGGCGCAGCACATCGGCGCCGACTCTCTCGCCTTCGTTTCGATCGACGGATTGTATCGCGCTCTCGGCCAAGCCAAGCGCGACGCGAAGTCGCCGCAGTTCTGCGACGCCTGTTTCACAGGCGAATATCCCGTTCCGCTTGTCGATCACGACGCCGGCAAAGTCTCAACCCAACTTTCGCTGCTCGCCGAGACCGTCTAAGTGCCGGCACTGCAAGGTCGTCTCGCGCTGGTGACCGGCGCGTCGCGCGGCATCGGCGCGGCGGTGGCGCGGCGCTTCGCCGCCGAGGGCGCTCACGTCATCGCCGTGGCACGCACCCAAGGGGCGCTCGAGGAACTCGACGACGCGGTCCGCGCCGCCGGAGGTGCGGCGACGCTCGTGCCGCTCGATCTGCGCAACTTCGATGCCATCGACCACATGGGCGCGGCGCTCAATGAACGCTTTCACAAGCTCGACATCGTCGCCGGCTGCGCCGGCGTGTTGGGCAACCTGTCGCCAATGGGCCACATCGATCCGAAGCTGTGGAGCGAGGTCTTCGACGTCAACGTGACCGCGAACTACCGGCTGATCCGCTCGCTCGACCCGTTGTTGCGTCGGTCCGACAATGGCCGGGCGATCTTTGTTACTTGCGCCGCCGGCCGCGATTTGGCGGCGTTCTGGGGCGCCTACGGCGCC
The DNA here is from genome assembly GCA_035632055.1 of Allostellaceae bacterium. Lineage (GTDB taxonomy): Bacteria > Pseudomonadota > Alphaproteobacteria > ATCC43930 > CGMCC-115725 > REEB95. The sequence goes on from DASQHO010000105.1 coordinate 1,739, forward strand.
AGCAAGGCCGCGCTCGAAGCGCTGGTTCGGGTCTATGCCGCCGAGGTTGCACGTACGCCGATCCGGGTCAATTTAGTCAATCCCGGCCCCGTGCGGACGCGTCTGCGGGCCGAGGCATTCCCCGGCGAGGATCGCGCGACGCTCAAGGCGCCCGAGGAAGTGACTGGAATATTCGTGCAGCTGGCCGCGGCGGATTGTCCGCACCACGGCCAAATATTAGGTGCCTAAGCCGCGGCGTTGGCAGGACGCGACGTCGGGGTCGGCGCAACGACGCGATCTGCCGGAAGGATGGCCCGCACCACCGTGCCCTGGTTGGGTACGCTCTCGATCACGAAGACGCCGCCGTGGAGCTCAACCAGCTTCTTGGTCAGCGGCAAACCGAGACCGGTGCCGCCGCCGGTGCGATTAAAGGCGTTGTCAACCTGACCGAACGGTTCGAGCACCAGCGGCAAATCGGCCTCGGAAATGCCGACACCAGTATCGCGCACTTCGATGACCAGGCGATCGAAATCGATCGAGGCGCGTACGGCAACCGAACCCCCTGACGGCGTAAACTTTACGCTGTTGGTCAGGAGATTGAGCACGATCTGGCGCAACCGTCGCTCGTCGCCACGAACACATTGGACTTCGGGCGCGATCACGCGGACCAGATTGATGTTCTGCGCCGTGGCGCGGCGCGCAACCATTCGGACGCAGGAATCGATCAATTCGGTGACATCCACCACCTCATCGGCAAGTTCGAGGCGTTCGGCCGTGATCTTGGTCAGATCGAGAATGTCATTGATCAGTTCGAGCAGGTGTCGGCCGCTGGCATTCAAATCGCGTGCATATTCGAGATATTTCTCGTTGCCGATCGGCCCGAGCACCTCGCCGCTGATGATCTCGGAGAAGCCGATCACGGCATTGAGCGGCGTGCGCAGCTCGTGACTCATGTTAGCAAGGAATTCCGATTTGGCGCGCAAGGCAGTCTCGGCGCGGCGGTTGGCCTCGAAAAGTCGGCTGACCAGTTTTTCCTTCTCCGCCTTATTGCGGATGAGCGCAATCAACGAAGCGAAGGAGCGACGCGCCATCAGGCTGAGGTTGAACGCGAACGCAAGGTACAACACGCCGAGTGCGATATGCGCCGGATCGCCGGCCGCGAACGTGACGACAATCAGCGGCGCTACCACCGGCCAGACGAACGCGTCGACCACCGGAACGTGCGCGGTATAACCTGAGGCGATGCCACCGGCGAGGCCGGCGATGATGATCGGCACGAAGCTGTCGGTTGGCGCGTTCGACCGAAGCGCGACGGCCATTGCCAAGCTGCCCCATTGGCAACCGGTGGCGGCGGCGAAATAGGTGACGCGGCGAATCCATTGCTGCGGCTCAAAATCGTCGTCGTGCCGATGCCGATGATAGAGGCGCCACAGCACGATGCGGATAATGCAGATGCCGACAATCGACACGCCCCAGCCGAGGAAGATCGGCGTATCGAGGACGAGCGACAGCACGCCGATCGCCACGAGCGTCACCACCAAGTTGGTGGCGACCGGCCACGGCGACGAATACAGCATGTCCGCCAGTTCGCATTGGATCGCCGCAGCCTCGACGCGCGTCGCCGGCGCGGTAGCGTCCGTGTTGGCGTCAATGGTCGCGGGTTCGCGTGTCAGCTGAGCGGGAATCATCGCCAAGAGTCTAATAACGATGTCCTAATAGTTTCCTAGACTTTGGCTGCATATGGCTCAAATACGAGCAGCCACAAGACTCCTAAAATGCCGCCGACTATTGCGTCGGCTGGTGCCGAACTCAACCCGCGGGATGGAAAATCCCTGCCGCAAAGGCAATGCGCTGCTGAGCTTGCTTCATGCGATCGGTCGGGCCGATGGCGATTCCCCACTGATCCATTCGGCCCGGCGGCCAGGTCCACTCTTCTGGACCGCGCGGCTTATAGCTTTTGCCGACGCGGGCAATCTCGGCGGTGTATTCGATGACCACCTCGTCCGGTCCAACAAAATAAGCGAAGACGTTGTTACCGGGACCGTGCCGGCCGACGCCCCATTCGATGGCGAAACCGCTCTCGCGCAGGCGGCCGGCGCCGCGCATGACGTTGTCGATATCGGGCATCTCGAACGCGATGTGGTTGAGCGTCGGCGCTGTACCACGTGCGAATGCCAGCACGTGATGCTGTCCGCTGCAGCAGAGGAAAGTCATCGCCCGCGTCTGGTCGATGATCCGAAATCCGAGATTTTCGACGTAAAACGCGCTGATTGCGTCGACATCGGCGGAATTCAGAACGACATGCGTGACGCCGATCGGCCGGTCTGCGCGCGTGCCGGCATCGGCGTGACGTTTGTCACCGGTGATGACGCGGATCGTCCGGCCTTCCGGGTCCTTGAACGCGAAGCCGTACCCGCCGCCTGGCTCGTTGATCGGTCCCGGCTTTTCAAGCTCAGCGAGGCCTGCCTTCTTAAGACTAGCATTTATGGCGTTGACCTCCGCTTTGCCAGCCGCTGTCAGATCGATACGCAACAATTCGGCGCGCGGACGGGCGTGCAGACCAAGGACATGGTGGTACGGCCCGGTGCCACGCAGATAGACCGAGCCGGGATGCTCGACGACCGGTGTCAGGCGCCAGATATCCGTATAGAAGCGCGCCCGTGATTTCAGGTCGGTCACGCCGACATCGACGCTGCGCAGGCCGTCGACGGCCCCACCTTTAGCGTTCGCGCGTCCGGTCGCCCCGAATTTGCCCGGCGATTTCAGCGGCTTGGCCATTTGCCTCCACGGCGCCGAAGCCTCGACGGCGCGCGCCACGTTCGCACAAGAGGCGCTCGCGTGTCGAGACTCAGCGTCCAGAACCCCGATTTATCGCTTTAATATCATAGCATTACGATCATTTGTTCGGCGGCCGCACGATCGCCGCTAGGAATTGCCGGCAAAAGGGTTCTGGCCTTTGCGCAACATGAGCCGCAACGGCACGCCGGGCAGCTCAAATTGGTCGCGTAATAAGTTTGCCAAGTATCGCCGCCAGCTGTCTGGCAGATCGCCCGGCTTGGAAGCGAACAATGCGAAAGTTGGCGGCCGGATATTGACCTGGGTCATGTACCGGAGCTTGAGCCTCCGACCACCCACGAGCGGCAGCGGGTGGCGTTCCTGCGCTCGCGCCAGGAGACGATTGAGTGCGCTCGTCGGCACGCGGTGATTCCACGCGGTATGAGCCTTGAGCACCGCCGGCAAAAGCTTGGCGACGCCGGCACCGGTCGCTGCCGACAGCGTCAGCGGCTTCAGGCCGGCCAGTTGCGGTAGCGACTCGGCGATACGCTCGGCAACATCGCTAAGCGTCTTGTTCGGCGTGGCGACCAAGTCCCACTTATTGGCAGCGAGCACCATTGCACGCCCTTCATCTGCGATCAGGCGCGCAATCGCCAGGTCCTGCCGCTGCACGCCGGCAGTTGCGTCGACCACGAGCACGACCACCTCGGCGAACCGAATGGCCTTGAGCGTGTCGCCGACAGCGAGCGTCTCGGCACCTTTGCTGACCTTCGCCTTTCGCCGCAGTCCAGCGGTGTCGATCAACTTGATCGGCTGCCCGCGCCATTGCCATTCGATTGCGATCGCGTCGCGGGTGACGCCGGGCTGGGGTCCGGTTAGTACGCGGTCGTCCCCAAGCAGCCGATTGACCAGCGTCGATTTGCCGACATTGGGACGGCCAACGATGGCGAGCTGCAGCGCCGCCGCGACCTTCGCTGTTGCGTGAGGGCCATCGTCGCCGACCTTGGCCGGCGCGTGTGCCAGGAGCGCATCATAGAGCGCCGACAATCCCTCGCCGTGCTCGGCTGATACCGGCACGGGATCACCAAGTCCAAGTTCGAAGGACTCGGCCAGGCCGGGCGGCGTACGGCCTTCGGTCTTGTTGGCAACAAGAACCACTGGCTTGTCTTGTCGGCGCAACCAGCGGGCGACATCGCGATCGAGCGCAGTCACACCTTCGCGCGCGTCGATCACGAACATCGCAACGTCGGCAGTTGCCAATGCCCTTTCGGTTTGGGCGCGCAGCCGCGCTGCCATGTCGCCCCGCACCGCCGTTTCCATGCCGGCGGTATCGATCAATTTCAGGCTCAGCCCGGCAAATTCTACGTTCGCCTCGCGGCGGTCGCGGGTCAGTCCGGCTTCAGCCGAGACCAAGGCCGTCTTGCGTCTCGCCAAGCGATTGAACAAAGTCGATTTGCCGACATTGGGACGGCCGACGATAGCGACAGACAGCGGCATCGCGGTCCGTCCATCACCGCAAAGCGGCCAGATCGGCCTCGTTGGTGATGACGTAGAGCGTCGCGCCAGCCACCACCGGATCGAGATAGACGCCGTCCGAAAACTTGACGCGGCCGAGTGGCTGCCCGGTGTAGGGCGAGATCGAAAACGCCTCGCCATCGGACGAAATCACCACCAGACGATTGCCCGCCAGCACCGGCCCAGACCAGCGCAACGGATTCTTCTTTTCTTCTTCATCCTCATAACGCGGCAACGGCCGCACCCAACGGACATGGCCGTCGGAACGCAATAGACACACCAAGTCGCGGTCGTTCGCCAGCACATAGATATAGTCGCCGGCTACCCATGGCATGTGGGTGCCGCCGATATCCTGCTCCCAGACCCGGTCACCCGTGCGCAGGTCGATCGCCACCAGGATGCCGGAGTGGCTGATCGCGAAGACGCGATCCCGGTCGATCACCGGCTGGCCGCGAATGTCAGCGAGAGACGACAGCGCGCCGAGCGGCCGCGAAGTTGCGAGATTGTCCGACCACACAGGCCTGCCATTTTCGACGCGCAGCGCGTAAAGCTCGCCGGACGAATAGGGCACAATCACTGTATCACCCTGAACCGCCGGGCTTGCCCCGACCAGCAGATCGGTGGGTTCCGGCAGGCCATTGTGCGTCCATAGCCGGTGACCATCGGACGCCGCGAGCACCTCAAGCTCATTATCAACGGTGATGGCGAAGACGCGGCCAGCGGCGGCAGTCGGCGGCCCATGGGCCGGGCTCGCCAAATTCTGGCGCCAGATCTCCTTGCCGGTTGCCGCATCGACGGCAACCACCTGAGCGTAGCCGGTAGCGATAAAGATGCGACCGTCGGCATAGGCGATACCACCGCCGAACATCGACGTATCGGCATCCTTTGGCTGCGGATCGAAGCGCCAGATGCGACCGCCACTCTTCACGTCGAAGGCCGAGACGACGTCGTTGGCGTCCGCCGCATAAACACGGCCGCCAGCGACGACCGGTTGTGCGGTCACGCGGCCATAGCGCCAAGCGCCCTCGCCGACATCCGCCTTCCAGGCCCGGCTGATGTCCGGTGCGAGCGCCAGATGATACATCGCGTGATTGGAATACCCGCCGGCGCCCGGCCAGGCCGGATTGTCGAACGGCAACGGCAAGGTAATCGGCGTCGCCTCGAGCTTGGGATCCGGTGTCAGAGTCTTTTCGAGCTCGAGAACAGAGACGCGCGTACCTTCAAGATGGACTTTCTTGCTGCCGCCGCAGCTTGCAAGCACCAGGCACGCCGCGAGCGCGACACCGGTCGCACGGCGAAAATTCATGGACCCAGAGCCGCAATCATCTGCGCAGCGCGTTGCCGCGCGCCCGCCGGCGCATTCGGGTCATCCGCGAGCTGCTGGAAACTTTTCCGTGCATCGGCGCCGTCGCCAGCCTTGAGTTGGGCAAAGCCCGTCAATTCGACGGCAAAGGGGTGCCAGGGGCTGGTGTTGTCGATTAGCGGCTTCAGGCGCCGAATTGTGCCCGCAGCGTCACCCTTGTCGAGCGCCGCACTCGCTGCGAGCAGCGTTGCCGCAGCACGATACACTGGATCGACCGACGTATCGGCAGCCATCTGATCATAAATCGTCAGAGCGCCAGCGACATCGCCGGTCCGCACCTTGACTGCCGCCTCCTCGAGACGCGCCAGCATCGCGTGGCCTGCACCAGCGTGCTGCGCGATGGCGGCGAACGCGTCGACGGCGTCCTTATCCTTGCCATCGCGGACGAGATCGAGAGCCGCCGCGAAGCGGGCTCCGTCCGCGGCACTGCGCTGCTCGCGGTATTGCCGCCAACCGACCCCGACGGCGGTGGCGACGACGACAAGCACAGCCGCGACAATCACCCACCGGCCATGGCGCGCCCATAGCTTCGCGAGGTTCTCCTTGCGGAGCTCCTCGTCGATTTCCCGGAAGATGTCGCTCAAAACTCGGCCCCAACCCGCGAAAAATGCCCGGTACCATAACGCCTTGATGGGGTTCCTGCAAACCCCGGACACGGCATTTTCCCAGCCAAAACGACGCGGCGGAGCCGCTGGATTCCGGCCGCAAAATGGGAAAGACTAACGCACCGAGCATGCCCCGACTCCGCGAACCGCTGCCACGCCTGCCGATGGCCACTGTCACCCGCCTCAGCGATCACCGCCGGCAGCGACGCGTTTTCTTCAGCCGCGCCGAGCTCGACCAACTGCTGCAAATCTACAGCCGTGAGGTGATGCGCGGCGTTTGGCGCGATTACGCAATCGACCAGCGCGAAGGCGCAGCCAGCTTTTCGGTCTTTCGGCACAGCCTCGAAAGCCCGCTGTTCACTGTCGTCAAAAGCGCGCCGGAAGAATCGCGTCACGGTACCTACGCGCTGCTTCACCGGCGCGCATGGCTGGCCGCCGGCAGCACGCTGCCGGATGTGCTGGCCAAACTCGAACGCGAGATGCGCCGCAGCAGACGCATGGCCGATGCGGCGGCCGTGCTGACACCGGGCTGACGCTTCGAGCCGACGGCGGCGGAATCACTTGGCAAGTCTGAGGTTTTTGGCCAAAGTAACGCGCCAATCGGACAAAGCGGAATAACCGGCCGAAAGGTGGTCATGCGGGGGAAGAATTGTCAGCTGGATCGCGGTTCCGGAGCTGAAGTTTCTCCCGATTGCGGCGCATGCCAACGACGGCATCATCGATGAAATGAAGCTTGACGTGCTGGACCATGACGTTCCGATCGGTGGCGATCACAAGGGCCTCGGCCCGCGGGTTCTATTCCATGAAGAGCTTGATCTTGGTTATCGCTTCACATGGCGCTCCAACCTATCGCTCTTTTTCGATCACATCTCCGATGCCAAACTCACGCAATACAATCCGGGTCTCACGAATATGGGCGCGCGCACGGCAATCGGGTTTTAAGCAAGCCGACACCGCCGGCGCATCGTAGAACGCCGATGACGCCGTTGCTGTTGCGCCGGCCGCTGACCGGATCATTGAGTACTTTTCCATGATGGGCCGTGTCATCGCCCGAATCGTCGAATGGTCGCGCGCGCACGCCATTTTGGTGATCGCGGCGGCGTTGGCGCTGGCGATCGCGTCGGGCTTCTACGCCACGAGCCGGATTGCAGTCGACACCGATCTCGACAAGCTGATCTCGTCGAATCTGCGCTGGCGCCAGCTCGCACAGCAGATAGACAAGGCATTTCCGCAGAAGGTCAATCTGTTGGTAATCGTGGTCGATGGCAAGACGCCCGACCAGACAGAAGACGCCGCCGTCGCGCTGACCAACAAGCTCCGCAGCGAGCCGACGCTATTCCGTGACGTCCGCCTTCCTGACCTCAATAAGTTTTTCCGCCAGAACGGCCTGCTCTTCCTGCCGAAAGCGCAGGTGCAGGATTACGCCAATCAGATGATCGCGGCGCAGCCATTTCTCGGAACACTCGCTGCGGATCCCAGCCTTCGCGGCGTTTTCGGCATTGTCGGGCTGATGGCGCAAGGTGTGCAACAAGGCGAAGTCCAACCGCGCGATATCGCCGCCGCCTTGCACGGCGTTCAACGCGTCGCCGAAAGCACTCTGGCTGGCGACTATGCGCCGTTGTCGTGGCAAACGATGCTGAGCAACACCGCGCCAGCGCCCGAAGATTTACGTCGGATCATTCTGACGCAGCCGGTACTCGATTACCAATCGCTCGCTCCAGGCGCAAACGCGGTCAATGCGGTACGCCGTGCCGCTGCCGAACTCGGCCTGACGCCCGCTCGCGGCGTGCGCGTTCGCGTCACCGGATCGGTTGCCCTCGACGACGACCAGCTGGCGACGCTCGCGAAGGGTGCCGGATTTTCGACCGCGCTGTCCCTCGGCCTGCTCTGCCTATGGCTACTGCTCGCCCTCAGGTCGCTGCGCATCTTCATAGCCATCATAGTCACGCTGACGGCCGGGCTCGCCCTGACCACGGCCTTTGCCGTCCTGGCGATCGGACCGTTCAATCCGATCTCGGTAGCATTTGCTGTCCTGTTCGTCGGCATTTCGGTTGATCTCGGCATCCAGTTCAGCGTCCGCTATCGCGACGAGCGCTATCGCGTTGGTGACTTGAACGAGGCCTTGACCCGCGCCGCGCGTGGCATCGGCCGGGCAATGGCGGTTGCCGCGTTGGCTGCGGGCGTCGGTTTTTTCTCTTTCATCCCGACGGACTACAGCGGCGTTTCCGAGCTCGGCTGGATCGCGGGCGTCGGCATGATCATCGCCTTGGTGCTCAACCTGACGCTACTGCCTGCGCTGGTCGCCTTGCTGCACCCGCGCGGCGAGCCACGTGCCGTCGGCTTTGCTTGGGCTCGCGCCGCAGACCGCCTGCTGATACGGCGACGGGGCATCGTGCTGGCCGGCGCAGCGATCGTTGCCGTCGCCTGCCTTGCGACCGTGCCGCGTATCCGGTTCAATTTCAATCCGCTCGATCTGCAGGATCAGAAATCGGAATCCGTCGCGACGCTGAACGACCTGATGTCGGATCCGATGAACACGCCGTATACGATCGAAATCCTGACGCCATCGCCCGATGCCGCGGCGTCACTGGCCAAGCAGCTCGATGCCCTGTCTGAGGTCGACCAAACTATCACCATTTCAAGTTTTGTGCCCGACGACCAGGATGCCAAGCTGGCCATCCTCACCGACGCCCGAACACTGCTCGCGCCGACATTGTCGCCAGCGCCCGCAATAATCAAGCCGCCGCCGACCGATCGCGAGATACTCGACGCCATCCGAGCAACGGACGCTGAGCTGAAGAAAATCACCAATCGCTATGCGGCCGCCGAACGCCTTGCGCACACGCTTGATTTATTGCTGGCGAAAGGCACACGCACCCTGCCGCTGCTCAAGGCCAACCTTTCCGACGAAATTCCCAATCGCTTGCAGGATGTCCGCCTGGCGCTCGACGCACAAAAAGTGACGCTCGACAACATCCCGCCGGCAGTCAAGCGCGACTGGGTAGCCGCCGACGGTCGGGCGCTGGTCGATGTCTATCCGAAAGGCGATCCACGCGATGCCGGGACGCTGCGCCGTTTCGTCGATGCTGTTCGCGCCGTCGCGCCGGATGCAACCGGATCACCGGTCACGATCCAGGAATCGGCCCGTACGGTGACGCACGCGTTCGTCACCGCCGGCGTCATCGCCATCGTGGCGATTGCCCTACTGCTCATGGTCGTGCTGCGCCGGGCGCGCGACATGGCCGTCGTACTTCTGCCGCTCCTGCTAGCCGGCCTGCTGACGCTAGCGACGACCGTGCTCTTCGACCTGCCTCTCAATTACGCCAATATCATCGCCATGCCGTTGCTGCTCGGCATTGGCGTATCGTTCGATATCTATTTCGTGATGCGCTGGCGCGCCGGCAGTTCCGAACTGTTGCAGTCGAGCACGGCGCGCGCGATCCTGTTTAGCGCGCTGACGACCGGTACGGCGTTCGGCAGCCTCGCGCTGTCGAATCACCCGGGAACAGCATCAATGGGCGCGCTGCTGACGATTTCGCTCGGCTATACGCTGCTCTGCACGTTCATTGTGCTGCCGGCTTTGCTCGGTCCGCCGCCCGCAAATCCTGACTGAAGCGCGCCGATCAGTGCGCCAATTCGCGTTCGCGCAGAAAGTGGAAGAACTCCACACCTTCGCGCAGCCGGCGCACCATCATCTCTGGGCTCCGCACCATCTCGCCGACAATCGAGGCGATCTTACCGGCACGGAAATAGAATCTTTTGTAGAAGGTCTCGACCGAATCGAAGATCTCCTGGTGCGACAAATGCGGATAATGGAGCGGCGCGATCTGGATGCCGTGATCATCAATTAGCTCGGCGTGCGTCGCGTCAAGCCAGCCGTTTTCAATCGCCTGCTTGTGCAGGAAGGTGCCCGGATATGGCGCGGCGAGTGAAACCTGAATCGTGTGCGGATTGATCTCGGTCGCAAACTTGATGGTCTCTTCGATCGTCTCGCGCGTCTCGCCGGGCAATCCCAGGATGAACGTACCGTGGATGGTAACGCCGACATCGTGACAGTCCTTAGTGAACCGCTTGGCGACGTCGATCAGCATGCCCTTCTTGATGTTGTGCAGGATTTTTTGGTTGCCGGATTCGTAGCCGACCAGCAACAGCCGCAGCCCATTGTCCTTTAGCACCTTAAGTGTGTCGCGCGGCACGTTGGCCTTGGCGTTACACGACCAAGTCACGCCGAGTTTGCCGAGCTCTTTGGCGATCGCTTCGGCGCGCGGCAGATTGTCGGTGAATGTATCGTCGTCGAAGAAGAATTCCCGGACCTGCGGGAAATAATGTTTGGCGAGGCGGAGCTCCTCGACCACGTGATCAACGCTGCGGACCCGGTAGCGGTGTCCGCCTACCGTCTGCGGCCACAAGCAGAACGTGCAGCGCGATTTACAGCCGCGCCCGGTATAAAGCGAGACATAGGGATGCTTAAGATAACCGATGAAATAATCCTCGATGCGCAAGTCGCGCTTGTAGACCTCAGTTACGAACGGCAGCGCATCCATGTTTTCGAGCGTCGCGCGCTCCGGATTATGAACGATCGCGCCGGCGTCGTTGCGGTAACTCAATCCATCAATCCGGTCCCACGCGCGGCCCTCGGCGATTTCCTTGATCGTGAAATCGAACTCGTTACGGCCGACGAAATCGATCGCCATCGAGGCCTTGAGGCTCTCGTCCGGCTCGACCGCGACCTTGGCGCCGACGAAACCGACCTTCAGGTTCGAGTTCTGGTCCTTCATCGCCTGCGCCACCTTGATGTCGTTGGCGAAGGACGGCGTGGAAGTGTGGATCACGATTAGGTCGTTGGTCTTGGCGAGCGGCAGTACCTGATCGAGCGTGACGCCGGCGGGAGGCGCGTCAATTAGCCGGCTGCCTGGAACAAGCGCCGCGGGCTGCGCCAGCCAAGTCGGATACCAGAACGAGCGAATTTCACGCCGCGCCTGATAGCGCGAACCGGCGCCGCCGTCGAAACCCTCGAAGGAAGGCGGTTGCAGAAATAACGTTTTCATCATACCGAACTATCTCCGTCGAGCGCGAGGCGCCCGCCACTAGCGATCCGATAGCGTCGATCGCGCCAAGCCACGCTCTGCGCGAAGAAGCTAGCGACAAACACGGCAAACGACAACCCGTCCCGCAGCAGAACTAGGTAAACCGGCGTGTGATCGAGGCGTAAGGCCCGGTCATTGAGCCAAACCGTGCCGTTCCGTACCAAAAACGCCGCGATTAGGCCATAAAATGACCACGCCGTCGGATGGAGGAGCACGGCCAAAGCGGCGAGCGCCACGGGATGCGTAATGACCGACCCAGCATAACCCACGGGCGCCACCATGCGGACCGTACGCGCCCAGCGCAATTCGTGGCGGAACATCGCACCAAGGCCGGGCTCGAAAACGATATTGTCGACGATAACCGGCGCCAACGTGACCGGCCGACCCAGTCGGCGCACGGCGGCACCGAGCGCGTGGTCGTCCGCCAGCCGATCGGCAATCGCAGCCAAGCCGCCAATCGCGTCAAGCGTCGCCCGCGACAGCGCCAACGTTGCACCGAAAGCCCCATCGCCCGCGTGCATTAATTCGCCGACGGCTGCTTCGGGCAGAAACCCATGATTGATATGCAGACACGCAACGCGTGACCAAAAATCGGTGCCTGCCGCCACGCCGCGATAAAGGCACGTAACCAGGCCTGCGTCGGGCGCTGCAAGCAACGGTGCGATTGTCGCGAGATAATCTGGCGCAACGCGCATGTCGCTATCGGAAATAGCCAGCAGTCCATGGCGTGCCGCCGGCAGCATGTTCATTAGGTTGGCGACCTTGCGGTTCGGAGCGCGCGCCGTGCCGCCGACTACGAGCGTTAAATCAAGCGCCGGAAAATCGGCGATCAAGCGGCGGACGACGTTTGCCGCCGGATCGTCGGCGTCCGCAACGCCGAACACGATCTGGAAATGTGAATATTCCTGCAGGCAAAACGAACGCAAATTCTCATACAGCTGAGCGTCGGCACCCCGGAGCGGCTTCAGCAGCGTGATCGGAGTCGCGGCACCGCTAAGACATGGTCGCGCCAGCAGAATCCGGACCGCATACGCGGAACTTGCGAGGTATAGCAAGCCGGCAACACTCGCCGACAAGCATGCCCATGCCAGAAAACCAAGCCATTCCAATTGCATCCACCCACCATCGCATCCGGACCCAAAGGGTTAAGGTTTTAACCACCGGCGCCAGTAAAAAATGCTGTTGCATTCGTGCATATCGCTGTCAACCATGCGTTCAAAGACGACGGTGCCGCAACCGATTCGCAAGCACCACCACACAAAGAACGAGGCCGGTCTCCATCTTGCCCAAAGCCATTTCACTGATCCGTGCGCTGCTTCTCGCGGGTCTGCTGCTCCCGCTGGCCGCTTGCGCCACCCCGCCAACCGATCCGGCTGCGCGCGCCGATTTTGAAGCCACTAATGATCCGTTGGAGCCAACTAACCGGGTCATCTTCGAAGGCAACGACTTCTTCTACACCTACCTCGTCAGGCCAATTGCCAAGGCCTATGTCTGGGCGATACCGGATTTTGGGCGCAACCGCATCCATGATTTCCTGCAGAACTTGGGTGAGCCAATTATTTGGGCCAACGATATGCTACAGGGCGAATGGCACGCCGCCGACGTCACAACCGGCCGGTTTATGGCCAACAGCACCTTCGGCATCGGCGGCCTGTTCGATATCGCTGCCAAGTCCGGACTTGAGAAACAATCGGGCGACTTCGGCCAGACCCTCTACCATTACGGCATTCCGGACGGACCCTATCTCGTCCTGCCCATTTTTGGTCCCTCGAACCCGCGTGACGCGGTCGGCATGGGTGCCGACAGCGTGGCCGATCCATTCAGCTGGCTCGCGCAATATTACGGCCACGGTGGCGCCAACTGGTATCGCTTCGGCGCCCAAGGCATCGACGATTATGCCGATCACATGGACGAACTCGACGAGATCAAAAAGAGTTCAATCGACTACTATGCGGCAATCCGCAGCCTATGGCGTCAGCATCGTGCCACCGAACTCCGGCACGGTGCGCCGGCGCCATCGCCAGTCGGACTCGAAGGTCTGTACGACGGACCGCGGCCAGCGCCACCGCAAAGCACACAGAAGGTTGCTGCCGACGCCAGGGTCGAATAGCGCCGCTCAGCTCGCGAGTTGCGCCACCTTGTCGCGAAGGCTCTGAATCAAAGCAGCGACACCACCTTTGCGCAGCACCGACGTGAATTCCGAACGTTGCGCGGCGAGTTGGCTGATGGTGCCGCTGAGATATACGTCAACGATCTTCCAGCTATCGCCGGCCGGGCGCACCAAATAGTCGAGCTCCACCGGCTCGCCATTGCTTTGCACCAGCTTGGAATGGACGATCATGTCGCTTCCGGTTGACGGCGTCGCCTTCGGATCGACGTCGAACTTCTCGCCCGAATAGTCGTCGAATCGGTTGGCGTAGGTGGCGACGCTGTAGTCGCTGAATGCGCGCACGAGTTTTTGCTGCTCGTCGGCCGTCAGGCTTGCCCATTGCGGTCCGACCGTGATCCGGGTCATCAGCGGCAGGTCGAAGGCACGCGTCACCGCCGGCGCCAGCAGATCGCGGCGACCGGCGAATCCGAGTTGCTGGCCGCCTTTCATCGCCTGCATTAGCGTATCGTAAAACGCGCTTACGGTTGCGACTGCGCCATTATCGGCCGCACGCGCGGTCGCCAGCGGAACGACTGCGACGACAGCAGCGGCCACTATCAGGAATCGGCGAGTAATCACGGACATCAACCTCGATTTTGGGGCGGGCGTTTTAGGATGCGTTTGGGGCGGTTTTAGGGCACTTAGGTCCGCCGGTCGACCACGAAATGCGCCGCCTCGCGCAGCAGATTGGCCTTTTCCTTGAATAAATCAAGATGTGCGACCGCCTGCTGCACTAAAAGCGCGGCCTGGGCCCGGGCCCGCTCAACGCCGAGAATTGACACAAACGTCGCCTTTCCGGCCGCAGCATCACGTCCAACCGGTTTGCCGGTTTCACCCGACGATCCCTGCACATCGAGTAAATCGTCAGCAATCTGGAACGCCAGCCCGAGATCGTGCGCATAACCGCGCAGCGCCATCCGCAAATCCATCGGCGCCTTGCCAAGCACCGCCCCCGCTTCGCAGGAAAACGCAATCAAAGCGCCGGTCTTCAAACGCTGCAGGCGGATGATCGCGCCGATATCAAGTTCCGGATGCTCTTCCGCGATCAGATCGAACATTTGACCGCCGACCATGCCAGCGGCGCCTGCCGCCTGCGCCAGCGCGGCCACAAGCTCACAGCGCACCGCCGGATCGCCATGCGTGTCAGGATGCGCCAGCACTTCAAAGGCAAGCGTGAGCAAGCCGTCGCCGGCCAGGATCGCCGTCGCCTCGTCGAATGCTTTATGCACCGTTGGCCGGCCGCGGCGCAGATCACTGTCGTCCATCGCCGGCAGATCGTCGTGAACCAATGAATAGGCGTGCACCATCTCGACGGCGACCGCAGCCTGAAGGGCGCTGCGCCGGCCAACGGAAAACAGTTGTGCGCTGGCGAGAACCAGAAATGGCCGCAGCCGCTTGCCCGGAGCCAGCGCGGCATAACGCATGGCCTCGACGACACGTGCCTCGAAGCCACTGGGAACGACGAGGAGGCGATCAATCGAGGCATCGCTCAATTTCGCGGCATCGCTCAGAGCTTCGTTGAAGCTCGCGCTGTCCGCCCAAGTCGCGTCAGTCAAGGGCCATCGGCTCCGTCGCCGGTTTGCCATCGGATCCGAGCACGATCTTGTCGACGCGCGCCTGCGCCTCGCGCAGCTTGCTTTCGCAATGTTGCTTCAGCAGCGCGCCGCGCTCATACGCCGCGAGTGCATCGTCGAGCTTGGCGTTGCCGGCCTCAATGCGCCGGACAATGTCCTCGAGCTCCTTGAGCGCGTCCTCGAAGCTGAGCTTAGCAATTTCGGACGGCGTCGGTCGTTGCGCCATCGCCCCTCGTTCCCTCCCCCTTAACTCCACTCTAGGTTCGACCGCCGTGCGGAGCAACCTTTACGCCGCGATTAGGGCGGCGACATGCGCCGCCGCCGATGCCGCCAGCGCATCGAGGTCATAGCCGCCCTCGAGGGTCGACACCAAGCGTCCCTTGGCATGCTTAGCCGCCATTTCGAGCAGTCGCTCGGTGACCCAAGCATAGTCTGCCTCTTCGAGTTGAAGCTGCGCCAACGGATCGGCGCGATGGGCGTCGAATCCGGCCGAAACCAGAACCAGTTCAGGCCGAAACGCATCGAGTGCGGGCAGGATAATGTCGCTCATCGCCGCGCGAAATTCGTTTGAACCGGACATCGGCGACAGCGGCACGTTAAAGACGTTGCCGACCCCGCGCTCGCCGCGCGCGCCGGTACCTGGATAGAGCGGCGACTGGTGCGTCGAAGCGAAGAACACGCCGGAATCGCTCTCGAACATAGCCTGCGTGCCGTTGCCGTGATGAACGTCGAAATCGACAATGGCGACGCGGGCGAGTTTATGGATCTTGCGCGCCCGCTCAGCACCGACTGCGACGTTGTTGAAAAGGCAAAAGCCCATCGGATGCCGCGGCTCGGCGTGATGGCCTGGCGGACGCACGGCACAGAATGCGTTGGTGGCGCTGCCCTCGACCACCGCATCAACGGCGGCGACGATCGCGCTGGCGGCCCGCAGCGCGGCTTCACCCGATCCGGGCGATAGCACTGTGTCGGCATCAATCGCGGCGTGACCGCTTTTCGGTACAGCCCCCAGCACGGCGTCGATTAGGGCGCGCGGATGCGCGCGCGCGATGTCGGCAAGATCAGCCTTGGGCGCCTGCCGGTGTTGCAGCCGGGCAAACGGCGCACCGGACAAGCCATCGAGCACAGCCTTGAGCCGTGCCGGCGACTCCGGATGATACGACCCAGGATCGTGCCGCAGACAGGCTTCGTGCGTAACCAATAGGGTGGACATATCGCGTCGCGTTCCTGTGTTTGTTCTTGGCTAGGGCGCAGCGCCGAGTTTCGCATAGCCCGCCGCCATCCGACAACCAATCGGACCTTTTCGTCGCGCGGCGCGCAGTATAGGCTCGCGCCTTCAACGGTAGGGCAACGGTTCGCGCGGTAATTTCGGACAATGACGATCGGATTGCGAGTAACGGCGCTGCTGGCCGCGATGTTGATGGCGACGCCCGCGGTCGCCGCAGAAGTGACGATCACGGTGCACGCCGGCAAGTCAGATAGCCCGAACTACGTTCTCGCCAAGCAATTCTCCGAGGCCCTGGCGCTCGCCGGCAACGGCGCTTACACCCTTGTCGTCGCCGAAAGCCAGGGCTCGATCGAGAACGTCGCTGACATCGACAAAGTCGCCGGCGCCTATGTCTTCACCGCGGCGCCGAGTGTCATTCGCCAGGCACGGCGCGGCGACAAACCGTTTGCCAAGAACCCGCATTACGACCGTATCCGTGCGCTGTTCCCAATCCCGGCGCAGACCATCCATTGGGTGGTACGGCGCGACGGTACGATCAAGGATTTCGCCGACCTTGCCGGCCAATCTTTCATTCCCGGCACGCGCGGCACGCTCGGTGAGCGCGTGACCGAAGTGACGTTCCAAGCGCTCGGCATCGGCAAAGCCGTGCAGCTGATCGATAGCGACGCCGCCGGTGCACCCGCGGCGCTTAAGGATAAGCAGATCGGCGGCTTTGCCATTGCCGGCAGCTTCCCGCTCTCCAGCCTCGTGCAGTTGGCCAAAGCCACGCCCATCCGCCTCTTGAGCATGCCATCGTCGGCCATCGCCAAAGTCCATGCCGCCGACGACAGCATGATGGCGATCGTCATCCCTCGCGGCACGTATCCGGGAATTGAACACGACGTTACAACGCTGGCGCTCCCCGCTGCGGCCTATACGACCCTGGGCATGTCGAACGCGACGGCTTATGCGCTGACCAAAGCATTCTGGTCACAGCGCCTCGCCCTGGCCAAAAAGAACGCCGCCTGGGCCGCGATATTGCCGTCCAAACTTGCTTCGCTCGGCGTCCGGCTCCATCCCGGTGCGCTGCGCTATTACCTTGAAGCTGGCATTTCTGTTCCGCCCAGTCTGCGCTGAATCACCCGGCCGGTGGCGGCGCCAGTGCAGCGGCCAGAATGGCCAGCCACCCAACGATAAACAGAGTGCCGCCGATCGGCACGGCCTGCGCCCAAGCCGGCGAGCTGCCGGCCGCAAGCAGCCAGAGCCCGCCGCAGAAAAAGACAAAACCGCCGACAAAGCTGGTCGCAGCTGCGCCAAAGCAGATACGGACAGTCCGGCCGGTCCCGTCGCGCAGCAACGCAGCAACCCCAACCAACACCGCCGCGTGCACGAGAGCGAAACGTACCGCCGTCAACGCGAAATCGAGATGCTCGGCGTCCGCGCCGACGACGAAATGGTGCTGAACCCAGGCGGCAGCACCGACGCCGATCGCTCCGATTACGCCGGCGGCGCCGAGAACCGTTCGTTGCATGCGCTTCGTCTCCGTTGGCTTGGCCGGCACATCGTGGACGCGCTATAAGTCGCAGCCGGACCCAACGTCAAGGACGCTATGCCGAGCTTCGATATCGTTTCGCGCCTCGATCTTGCCGAAGTCGACAACGCCCTCGCCGGCTTGGCGCGCGAGCTCGTCACACGTTTCGATTTCAAGGGCAGCAAGTCGGCTGTGAGCCGTGAGGAACTCGCGTTGACCATTCTGGCCGACGACGAGTTGAAGCTGCGCCAGCTGGAAGAGCTGCTCAAAGGCCACATGACGCGGCGCAAGGTGGATGCAACCGCGCTCGACTTCAAGCCGGCGGAAAAGGCCGCCGGCCAGATGCTGAGGCAGACTGTGCTGTTGAAGCAAGGCATCGACGCCGACTTGGCCAAGAGCATCGTGCGCGCGATCAAGGATTCGAAGCTCAAGGTGCAGACAGCAATCCAGGGCGAGGAGCTGCGTGTCAGCGGCAAGAAGCGCGACGACCTGCAGGCGGCGATTCAACTGGTGCGCGGTCTCAAGATTTCGCAACCGCTGCAATACGTGAATTTCCGCGACTGACGCGTGCCCGGCTGTTTGGGAACGCTTGCGCCGCGCGTCGCGAGCGTCTAATTAAGGCGGCTCTGCGTCCCCATCGTCTAGAGGCCTAGGACGGGGCCCTCTCACGGCCCAAACCGGGGTTCGAATCCCCGTGGGGACGCCAACGAAATCAAACATCTGGGTGAAAATCATAGGGTGGCGCGGACAGCGTACGGCAAAAATACGGCATAACCACCGTCGGACTGCCCACCTTATATATCGAGACGCGTCAAGCGAGGCTGGGGCGGCTTCTCTCCCCCGCATACCTCAAAGCCAGATTTAGTCAGAAACCCGCGAACACGTGCCAGCATGACAAGGCGTCAACGGTTGCGCCCCGGAAGCAGCACATAAAGATTGGGTCTGTTTCAAAAATCCAACAACGGACACAGAAGATGTGCGTTATCGAATTGTCGGCCAAGGCCATGAGTGTGAGTTATACGGGAAAATCACTCCGGGACGATCGCAGCATAATAGACGACATGCGGATAGATTTTCACGGACCTGCGTGTACTATAATATAATAGGCGATAGGCATTCGTTATACGCCGCACCGAGCTGAGGAAGTTAATCCGGCACTTCCGTATTCTCAACCGCGACCGGTCTCACGCCAGAGGACACGAACAGGACCAGACACCAGGCTGCTGCCGCAAAGACCGCATAAGAAAGTTCGGAAGCAACTGCCGCGCCGATCGCGCCATAACGCGGCACGAGAAGTGCGCACAGCACGATGTTGAGCGGTGGCACGGTACATTGCAACAACGTACGCAGCCCGACATGGTGGCTGGTTACAAGCACGTCACCCGCAAGATAATAGAGCGCACAAAATACCGGCAGTCCTGCTAGGACCGCCATCGTTTTGCCAGCGCCTACGTACCCGTGGCCAAGAAGG
>DASQHO010000106.1:0-47755 GCA_035632055.1 Allostellaceae bacterium
TGGCGGCGGACAGGCCCCTCGCCAACCCGGTCAGGTCCGGAAGGAAGCAGCCGTAACGAGTTCCGGCCTGGGTCGGCGTTCAGTCTCCCACCGCGGCTCCCACGGAGAGGCAAGACACATGAGCGAGCCGGGCGCCGTCTACCGCGTGCTCGCGCGCAAATACCGTCCGAGCACGTTCGCGGAGCTCATCGGCCAGGAAGCGATGGTCCGGACGCTCGCCAACGCGATCGCCGCCGGCCGCATCGCCCATGCGTTCATCCTCACCGGTGTCCGCGGCGTCGGCAAGACGACGACCGCGCGCATCATCGCACGCGCACTCAATTGCGTCGGACTCGACGGTAAAGGCGGGCCGACGGTCGAGCCCTGCGGCCAGTGCGAGCATTGCCGTGCGATCGCCGAGGACCGTCACGTCGATGTCTTGGAAATGGACGCGGCATCGCGCACCGGCGTCGATGACATCCGCGAGCTCACCGACGGCGTGCGCTACAAGCCGGTGTCGGCGCGCTTCAAGGTCTACATTATCGACGAAGTGCACATGTTGTCGAAGAACGCCTTCAACGCGCTGCTGAAGACGCTCGAAGAGCCGCCGCCCGACATCAAATTCATCTTCGCCACCACCGAAGTGCACAAGGTGCCGGTGACAGTGCTGTCGCGTTGCCAGCGCTTTGCGCTGCGGCGCGTGCCGGCCGACATGCTCGCGCAGCATTACGCCAAGATCGCCGCCGCCGAGAAGGTTTCGGCCGAAAGCGGCGCGATCGCGCTGATAGCGCGCGCCGCCGACGGTTCGGTGCGGGACGGTCTGTCGATCCTCGACCAAGCGATCGCGCTCGGCGCCGGCACGGTGACCGAGGCGGCGGTGCGCGAGATGCTCGGCGTTGCCGACCGCGGCCTGGTGTTCGACCTGCTCGAAACCGTGCTCAAGGGCGACGCTGCTGGTGCGGTGCAGCGCATGGACGACCTCTACCAGGGCGGTACGGATCCGGCGATGGTGCTGCAGGAACTCCTCGACCTGACCTACCACCTGACGCGGCTCAAGCTCGCGCCTGAATCCGGCGAAGGCTTCGAAGGCGATCGCGGCCGCGCTTTACCCTTGTCCCAGAAGCTCGGCATGGCCGAACTGGCGCGTGCCTGGCAGATGCTGCTTAAAGGACTGGGCGAAGTGCAGAGCGCGCCGGCGCCCATCCAAGCCGCCGAGATGGTGCTGGTGCGCCTGGCTTATGTCGCGGATCTTCCGGCGCCAGCCGATCTGATCAAGGCGCTCGAAGCCGCCGGCAACGGCACACAAACACCAGCCAACGGACCGGCACCCGGGCCACGCATCGCGCCGGCGCCACGCGCATCTGCCGAATCCGCCACTGTCGCCGCGCCGCGCATCCAGCCGCGCGAAATGCCGGCACCGGAATCGCTGCCGGCCGGTCCGCAGAGCTTCCTCGACGTGGTACGGCTGTTCGAGCAAAAACGCGAGCCGCTGCTGCGCAGCCATCTCTACGGCAACGTCCATCTGGTGCGCTTCGAAGTCGGCCGTATTGAATTGCGCCCGACTGAAGCGGCGCCGCGCGACCTATCCAATCGCCTCGGCCAACTGCTGACCGAATGGACCGGCCGGCGCTGGATCGTCAGCGTTTCGGGCGAGCCCGGCGAGGCGACGCTGCGCGAGCAGGATACGACCCGCGCCGCCGGCCTCAGGAACGAGGCTGCGAATCATCCGCTGGTGCGCGCCGTGCTCGAAGCCTTTCCCGGCGCCAAGATCGAGGCGGTACGCGAGAAAGCCGCTGAAGCGGCGTCCGGCGAGACCACGGAGGCCGCGGAGGACACCGTCATCACTGAAGACCCGATCGAAGGAGACGATTTCCTGTGAATAATCTCGGCCAGATGCTCAAGCAGGCGCAGCAGATGCAGGCGCGCATGCAGGAGATGCAGGAACGTCTTGCGGCGGTCGAGGTCACCGGCGTTTCCGGCGGCGGCATGGTGACGGTGACGCTCAGCGGCAAAGGCGACGTGAAGAAGATCAAGCTCGACAAGACGATCGTCGATCCCAATGAGGTCGAAGTACTCGAAGATCTGGTCGTCGCCGCGTTCAACGACGCCAAGAGCCGGGTCGAGCGTCATCTCGCCGAGGAAACCGAAAAGCTCACCGGCGGGCTCAAGCTGCCGCCGGGCATGAAGCTGCCGTTCTAAGTGCTCGAACTCGACCGTCTGATCCAGCTGCTGTCGAAGCTTCCCGGTTTGGGCCCGCGCTCGGCGCGGCGCGCGGCGCTGTTCCTGCTGAAGCGCCGCGAGAGCTTGATGGAGCCACTGGCCGCGGCGCTGACGGAGACCGCGGCGAAGGTCAAGCCGTGCAGCCGCTGCGGCAATCTTGACACCGCCGATCCGTGCGCGCTGTGCCGCGATCCGCGGCGCGACCAGGGACTCATTTGCGTCGTCGAGGACGTCGCCGATCTGTGGGCGATCGAGCGTTCGGCAGCCTATAACGGCCTCTATCACGTACTCGGCGGCACGCTATCGGCGCTCGACGGCGTCGGACCGGAAGATCTGCGTATCGAGCCGCTGGTGAAGCGCGTCGCCGACAGCAAGGCACGCGAGGTGATCCTGGCGCTCAACGCCACGGTCGAAGGCCAAACCACGGCACACTATGTGATGGACCGGCTGGTGGCGACCGGCGTGAACGTCTCGCGCCTGGCACACGGCGTGCCGGTCGGCGGCGAACTCGATTATCTCGACGAAGGCACGCTCAGCGCCGCGCTCGCGGCGAGAAAACCGCTGCAGCCATAAACGCTATTCGCCGATGAGACGCGGCCGCGGCGGCGCTTCGATTTCCTCCGCCTCACCCTCGATGGTCGCGCCTTCAATGCTGTGCACGGCGTAAGCCGGCAGATTTTCGAGTGGCTTTCCTGTGGGAAGACCAAGCTTGCCGAGCTTGCGCGCGCGCGGCAGCAATCGCCCATTTACCGAGTTCGCGAGCTTGGCGAAGCTCTCGGCCGCCGCCTTAAGGCCCTTGCCGACCGAATTAGCATGTCCGAGCACGACGCCGAGGCTGTCGAGCAGTGCGCGCGTGGCATCGATGATTTGCTGCTGATTTGCCGCCTGACGCATCAGTCCGATCTCGACCGACGCGAGCGAGATCGCACAGTGGAGTCCCGCCGGGCCGGCCGGAATGATGCGCAGATCGCGTGCTCGAGCTAAGAACTCTGGATCGGCGCGATTGAGTTTTTCGAGCGCGGCCTCGTTCGGCAGGTACATGATGCTGAGCGAGCGCACGATCTCGCCGGCGCGCCCCGAATCGCGGAACGTCGCTTCGACGGCACCTTGGTAATCCTTCGATGCGAGGGCTCGCAGGTGCTGGTTCATAGTTGTAACTAAGCCACGGTACGCTTCGGACTCGCGCGGCGTACCTTCCGCCTCGGCGATCCCGAGCAGGAACTTCGACGCCTTGCAGTCGACGACCACGACGCAGTCTCCGGGCAAGAACACCACCGCATCTGGCCGCAGCCGCCGGCCGGTGTCGGCATCAGTGGTCGTAAACTGAAGGACAAAATCGCGGCCGAGTTCGAGCCCGAACGCCTTCAGCGTATTAGCGAGGCCGACCTCAGCGAGCGCGCCGGCGCCGCCCGGGCTCGACAACGAGCGCCAGAGCGTATCAACCAGCCGGCTCTTGTCCTGGAACTGTCCCGACAACTCAGCGACAGTCTTGGCGATGGTCTCGAATTGCTTAACGAACTGCTCCGACGCCTGTTTGACCCGCGCTTCGGCGTCCAGTTTGGCTACTTCGTTTTCCCGTTTGTGGTCGTCGAGCAGCTTGGACGATAGCGACTGCGCAGTTTCGAGCATGGCGGCCTGCGCGGCCTGCAAGCTTTCCTGATGCAGGCGCTCGAATTCCGGCATGCGGTTCTGCGCCTCGGCAAGCCGCTCCTGAACCACCGCGAGTTCGCGTTCTGCCGCATGGCGCGCGCGCACGGCACGCTCGCGCGCCAGCGCCAAGCCGATGCAGCCGACCAGCAATAGCGCTGCGACAACCAGCAAAACCGCTTCCATGCCCGCATGTTAGCCCAGCCGCCCGGCGCCAGCTATCCGTTGACGGACTCGGCTCGAAGTCCTACCTAAATGCCCGTTATGGCCCTTTTGCCGATCATCACCGCGCCCGATCCGCGGCTCAAACGCAAGTCAAAGCCGGTCGCCAAGGTCGACGGGCGCGTGCGCAAGCTGATGGCCGACATGCTGGAGACAATGTACGAATCGAACGGCATCGGCCTGTCGGCGCCGCAAGTTGGTGTCCTCGAGCGCGTCGTCGTCGTCGATTGCGCGCGCGAAGGCGAAAAGCCGCAGCCGGTCAAGCTCGCCAATCCCGAAATTGTCTGGGAATCGGACGAGAAGGTGATGTGCAGCGAAGGCTGCCTGTCGCTGCCCGAGCAATATGCCGACGTCGAACGGCCGGCGGCGGTCCGCGTGCGTTATCTCGACGAGCAGAACGAGATCCGTGAGCTCGACGCCAAGGGCCTGCTCGCCACCTGCATCCAACACGAGATCGACCATCTCGACGGTGTGCTGTTTGTTGACCACATCTCGGCGCTGAAGCGCAACATCATCTTGCGCAAGCTCAGCAAGACCAAGCGTCTCAAGTCGCCGGTCCCCGCCTGAGGGCGCAATGGCGCCCCATCCGCCGGCCAAGCTGCGCCTTGCGTTCCTGGGCACGCCCGGTTTCGCCGCGCGCATCCTCGGCGCGCTGCTCGACGCCGGCCACGATGTCGTTGCCGTCTACACCCAGCCACCGCGGCCCGCCGGCCGTGGTCATCGCGTCACGTGCTCGCCGGTGCATGAGCTGGCCGAAGCGCGCGGCATTCCAATCGAGGCGCCGGCCAAGCTCGATGAACCGGCGGCGAAGAAATTTGCCGCGCTGAAGATCGACGCCGCGGTGGTCGCGGCCTATGGCTTGATCCTGCCCAAGACGATGATCGATGCGCCACGGCTCGGCTGCCTCAACGTGCACGCATCGCTCTTGCCGCGTTGGCGCGGCGCGGCGCCTATCGAGCGTGCGCTGCGCGCCGGCGACCGCGAAACCGGGATTTCGATCATGCGTATGGACGAAGGCCTCGACACCGGACCCGTGCTGCTCGCTGAACGAATGGCGATTCCAGCGCGCATGGGCGCCAGCACGCTCTATGACGAGTTGGCCGCGCTCGGCGGGCGCCTGATCGTCGCCGCGCTTGCGGCGGCGGCCGAAGGCAAACTCAATCCGAAGCCGCAGCCCGCCGACGGCGTGACCTATGCCCGCAAGCTGCGGCGCGAAGAAGGCGCGCTCGACTGGCGTCAGCCGGCAATCGAGCTCGAACGCGCGGTACGGGCTTTCGAGATATTTCCGGGCGCCTATTTCACCCACGACACCGAGCGTATCCGCATACTCGCCGCCGAAGTCGCCGACGGGTCGGCCGGCGCCGCGCCGGGCACGGTGCTCGACGACCGGCTGACGATCGCCTGCAGCGCCGGTGCATTACGGCCGACCCGACTGCAGCGCGCCGGCCGCGCTGTGCTTGCGGCCGAGACATTCCTGCGCGGCCACGCGATTGTGCGCGGCACGGTTCTGCCATGCCCCGCTACAAACTGACCGTCGAATACGACGGCACCGGCCTCGTCGGCTGGCAGCGCCAGGCGAAAGGCCTGTCGGTGCAGGAAATCCTCGAAACCGCGGTCGAGCGCTTCTGCGGCAAGCGCGTTACGGTTTACGGCGCCGGCCGCACCGACGCGGGCGTGCACGCCTTGGCGCAAGCCGCACATGTCGACCTGCCACGCGACCGCCCGCCCGACGTGATCCGCAGCGCGCTCAACCAGCACGTCAAGCCGCACGCGGTCGCCGTATTGGCAGTCGAGCGCGTTACCGATTCGTTCGACGCGCGGCGCTCGGCGCGCGGCCGGATTTACCGCTATCGCATCCTCAACCGCCGCTCGCCGCCCGCGCTTGAACGCGAACGGGTCTGGCACATCGGCGCGACGCTCGATCTGGCGGCGATGCAGGCCGCGTCAAGCGTGCTGCTCGGCAAGCACGATTTCACCAGCTTCCGCGACACCCAATGCCAGGCGAAGTCGCCGGTAAAGACGCTCGACGCGCTCGACGTCGCGCGCGCCGGCGACGAGATCTGGATCGAGGCACGGGCGCGCTCGTTCCTGCACCATCAGGTGCGTAACATAGTCGGTACGCTCAAGCTGGTGGGCGCCGGCAAGTGGAAGCCGGCCGACGTCAAGCGCGCGCTCGACGCGCGCGACCGCCGTGCCGGCGGACCGACGGCACCGCCACAGGGCCTTTATTTGATTGAAGTGGTCTACACCGACGCGGATTAGCGCGGCATTACGCCTGGCGGGCGCTTGGTATCGAGCGGCACCGAATAATGCAGGCCGAAAAAGCCACCAGCGCCGTGAACCTGATCCTCGCTGCGACCACCTTCGAAACGCAGGTGCTGATTGATGTCGTAGCTGAGGCCGACGCGATAGCCCTCAACCGATTGCAGGAACGTGCGGTCGCCCCACCAGTAACGCGCTGCCGTGACGTGCATTTCGGGTATTGCCGGCAGCGGCAGGCCGAGCTCGACATCGTGGCCGCCGAGCGACTGTTCAGCGAGCGCGGCGCCGACGACCGGACCGCGATTGACGTTGCTGGTCAGATAGGTTGCCGGATCGATTGCCTCGTCGCCGATTTCGGCGCCGAGATTGGATTGCACATGGCCGATAGACCAGCCGCGATCGCCGTTCACGACCGTCGCTGCCGCCAGCGCTTGCAAACCGAGCCGAGCCGGCCGCTTCGCGGTGCTGGCGGGCACGTCGTTATCGGCACCGAGCGGAATGATCTTGGCGATCCGCGTGGCGACGTGATTCGTCGCCTCAAGTGCCAGCGTGCCGATACCCTGGCGCAGATCGCCGGCCGACCCAGCACCGAGATCGAGCTTGCTCAAAAGCTGCTCAGCTTCGTCGAGAGCGCTCGCGCCGGATTCAGAAACCGACTGGCGCATACCGGCAATAAAGCCGGTGACGGTGCCGTGCACCGCCGGCAGTTCATCGCCGGCCAGTGCCGTGCCACCCGCAAGTCCGCAGAACGCAGCCGCGAGCGCCAAACGGCAACCGCCCCTCCAAATATTATTGGGCATGGTCGGGAAAATTAACGGTAAGCCCTTAAAGGCGAGTTAAATCGATTTCGTCTAAAACTTTTTTTACCGCTTCCCGAAATAGAGTTCAAGGAAGGACAAGTAAATTTTTGCCAGCGCCTCAATATCGTTAATACTCGTGCGCTCGTTAACTTTGTGCGCGGATTCGCCAACCAGACCGAATTCGGCCACCGGACAATAACGCTGAATAAATCGAGCGTCGGACGTGCCGCCACCGGTGGACAATTCCGGCCGGCGGCCGGTGACACTTTGAATCGCCTGCGTGAGCTTATCGCTGACCTCGCCAGGCGGCACCAGGAACGACTCGCCACTGACCTGGATTGTCAGCTCGTACTTGCCGCCGACACCATCGAGCTGCTGACGCAACCAGGATTCCATCGTCCTGCCGCTCCACCGGTCATTGAAACGGACGTTGAACACCGCCTTGGCGCGATCCGGAATGATATTGGTCGCGGGATTGCCGATATCGATCGTCGCGATCTGCAGATTGGACGGCTCGAACTGTGCACTGCCATCGTCAATTGGCATGCGCGTCAGCGCGTCGAGCATCCGCACCAGCCGGTGGGCCGCGTTGTCCGCGAAATGCGGATAAGCGGTATGACCCTGGACGCCAAATGCGGTCAGCGTGCCGTTGAGGCTGCCGCGCCGGCCGATCTTCACCATGTCGCCGAGTGCCTGGCGGCTGGTCGGCTCACCGACGATGCAAGCATCGAGCTTCTCGCCACGCTTGGCGAGCGCTTCGAGCACCTTGCGTGTGCCGTTGATCGCCACGGCCTCTTCGTCGCCGGTGATCAGCAGGCTGAGCGAGCCGCCGAAGTCGCGCCCGCGCGCTGCGACGAAGCGCGCGGCGGCAGCGGCGAAGCAGGCAATGGCACTTTTCATGTCAGCGGCGCCGCGACCGATCAGGACGCCGTCCTTGACCATGCCGGCGAATGGATCGACCGACCAATTGGCGAGATTACCCACTGGCACGACGTCGGTGTGTCCGGCGAAGCACAGATTGCGGCCCGACTTGCCGAGCCGGGCATAGAGATTGAGAACCTTTTCCGCACCCGGCTCGGCGAATTCGAGCACTTCGCACGTGAAACCGATGCGCTCCAGCGTCCGCGCCAGATGCGCGATGGCGCCTTCGTCCCTGGGCGTGACGCTTGGAAAACGCACCAGCTCGGTGGTGAGGACAACCGGATCGACGGTGGCGGCGGCCGCGGCCATCAGTCGCGCAGCAATTCGTTGATCGACGTGCGGGAACGCGTCCGCGCATCGACCCGCTTGACGATGACGCAGCATGCGAGGTTCGGCCCGCCGGGCGTGCGCGGCGGCAGACTACCCGGCACAACGACCGAATAGGCCGGCACGCGGCCAAGGAACGTCTCGCCAGTGGCGCGGTCGACCACCTTGGTCGAGGCGCCGATGAAGCAGCCCATCGCCAGCACCGCGCCTTCCTCGACGAGGGCGCCTTCGGCGACCTCGCTGCGCGCACCGATGAAACAATGGTCTTCGACGATCACCGGCTGTGCCTGCACCGGCTCGAGCACGCCGCCGATGCCGACGCCGCCCGAGATGTGACAGTTGCGGCCGATCTGGGCGCACGAGCCGACGGTCGACCAGGTGTCGATCATCGTACCTTCGCCGACATGGGCGCCGACATTGACGAAGCACGGCATCAGTACGACGCCGGGCGCGATATAGGCCGAATGCCGCACCACGGCGCCGGGCACGGCGCGAAAACCGGCTTTTTTGAACTTGGCCGCGCTCCAACCGGCGAATTTCGACGGCACCTTGTCCCACCATTTGGCGCCGCCGGGACCGCCGGCGATCGGCTGCATGTCGGTAAGGCGGAACGATAGCAGCACCGCCTTCTTGAGCCATTCCTCGACGTGCCAGCGACCGTCGCGCTTGCTGGCGACGCGCAGGGTGCCGGCATCGAGTCCGTCGAGGGCGGCAGTCACCGCCTTACGTGCCGCCGCCTTGGTCTTGGCATCGAGGCGGTCGCGTGCGTCCCAGGCGGCGTCGACGATGGCTTGCAAACGGGCGCTATCCATGGCGCGCGCAAAATGCGGTGCGCGCCATGCGCTGTCAACCGTTGCTGGGCGGCACTAGACTGGCCGGGAACGGAGGCGCCAATGAGCCCGCTGACCGCACCGGCCGCTGAACTGGCAGCCGTCGACATCGTGATCGAGCCGCGCACTCGCGACCTTGGCGATGGCTTCGAGGTGCGCCGTGTACTGCCTTACGCCAAGCGGCACATGGTCGGACCGTTTATCTTCTTCGACCACTTCGGGCCGACGAAGTTCCGTGCCGGCAGCGGGCTTGATGTCCGCCCGCATCCGCATATCGGCCTGGCGACGATCACCTACCTGTTCAACGGCGAAATCATGCATCGCGATAGTTTGGGCAACGCGCAGCCGATCCGCCCCGGCGCGGTCAATTGGATGACCGCGGGACGCGGCATCGTCCATTCCGAACGCACGCCGCCGGCGGTCCGGCAGCACGAATCGCCGATCTATGGCATCCAAAGCTGGGTGGCGTTGCCGCGCGCACGCGAGGAGATCGCGCCGGCATTCGAGCATGTGCCGGCGGCAAACCTGCCGCTGATGGAAGGCGACGGCATTTCGGCGCGGCTAATCGCCGGCACACTGTTTGGCAAGACGTCGCCCGTCACGACGCAGTCGCCGATATTCTATGCCGACGTGACGCTGCGCGCCGGCGCAACCGTGACGATGGCGCCGGATTATGCGCAGCGCGCCGTCTATCTGCTCGAAGGTGCCGTCGATTGTGCCGGCGCGCGGCATCTGCCGCCGCAGATGCTGGTCTTCGACAGCAAGGCGCGTGCTGCAATTACGGCACACGAGCCGGCACGCCTGTTACTGCTCGGCGGCGAACCACTCGACGGCGAGCGGCATATCTGGTGGAACCTTGTGTCGAGCTCGACCGATCGCATCGAGCAGGCGAAGCGCGACTGGCAGGCAGGGCGTTTCCCGAAAATCCCGGGCGATAGCGAGGAATTTATTCCGCTGCCGACGTGACCGCGGCGAGGAATTCCGTCAGATCGTCGATGGTGTGCTGGATGGCCGGTGCGTGGCGCGCGTCGAGCTCGTCATGCGGGCCGCCGCGGAGCCAGATCGTGGTCATGCCGAGCGCCGCCGCCGGCGGCAGGTTGCGCGCCATGTCCTCGACCATTGCGGCGCGCGTCGGCTCGATCGCATAGGTTTCGATCAACGCGCGGTAACCGGCTGCGTTCGGCTTCGGCTGGAAATCGATGGCGACGATATCGTGGATCGCGGCAAAGTACTGGGTCAGCTCAAGCCGATCGAGCACCCGTTCGGCATGAGTCCGCGTGCCGTTGGTGAAGATCAGCTTGCACCCTGGCAGCGCCGCCAGCGCGCGGCCGAGTTCCGGCGCGGGCTGTACCGCCGATACGTCGATTTCGTGGACATAGTCGAGAAATTGGCGCGGCTCTATGCCGTATTCGTTCATCAGGCCGCGCAACGTCGTGCCGTGCTCCTGGAAATAGCGGCGGCGAAGCGCATGTGCGCTCGCATGATCGAGCTTGAGTTCGTCCATGATGTAGCGCGCCATGCGCTGCTCGACCTCGACATAAAGCTGGCAGGACGACGGATAGAGCGTGTTGTCGAGATCGAAAATCCAGGTATCGATGTGGCCGAACGAACGGGCGCGCGGTGGGGAATCGGTCAGGCTCATGGGTGCGGCCGTTATATGGCGCACCGGCGCGGCTTTGTCGATGCCCCGATCGACAGGCCAAGACCGGCGCCGCTTCCGCCGCGGCACCGGCCTCCATGGACCCGCCGCTAATCGGCAGCTCCAGGAACTGCGACAAGCGCAGCTGGCGCCGCAACGTTGGGCCGCGATGCCGCCCAGTATCCGAGCGCCATGAAGCCAGCGCCGGCGACGATGTTGCCGAGCGTCACCCACAGCATGTTCCAGCCGAACCCCGCCCACGTCACGGTGTCAGGATGCGGGCTGAGCAGCGCGATCAGCAGCAGCGTCATATTCGCCACCGAGTGCTCGTAGCCGCTACCGACGAAACCGAACAGGCACCAGAACACCGCGATGCATTTGGCGGCATCGCTTTCCATGCGCGCCGCCATCCAGATCGCGAGGCAGACGAGCCAGTTGCATAGGATCGCGCGTGCGAATAGCGACAGCGCGGGCGCATTGATCTTGCCAACGGCAACGGCAAAGATGAATTGGCTCTTGGCGTGCAGGATCGAGCCGCCGCCGCCGGCAATGAAGATAATGGCCAATAGCGCGCTGCCGATAAGGTTGCCAACCCACGATCCAGCCCAGCACCGCAGCATGTCGCCGATCCCGATCTTGCCGCGCAGTACGCCCAGCGGCATGTACATGGCGTGGCCGGTGAACAGATCGGCGCCCGCGAAGAGGACGAGTGTCAGGGCGACGCCAAACGACGCGCCCATGATCAGCGGCCGATACGCTGGATCAACGTCCGAGCCGATGCTGAAAATCAAAATGATGCCGAGGCCGATATAGGCGCCTGCCATCATCGCACTGAGCAGGAAACCGAACGGAGCGCGCCTGAGATAAGAACTCTTCGCGGCTGCAGTCGCGGCCAGCTTGTCGACGGTCTCAAGATACATGGATGCCTCGTTCGTCTGGTGAGCGTGTGCCGGCGGCTAGGTGCCGGCCTTCGATCTCCACGGCGCAAGGAGCATGCCAACGACTGCCGCAAGGGAAATGGCCACGCGTTGATCCGGGCGCGTCGTGGTTTGCATCGCGCGATGGCGTCGCGCGGGATTTTCTGCCCAAATTTCAATCGGTCAGCGTTGCTGCACAAAAAATTTGCAGCCGAGCGGCCATTAATCATATTTCTTGAGCAGCACCGCCGAATCAGCGCGGCGCCCAACCGGCTTTCCGCGCGGCAAATCAGCGGCCTGCGCCTAACAACACGACTGGCACCGCGGTTGCAATGCATCAAGTGACGGCCGCGCATCGCCGCCGCTTTTGGTATCTGAATGACCACCGACACGATTCTGACCGACGAACAAAAACAGTATCTCGAAGGCTTCCTCAGCGCCGTCGCGGCGCGCAACCGCGGCAACGGCGGCGGCGCACCCGATATTCACCGTATCGCACAGGATCGTTTTGTCGCCGCCGGCAAAACACTGGCTGCCGAGGAAGAGGCCAAGCGCAAAACGCCGCCGCTCGACATGTGGGACGAGATCAGCGCCAACGCCGCCGCGTCGCGCGCGCCGAAGGGAATGGACATCTTCCGCCACAAATTCTTTGGCTTGTTCTACGTCGCGCCGGCGCAGGACTCGTTCATGTGCCGGCTACGTATCCCCAACGGCATCCTGAGTGCGCATCAATTTGAAGGCCTCGCCGATCTCGCCGAGACGCTGGGCGGCGGCACTCTCGACGTTACCACGCGCGCCAATCTGCAGATCCGGGAGATTCAGCCGCGTTCGGCGATTGAATTGCTGACCGGCATTCAGGATCTCGGCCTCACCTCGCGCGGTGCCGGCGCCGATAATATCCGCAACATCACCGGCAGCCCGACTGCCGGCATCGACCCGAGCGAGTTGATCGACACGCGGCCGCTTGCG
The DNA here is from genome assembly GCA_035632055.1 of Allostellaceae bacterium. Lineage (GTDB taxonomy): Bacteria > Pseudomonadota > Alphaproteobacteria > ATCC43930 > CGMCC-115725 > REEB95. The sequence continues at coordinate 12,734 of DASQHO010000106.1, forward strand.
CGCGCCCTGCACTTCACGATCCTCAACCACCGCGAGCTCTACGGCCTACCGCGCAAGTTCAACATCGCCTTCGACGGCGGCGGCCAAATCAGCGTACTCGAGGACACCAACGACATCGGCTTCGCCGCCGTGCGGGTCGCCGACGGCGCTGCGGTGCCGGCCGGCGTGTATTTCCGAATGTATCTCGGCGGTATCACCGGCCACGGCGATTTCGCCCGCGACACCGGAATCCTCCTGAAATGCGAGGAGTGCGTCGCCGCCGCGGTCGCCGTCGTGCGCGTCTTCATCGCCTACGGCGACCGCACCGACCGCAAGCGCGCGCGGCTCAAACATCTGCTCGACGATTGGGGCATGGACCGCTTCATGACCGAGGTCGCGAAAGAGCTGTCCTTCGCGCCGCCGAAGGTGCCGCCCGAGCAATGCCTGCCGCGCGGTCCGCTATTGAAGCACAGCCATATTGGCGTCCATAAGCAGAAGCAAAAGGGCATGAATTATATCGGCGTCGGACTGCCGGTCGGCCGGCTCAGCGCCGCACAGGTTCGCGGCCTGGCGGCGATCGCGACACAATTCGGCAGCGGCACCGTCCGGCTGACGGTCTGGCAGAACCTGATCCTGTCCGATATCAGCGACGCCAAGCTGCCTGGAGCACGCAAGGCAATTGAAGAGATCGGGCTCAGCGTTGAAGTGTCGCCGATTCGCAGCGGCCTGGTCGCTTGCACCGGTAATACCGGCTGCAAATTCGCCGCCACCGACACCAAGGCGCAGGCGCTCTATCTGGCGCAATATCTTGAAACTAAAATCAAGCTCGACAAGCCGATCAACATCCATCTCACCGGTTGTCCGCATTCCTGCGCCCAGCACTATGTCGGCGACATCGGTTTGCTCGGCGTCAAGGTCGCGCAGGGCGACGAGATGATCGAGGGCTATACCATCGTCGTCGGCGGCGAAGCCGGTCGCGACAAGTGCCTGGCGCGCGAAATCGCCCGTGATGTGCCTTTTGCCGACGTCGCCGACCGGCTCGAGGCACTGCTGCGCTGTTATCTGATAGACCGACACGACGCGGAATCCTTCCACGCATTCGCCAATCGCCATTCGGTCGACGCGTTGCAAGCGATGCTCGCGGCGGAACCGGTGGCATGAGTCACATCGCGCCGCTCATTCCCGATAGCGCGCCGTTCAGCAGCGCCGAACGCGCTTTCATCAACGGTTGGATCGCCGCCTATTACGCCGGAGACGTCGTGACACCGGTGGCGGCAGTGTCAACGGCGGCCGAGGAATTTCCCTGGCACGACGCCTCGCTACCGCTCGATCGGCGTATGGAGCTCGCCGCCGACCGGCCGATGCCCCAACTGCTGATGGCGGCCATGGCACAGCAGGATTGCGGCCAGTGCGGCTATCTCTGCCGCACCTATGCCGCGGCGATCGCCGAGGGCAAGGAAAACGCGCTGACGCGCTGCGTCCCCGGCGGCAAGGAAACCGCCCGCAAACTCAAGGAGCTGCTCGAGACCGGCGGCGCGCCGGCACCGGCGACGGTTCCAGCCGCGCCGGCCGCCGCGACGGTCGCCGTGGCCGCACCGAGTCCGGCGACCGTCGTGGCCCAATTCCGCAACGCGCGGCCACTCAACCGCGCAGGTTCGGCCAAGGATACGCGCCAGGTTGTGCTCAACCTCTACGGCTCCGGCTTGCGCTATCAGACCGGCGACAGCATCGGCATCGTACCGACTAACTGCCCAGCAACGGTTGCCGCGATCATCGAGGCGCTTAATGCCGATCCGGACGCTGACGTCGACACACCCAACGGCAAGCGCCTGCCGCTACGCGAGGCATTAGGCCGCGCCTGCGACATTGGCCGGCCGTCCGACGAAGCGGTCGAGGTGCTGGCCTCGCGGGCCCGCGATCCCGATCAGTCGCAACGGCTACAGGCGCTCGCCGAAGGCTATCCCGGCGCCGAGCCGGAAGGCGCCGACCTGCTCGAACTACTGACCGTCTTTCCGTCGGCACGGCCGCCGTTGCAGGAGCTCATCTCGGCGCTGGCGCCGCTGCAGCCACGGCTCTACTCGATCGCCTGCTCGCCGTTGGTGCATGGTGGTGAAGTTCATCTAACGGTTGCGGCGGTGCGTTGGGAGAAGCGCGGCCGCGCGCGCAAGGGAGTTGCGTCGTGCTTTCTCGCCGAACGCGCGACGCGAGAAACAGCGATGCCGGTGTTCGTGCAGCCGCCAGCGCACCGTTTCCGTCCGCCCGAATCCGACGATGCGCCGATGATCATGATAGGACCCGGCACCGGCATTGCGCCGTTCCGCGCCTTTCTGCAGGAGCGGCGCGAGAACGGCGCCAAAGGGCGTAATTGGCTGTTCTTCGGCGACCAGCGACGTGCCACTGATTTCCTCTACGAAGACGAATTGATTGCTTGGCACAAGGACGGGCTGCTGTCGCGGCTCGATGTGGCGTTCTCGCGCGATCAGCCCGAGCGCATCTATGTCCAGCAGCGCATGCGCGAACAATCGGCGCGGTTGTGGCGTTGGCTCAACGACGGCGCCTACGTATTCGTCTGCGGCGCAATGGCCATGGGCCGCGACGTCGAGACGGCACTGGCCGCTATAGTCGCGCGTCAGGGCGGCATGGGTATCGGCGCCGCTAAGGCCTATCTGGCGCAGCTCGGGCGCGAAGGCCGTTTCGTGAAGGACGTCTATTGATGGCCCACTTCCCGATCTGCCTCGATCTAGCCGGCAAGCGCTGTCTCGTCGTCGGCATTGGACGCGAAGCCGAGCGCAGGGCCTCGAGCTTGCGCCGTGCCGGCGCACAGGTCGTCGCGTCACCAGGTTTCGTGGCCACCGATCTCGACGGCTGCACGCTGGCGATCGCGGCAGACGTGCCGCTCGCCATCGGTGAAGCCGTGTCGCACGCGGCCAAGGCGCGTGGCATCCTGGTGAACGTGGCGGATCGTCCTGCATTGTGCAGCTTCATCATGCCCGCCGTGATTGACCGCGCGCCGGTTACGCTGGCGATATCGACTGGCGGTGCGTCGCCGGCCTTAGCGCGGCGATTGCGCGAGATGCTCGATGCGATCGTGCCGCGGCGCCTCGGCGCATTGGCCGCGCTCGCCGGCGAATTCCGCTTGTGCGTGCGCCGAGGCATCGCCAATCCGGCGCAGCGGCGTGCATTCTGGGATCAAATCCTCGACGGGCCGGTGGCCCGCCTGGCGTTGGCCGGCGAGCAAGACGCCGCGCGGCGTCAACTTGAAGCCACGCTCAGCGCCCAAAGCGCCAACGCGTCGCGTCGCGAAGTCGCCTAGGCGCGGCGCGGCGTTCCGCGCGGCCCGGATTTACGTCTGCGGATCAAAGTTCCGGCGCCCTCGGCGAAGAGTTCGAGCAGGATCGCGTGCGGTACACGGCCATCGATGATGACCGCGGCCTCGACGCCGCCCTCCACCGCCTCGACGCAAGTCTCGACCTTGGGGATCATGCCGCCCGAAATCGTGCCATTGGCGATCATCGCCCTTGCATCGGCCACCGCCAATTCCTGGACCAACTTCTTGTCGTCATCGAGCACACCTGCAACGTCAGTCAGCAGCAGCAAACGCGCCGCCTTGACCGCCGCAGCCACCGCGCCGGCTGCCGTGTCGGCGTTGATGTTGTAAGTCTCGCCCTCCGTGCCGACGCCGATCGGTGCGATCACCGGAATGATGTCGGATTTCACGAAATATTCGAGCACCGGCGCATCGACGGCATAAGGTTCGCCGACGAATCCAAGGTCGAGTACCTTCTCGATGTGGCTGTCGGGATCGGCGCGCTTGCGCGTGAGCTTGCGCGCACGGATGAGGTCGGCATCCTTACCGGACAGACCGATCGCCCGGCCGCCAGCGCGATTGACCGCCGCGGCGAGTTCTTTGTTGATCGAACCCGACAGTACCATTTCGACGATCTCGACCGTCGCCTGGTCGGTGACGCGCAGGCCGTCGATGAACGAGCTCTTGATTTTCAGCCGCTCAAGCATCTGGCCGATCTGCGGCCCGCCACCGTGGACGACGATCGGATTGATGCCGACCTGCTTCAGCAGAACGACGTCACGGGCGAAGAGGTCGGCAAGATTCGTATCGCCCATCGCGTGCCCGCCGTATTTGACGACGATCGTCTTGCCGGCGTAGCGCTTCATATAGGGCAGCGCCTCCGACAGCGTCGCGGCTTTCAACGCGGCATCAGGCGGCGCGGTGCGGGTTTTGTCGCTCATGGCGGGGCTTTATAGCGGCATCGGCGTTAGCTCGCCAGCACGGCGAGCACCGCACGCAACGTCGAAATACCACGGCCGGTTTCGGCGCTGGTGGCAACGACAAGCGGAAAGGCGCTCGGATGGCGCCCCAACGCGGCGCCAACGGCGGCGATTTGCGCCTCGCATTCCGCAGCGCCGACCTTGTCCGCCTTGGTCAGAACTGCCATCACCGACACCGCATGGTGCGCCAGCAGATCGAGCGCGAGCCGATCGCCGTCCTTGAGACCGTGCCGCGCGTCGACCAGCAGCAGCGCCCGCTTTAGCACGCTGCGGCGCGCAAGATAGAAGCTTACCGTCTGGCCCCAGCGGCGCGCCTCGGCCTGCGAGACCGTGGCATAGCCGTAGCCCGGGAGATCTACCAGCGTCAGCCGGTCGCCGACCGAAAAGAAATTGAGCGCGCGTGTGCGGCCAGGCGTGCGCGAAACTCGCGCTAACGCCTTGCGGCCGGTGAGCACGTTTAGCAGGCTCGATTTGCCAACGTTGGAGCGTCCGACGAAGGCGACTTCCGGCAGCCGTTCGGGTGGTAGTGCGGCGGGTCGATCCGCGGCGGCGACGAAGCGGCTTTCACCGGCGAACAAGCGGCGCCCGCGCTCGAGTTCGGCCGCGCCGCTGGGCACCGCCGGAGCCGTCACGGCCTCAGGCAGCGCCCGAGCGCCGCATGATCGCCCACTGCTGCGCGATCGACAGCAGGTTGTTCCAACTCCAGTAGATCACCAGTCCGGCGGGGAACTGCGCCAGCATGAAGGTGAATACGACAGGCAGGATCATAAACATCTTGGCCTGCATCGGATCCGGCGGCTGCGGATTTAGCTTCTGCTGCAGGAACATGGTCAGGCCCATGATCAGCGGCCAGGCACCTATATGCAGGAAGGAGACGTCGGGCGCTTGGAAGGGCAGCAGACCGAATAGATTGACGAAGGTCGTCGGATCAGGCGCCGAAAGGTCGTGAATCCAGCCGTAGAACGGCGCGTGGCGCATCTCGATGGTGACGTAGAGCACCTTATAGAGCGAGAAGAACACGGGAATCTGGATGACGATCGGCAGGCAGCCGGCCATTGGATTGGCGCCGACGCGCTTGTAAAGCGCCATCATTTCCTGGTTGAGCTTCTGCTTGTCGTCGCCGTACTTCTCGCGCAGCTTCTGCATTTCGGGCTGCAGCTTCTTCATCTTGCTCATTGCGCGATAGGATTTGTTCGCCAGGGGAAAGAAGACGAGCTTGATAAGAACCGTCAGCAGCAGGATCGCGAGTCCGAAATTACCGATCAGCTTGTAGAAGAATCCGAGCGCCAGAAAGATTGGCTTGGTAATCCAGTAGAACCAGCCGAAATCGATCGCGCGATCGAAGTTCGGAATGCCGAGTTGCTCCTCATAGTGATCGAGCAGTGCAACTTCCTTGGCGCCAGCGAAGGCGCGGCTTTCTTCCGCCACGCTTGCACCCGGTGCGATGTCGTGCGCCGCGCCGATGTAATCGGCCTGATAGATTTCGACGCCGCCGACCTTGCCGTATTGCAGCTCCGCGGTCACGTTCGCGTCCTGCAAGGGGATGAGCGAAGTCAGCCAATATTTGTCGGTGAAGCCGAACCAGCCGCCTTTTGTAGCGAACTGCGCATGTGGATGCTTCTTCATCTCGTCGTAATTGAACGGATCGCAGCCGAGAAGGAAGAGGCACGAGCCGTCATGCAGCTTGCCGTCGGTAACGCCAATCGGCCCTTCGTGCAGCAGATAGGTGTGTGAGACCTCGATCTCGCCTTTGCGCACGTCGACGACATAGGGCGAGAGCTTGACTGATGCGGCGCCGCTGTTGGTCACCTTATCGGTGATGGTGAACATATACTGCGCGTCGACCGCGATATGGCGCATGAACTTGAGTCCTGCGCCGTTGTCCCAAGTGAGATCGACCGGATGGCTCGGCGTCAGCGCACCGCCCGATGCAGTCCAGCGCGTATCCGGTCCGGGCACCTTCACGTCCGGATTGGCGGCGAGCCAGCCGAACTGCAGGAAATAGGGATGCTCGCTACCGTCGGGCGCGAGCAGAACGATCTCCGGACTCTTCGGATCGACGGTCTCGTGATAGGTGCGCAATGTCAGATCGTCGATGCGGCCGCCGACCAGATTGATCGAGCCTTCGAGACGCGGCGTGTCGATGGCGACGCGCGGCGTGGCGGCGAGCACCTGGCCGCGCGGTGCGACTTTGGCCTCGCCGCTGACTGACGGCGCGGTGGCTGGCGTGCCGGTCGCAGCGGTTGGCGCGTTGGTGGCAGGTCCCGTCTTCGTCTGCTGCGTCGGCGTCGGCGGCGCTGGATAGAACCGTTCGCCGAAATACTGGAAGCCGATCAGGATCGCGATCGAAATGGCGATCGCTATGACCATATTGCGTTGGTCCATGTTAGCTCCGCGCCGGCGGCACCGGGTCGACACCCGATCCGCCCCAAGAATGGCAGCGTGCGATGCGCTTCAAGGCGAGCCACGCGCCATATGCCGCGCCGTGGAGGTGTACGGCTTCTGCGGCATAGTGCGAGCAACTCGGCCAATAGCGGCAGTTGGCGCCAAGTACGGGCGCGATTAATAGCTGATAAGCGCGGATAAGCACCTGCAGCACCAGGCTCACGGCGCGCCTCCACCGTCGGCGCGATAGGCACCTACCTGTTTCAACGCGACTTCGAGATCGCCAATGAGGTCCGCGAACGGCCGCGTCAGCGTCGCCGTGCGCGCGATCAAAACGAAATCGTGCCCCGGCGCTCCGTGGCGGCCGATGACGCGATCCGCCGCCGCCCGCAGGCGGCGGCGTGCGCGATTGCGCGCCACGGCGATGCCGACCTTCTTGCTTGCGGTAAATCCGACCCGCGCCACATCGGCGCCCGCGTGCGGCGCCGCTTGCAGGATGAGTCCGGGCGTCACATGCTTCCGGCGACCCGCGGCAACCGCAAGGAATTCAACGCGCCGTTTCAGGCGCGCGATCTTGGTCATCGGCTGCGCCTCCCCGGCCGCAATCCCGCGCTAGGCCGATAGACGCTTGCGACCCTTAGCCCGACGGCTCGCCAGAACGCGGCGCCCGCCGACTGTCGCCATGCGCGCGCGGAAGCCGTGACGGCGCTTGCGGACGAGTTTGCTGGGCTGATATGTGCGCTTCACGGCGATGACTCCGGCGAGACTTCTCGCAAAATCGACGGCGCTGTATACGAGAGCGAGTGACCTAAGTCAACGCCGCAGCCTCGCGTCAAATTGACTAAACGAGGCAGGTCAAAGGCTTAGGATGGCCCGCCGGCGCGACCGGCGCTGCCCCGCGGAGGCGCATGAGCGAGACACGCAACGATCGGATCGCGGGCGGCTTGTCCGCCCGTCTGCTCGTGCTGACGGTGATTTTCGCCATGGCCAGCGTCCTTCTGGTTTTCCTGCCGTCGGTAACGCGCGAACGCACGTCCTATCTGGACGACCGGATTGACGCGGCGCATCTGGCGATTTTCGCCCTCGAAGCCACACCCAACTACATGGTTAGCAAGGAGTTGTCGGACATGCTGCTCGCCCATGTCGGTGCCCACGGCATCGTCGTTCACATGGCCGATCGCACTCTCATTCTGGCGGAGGACATGCCGCCGTCGGTGGCAGCGACGTACGACCTACGGACAGAATCCATGCTGCAGATGATGGGCGATACGATGGCGACGCTGTTCCACTCCGGCAAGCGCGTGGTGCGCATCCTCGGCGTGTCACCCAAAGATCGCAACGTCACCGTCGAAGTCGTGCTCGACGAGGGACCATTGCGCCGCCAGCTCTTGCGGTTCGGCGCGCGCGTCTTCGCCATCTCGCTGGTCATATCGCTGATCACTGCGGCGCTGGTTTATCTGACGTTGCGCTGGCTGCTGGTCGCGCCGCTGCGCCGCATGATCACGAGCATGATGGCATTTCGCAACAATCCGGAGGATGAATCACGCGTCATCCGTCCGTCGCAGCGCCGCGACGAGGTCGGCCTCGCCGAACGTGAGTTGGCGACGATGCAAGCGACCGTGCGGCAATCGCTGCGGCAGAAAGAGCACCTCGCCGCGCTCGGCACCGCCGTGTCCAAGATCAACCACGATTTGCGCGGCATCCTGGCGACGGCACGGCTCACCTCCGATAGCCTCGCCGGCAGCACCTCGCCGGAGGTGAAACGCGTCGTGCCGCCGCTGCTGGCGGCGATCGATCGCGCTGTCGCGCTCTGCACTGGCACGCTCAACTACACGCGCGACAGCGCGGTGCCCCTGCATCGCAGTCGGTTTCCACTGGCCGCGCTCGCGGACAAGCTCGTCAACGGCTCCGGCCCTGCCGCACGCAACGGCTTCAGAGTCGTCAACGAGGTTCCCGCCGACTTAATAGCCTATGCCGACCACGATCAGCTTCTCCGGGTGCTCGAGAACCTGACGCGCAATGCCATGGAATGCGGTGCACACCGCTGCATAATCGCCGCCGCGCGCAATGGCGCTGGCCTGAACATCGCCGTCAGCGACGACGGTCCGGGGCTGCCGCCGAGAGCACGGACGCACCTGTTCGCGCCGTTCTCAGGTTCAGCACGGCCGGGCGGCACCGGGCTCGGCCTTGCGATCGCGCGCGAGGTCATGCGAGCCCATGGCGGCGATATCGCGCTCCAACGCAGCGACGCCAGCGGCACGGTGTTCGCGCTCACCCTGCCGCCGGATGGTACGACGGCCTAATCGAGCGCCAACAGCTCGGATTTGAGGTAGGCGCTTTCGGGCAGGAATGGATGCACCGGATGGTCCGGCGCGGCGCCGGTGCTTTGCAGTACGCGTGCGCTGCGGTCGGCATCGGCAATGCCGCGACGGACGGATTCCGCGAACTCGGCAACACCGACATTGTGCGAGCACGAGGCAATGAACAGCAGGCCGCGGGGCGCCACCACCGACGCTGCCAAGCGCGCCAACTTGCGGTAACCGCGCAGGCCGGGGCCGAGGTCCTTCTTCGATTGGACGAAGGCCGGCGGATCGGCGACGACGATATCGAAACGCTCGCCAGCAGCCGCAAGCCTTTCGAGCTTGTCGAAGGCCTCGGCGCGCACGAACTGGCAGCGCGTCTCAACGCCGTTTGCCGCCGCCGCACGGCCGGCAAGTGCCAGTGCGGCCTCCGAGCGGTCGATGGCAACAACAGCGCGCGCGCCTCGATGTGCAGCCGTCACCGCGAAACCGCCGGCGAAGCAATATGCATCGAGGACGCGGCAATCGCTCGCCAGCGCGGCAACGGTTTTCCGATTCTCACGCTGGTCGAAGAACCAGCCGGTCTTTTGACCCCCGAGAGGATCGGCGAAAAAGCGCACGCCGTTTTCAATCAATTCGACTGCGCCGTCGAGCGTGCCAGCCGCCAGCCGCACCTCCTCGGCCAGACCCTCAAGCTTGCGGCCGGAGCCGTCGTTACGCAGCACGATGGCCTTGGGCGCGAGCACGCCAGTCAGCGCGGCGGTGACCTCGGACTCCAACAGCGCCATGCCGGCAGTGTTGAGCTGCGCGACAACGACGTCACCGAAGCGATCGATGACCAGACCCGGCAGACCGTCGGCTTCAGCGTGGACGGCGCGATAATAGGGTTCGGGGTAGAACCGCTGGCGCAAGGCGATCGCAGCTTCGAGCCGGGCAGCGATGAAGGCGCGGTCGACGACGACGGCCGGGTCCCGATCGACGATGCGCGCGGCCACCAGCGCATGTGGATTGAATGTCGCCAGACCGAGCGGCTTACCCGACGCAGCGGCAACACGCACCAGGTTTCCTGGCGGCAGCGCTTTGGCCGCCTTGTCCATCTGGATTTCGTTGGAATAGATCCAAGGATGCCCCTGCTCGGCGCGTTTGTGCCGGCCGGGCATCACGGTCACGACTGGATAGTCGGGTGCGCTCACCGCCTGGCGCCGCGCGCGTTCGCGATCGGCGGCGCGAATTGCGGCTCGATGTCCCAGGGAAACAGGATCCAGGTATCCTGGCTAACCTCGGTAATGAAGGTGTCGACCAACGGCCGGCCCATGGGCTTGGCGTAGATCGTGGCGAAATGCGCCTTGGGCAATAGCCGGCGTACGACTTCGGCGGTGCGGCCGGTATCAACCAAATCGTCGATGATCAGATGATCGGCGCCGTCTCCGGCTGCAGTCTTCAGTACTTTGACCGCTCCCTGATTGCGATCGTCGTAGCTGGCGACACAGACGGTGTCGACCAGCCGCACATCGAGTTCGCGCGCAACAATAGCGGCCGGAACCAGACCACCGCGCGTGACAGCGATGACGCTATGCCAAGGACCGAGGTCCAGCAGCCGCCAGGCAAGCGCCCGCGCGTTGCGATGCAGCTCTTCCCACGAAACCGGAAATGTCTTGGTATAAGGCTGCGGCGCGGTCATGGCGCACGATAGCGCGTCGGACCGACGCCGCCTAGACGCGCCGGTCAGCGGACGTAGATGCGGACTTCGTTGCTGTGAACGTCGCCGCTCGTCGTCGCCGAAAGAGTCACGCGGTCGGCCGGCAGACCCATGTTGGTCAGCGAGCGCATCACGTCTTCGGCGTTATGCTTGGAAGCGTTCGAGTTGACCGCGACCTGCGCCGCCGTACCCGCGCTCGGCGCGATGGCAACGAGCTCGAATGTGGCCGACGGCTTGCGCTCAAGTGCGCGGCTGATCGCGGTGTAGAGCGCCTCTTCGTAGGACACGTTGGGCCGGTCGAACCGGATCACGACGAGCGGCCGATTGCCAGCCGTCGCGCTCGTTTGCGGCGCCGCCTCTGTGCGTCGCGTCGGCAGCGGCGTGCGCGCCACCGGCGTCGGCGCGAAAGCGCGACTCGCCAGACTGGGCCCGAAGAGGCGGCCGTTCTTGATCGCTTGCGACAGCGTCACGAGGTTGTCGCGTTCGTTGGCGACATAGTTGCTCTGCCGAGCGATCTCGTCGCTGACGTTGTTTAGCAACCCATCGAGCTTGACGGTCGTCGCGTCAACCTCGCTCTGGATCGCAGTGAGCTGGCGATGGTCTTCCTCGACCGCACCTTGCAGCGAGAACGCTGCCTGGGTTGCGTTGGTCAGGTAGGACGCAAACGACGAATCCGCGGCCGTCTGGGTCGAAATGCGGTTGAGCTGGCCGATATCACCGTTGATTCGGTCAAGCGAGGTTTGCGCCTGATTCCATTCGGCGATGAGGTTCGGGTTGCCCGGCGTCGTACCGGTTTGCAGGCGCGAGTTGATCCGCGCCACTGTGCCGAAATAGGTCTGGGAGTCGCGCTGGACCGAGGCACGGGCGGTAGCGAGGTCCTGTTCGCGCTGGGCGACGTCGCCTTTCAACCGGTCGAGATCGCTGCGCAGGCTTTGCACCTTTTGGCCGACAACCGTGCCGGTCGACGCGCCCGCGCTGGCCGTCACCGGCGCCGCATTCGTCGGCTGCGGATTCAATTCGGCTTGCGACGGGGGAACCGAGTAGGTGGCAGATTGAGCCGGCGGCGCGGCCGTCACCGTGGAATGTTCGCCGGACCAGTTCGTTCCGAAGAGATCGTCAGCATAGGCGCAGCCGCCAAGCAGCAATGCCGTCGCAAGAATAGCGCAGTGGCTCGCACGAATCGACATGTCGGAATTGCCCCCGTTACGCTCTCGTAGTTTACGCAACGCTGCTAACTCCGACAAGCGTTTAGCAACCGTTCGTGGCCGGCGATGGCGCGGCAGGGCGGCTTGCCATTGCCCCTTGATGCCGCTAGCTTGCGCCCCGATTTAAGCGGCATGAATGCCGTCGCGGCGCCCGTAGCTCAACTGGATAGAGCACCAGACTACGGATCTGGGGGTTGGGAGTTCGAATCTCTCCGGGCGCGCCATCGCCGGAATTTTGTGCAAACTTGCCAAAAGGCGCTTATTGAACAAGCGGTAACCATTGGTTCGTATGAACGCGTTCGTCGCGGTTAAGCCACAGGCGTCATACGTAATAACCGCTACGACGCTGACGATTTGATTCAGATCATGGTCCGCACGGTCCGTGGCCGTGTCCTATCGGCCCGCAAAATCAGCGGGTCCGATCATGCGTCATGGATTTTTCGCCTTTCTTGCCATCACCGCATTCATATTGATTACAGTTTTGGCGGCGCATCCGCCAGGCGGCCATATGTCCGAGACTCCGGCGGCGATGTTCGTACCAGCGCCGCCTGCAACTCCGGCCATAGCCAGCCAAACCCCAGCAGCACCAGCACCAGAATTCGCCGCTTCGCCGACCCAGGTCCAGGTTGCGCTTGCCGATATTGGCGATTCGCACCTTCACGCTGGCTCGCTGACCGATGGCACGACCGCGGCCGTACCGCCGGTTAGGCTCGTCGCCGCCGCCGTGTCGTCCGACACCGGCGATGTCGAAAACGGCCGCCGCGTTTTCCAGAAATGCCAGGCGTGCCATTCGCTCGAGCCGGGCAAGACCCTCGTCGGACCCAGCCTGACGAAACTCATCGGCCGCCACGCAGGATCGCTGGAAGGCTTTGACTACTCGGACTCGATGAAGCATGCCGGCATCGTCTGGGACGCCGTGACGCTCGACGCCTATCTGGCGGATCCGGCGAAGGTCGTGCCGGGCAATCGCATGCCGTTCCCCGGCCTCAAATCCGAAACGGACCGGCATGACGTCGTCGCGTTCCTGGCGGCGGCAGCCGGCGGCCCGCTACCACCGGCGAAATCGCCAGCCAAGGCAAGCACCGCAGTGGCTCCGTCGAGCGGCGTCGCCGATGTCACTTATACGTTGCGTTCGGGCATCGCCGAAGGCCGCATGGTGTTCGTCGGTATCGGTGGCGCGATCGACGGCAAGGTCAATCCAACGCTGACCGCGGCCGAAGGACAGACCGTCCAGGTGACGCTGATCAACGGCGAAGGCGCCGAGCACGACATCACCTTCCCCGACCAGGGCGTCAAATCGCCGCGCGTCATCGGCAAAGGCGCCAGCACAACGATCGTGGTTCCGGCCGGCAGGCCCGGCGATTACACCTACTTCTGCAGCGCGCCGGGCCATCGGTTGGCCGGCATGGAGGGCAAGTTTACGGTCACCGCTAAGCCGGCCGCGCCGACCGTCGCGCAAGCCGACATCTCGCGGGATCCGACGGATCTGCCGCCGCCGATAGGCAACCGCAAGCCGACCACCGTCCGCGTCGATCTGCAGACCATCGAAGTCGAGGGCCGACTGGCCGAAGGCACGACCTTTGATTACTGGACCTTCGACGGCAAAGTACCGGGCCCGTTCATTCGCGTGCGCATCGGCGACATGGTCGAGGTGCATCTGAAGAACGATGCCAACAGCTCGATGATTCACTCGGTCGACTTCCATGCCGTCACCGGTCCCGGCGGCGGCGCGGCAGCGATGCAGGTCGATCCCGGCGGCGAGAAATTCTTCCGCTTCAAGGCGCTTTACCCCGGGCTCTACGTTTATCATTGCGCGACGCCGATGGTGGCTGAGCACATCGCCAATGGCATGTATGGGCTGATCCTGGTCGAGCCCGAAGGCGGCCTCCCCAAGGTCGACCATGAGTTCTACGTCATGCAGGGCGAGATCTATACCGACGGCGCGTTCGGCCAGCATGGCAGCCAGGAGTTCAGTGTCGAGAAGCTGCTGGCCGAGCGGCCGGAGTATTTCGTCCTCAACGGCTCGGTTGGCGCACTGACCAAGCTCCATCCGATGGTGATGAAGAAAGGCGAGACCGCGCGCATCTTTTTCGGTGACGGCGGTCCGAACTTCACCTCGGCCTTCCACGTGATCGGCACCATTTTCGACAAGGTTTACGATTTCGGCGGCCTCACCAGCCCGCCGCTGCGCGGCATCCAGACGGTGCCGGTACCGCCAGGTGGCGCCGTCGTCGTCGACTTCAAGATGCCGGTGCCGGGCCGTTACGTCGTGGTAGATCACGCCCTGGCGCGCATGGAACGCGGCCTGTCCGGCCTGATCATCGTCGAAGGCCGGCCAACGCCGGATATTTTCGACGCACCGGGCGGCGTGGCGGTGGGCGGGGGGCACTGAGCGCCCGCCCTTGCCGGCCATGGCGGGAAGGCGGTAAGAGAGCCGCAGCGTCTTCCCGCGAAAGGTTGCGTTTGTGGCGCGCGGTCCCTCGGTCACCATCGTCACCGCCGCCAACACCGGTTATTTCGGGCTGCTGAGCGATCTGCTTGCATCGTTGCGACGTGGATTCGGCAATAAACTTCCGCCTCTTTCAATTCTGGATGTCGGCCTCACTGACGTGGAGCGCAGCACATTAACGACGGAGATGGGGGCCACGGTGCATGACCCCGGCTGGGATCTCGTCTACCCGCAGCGGGCGCACGTGCCCAACAGCCGGAAAGCAATGACCGCACGACCGCACCTGCCGCGGCACTTTCCCGGCTACGATATTTATCTCTGGATCGACGCCGATTGCTGGGTACAGGACGCCAAAGTACTCGAGCTATTCATCCGTGGCGCGGCGCGAGGCAACCTCGCGATCGTGCCCGAGATCGACCGCGGCTACTGGACTATCCATAAGCGACCAAAATTTTGGGGCCAAAACCAGAAGGCTTTTGCCTGGGCCTTCGGCTGGCGCGAGGGCTATCGTTATGGCCGCAACGTCATCCTCAACAACGGCGTCTTCGCGCTCAGGAGCGATGCGCCGCATTGGCAGCTGTGGTCGGACAACTATGCGCGTGCGCTGCAGCGGTTCCGGATCAATCCGCGCGCCTACGCGGGCAATATCAGCTTCTTCCTGGCGGACCAGACATCGCTCAATCGCACGGTGTTCGCGCAAGGCGCTCCGGTGACGCTGCTGCCGGCCTATTGCAACTGGTTCTGCGGCAAGGGCACGCCGATGTTCGACGCCGAACGGAACCGAGTGGTTGAGCCGCATGAGCCGCACCGCGAACTTGGTATTATCCACCTCGCCGGAAAGGGCATGAAGGAACGCCTCTGGACGCTGAAGACACTGCAAGGCGGCATGGTTGAAACGCATCTGACCTATTCCGCGGTTCAGGCGCTGGCGGAGGCGAAGATGTCCGATCAGGCGCGGGTGCGGGGCTAGGTCGCGAAGAACGCCTGCAGCGCCGCCGCAGTCTCTGTCGGACATTGCTCGGGCACGTAGTGACCGCACGGCAACGCCTCGGCGGCGCTGATATTGCTGGCATAGTCGCGCCAAATCGCCAGCGGTTGATGGTTGCGGCCGACGCCGCCGGTTGCGCCCCATAAGAGCAGCACCGGACAATCGATCCGGCGTCCGGCAGCGAAGTCCGCCTCATCCATGGTGAGGTCGACGCCGAAAGTGGCGCGATAATCTTCGCACATGCCGCGGACCGTTGCCGGATTTTTGAAGCAGCGCAAATACTCCGCAAACGCCTCGGGCGCAAAGAACGCCATGCCCTCGGGCCCTTTGCTCAGCTTCTTGCGCAGATAGAACTCGGGATCGGCGAGCATCAATCGCTCGGGCAGATCGTAAGGCTGCGCCATGAAGAACCAGTGCCACGAGAACAGACCCCAAGCGCGCGATACGTGGTTGAGCAGGTAATGTGTCGGAACGATGTCGATGATCGCCGCGCGCGTGACTGTGTCCGGATGGTCGAGGCACATGCGATGGAGGACGCGCGCACCGCGATCATGACCGGCAGCGGCGAAACGCGCGAAGCCGAGCTTGGCCATCACCTCGACATTGTCCTGCGCCATGGCACGGAACGAATAGTTGGCGTGGTCGGCGATCGGTTCGGGCTTCGATGATTCCCCGTAGCCGCGGAGATCGGTGCACACCACGGTGAAGTTCTTGGCGAGCGCCGGCGCGACCCGGTGCCACGACACGTGCGTGAATGGATTGCCGTGCATCAGCAACACTGGCGGGCCCTCGCCGCCATGGACGGTGGCAATGCGCGCGCCGCCGGTCTCGATTATGGTCCGCGTAAAGCCTTCGAACACGGCTCCCTCTCGCGCCATCCTCTCGCGGCGGCGCCGTTATTTATCGTTGGCTTTCAGGAATGCGATCGTCCGCGTCCAGGCAAGGTCGGCCGCGTCTTTGATGTAAGGAAAACTGGCGCCAGTCGGATTGGCGAAGGCGTGGTTCGCGTCATAGGCGTAGACCGTCACGCTCTTGCCTGCTTTGCGCGCTTCAGCTTCGAAACCTTCGACCATGGACGTGGTGATATATTGATCTTGCAGGCCGTAATGCACGAGTAGCGGTCCCTTGAGTGCGCGCAGCTCATCCGCGGATTTTCGAACGTTGCCGTAATAGATCACCGTGGCGTCGACCGGCGCCGCCAGCGAAGCGTCGAGCGACCAGCCTCCGCCGAAACAATAGCCCAACGTCGCCACGTGGCCGTCGCAACGCGGATTGCGTTTGAGCCAGATGATCCAGCTTTTGAGCGTATCGATCGCCGCATCCGGATGTGCGCCGACACTCTGCGATAGTCGCGCCGCCTCATCTTCGTTTGTCGCGACCTTGCCGTCGAAAAGATCGACCGCGAGGCCGAGGTAGCCGTTCGCGGCCAGCTCAGCAGCGACCGACTTGATCTGGTCATTGAGGCCCCACCATTCGTGGATCACGAGCACCGCGGGCGCCGGCGTCTTCGCCGGAATCGCAAGAGCGCCGATGACCTTGCGTCCGCCCTCGGTGACAATCGAGACCGGCTCGAGCGTCTGCGCAACCGCACGCGCGAGTTTCGGATCGGCGAGGATCGCCGCCAGCGGCACACCGGCTGCGATTCCTTTAACGACTGTGCGGCGCGAGACCAGACCGTCCAAGGCAAGGCTCCTGCGTTGAGGCTTGGGAATTGGGCGGAGAGCGGCAGGATAGTGCGGTTCGACGACACCAGCGAGTGACCGCGGCGACTCGTCGTGACCAAACCGCTAGCGGTTCCGCGCCCAAGAACCACTAGTTATGGTTGAGTCTATACTTAAAGAGTGGTTAAAAACTCCTTGATTTACTTAGGAAATTAATCATAGCTTAACCACGTTCCTGCGGCCGTAACGCGGGGATCGCCTTTTCCGGAGAACCGGGGGACGACATGACGACGGTTACGCAGCTCGCTGATCTCGTGCAGGACCGCCTCGCGGCAGCGCGCGGCGCCGACATCGCGCAGTTGCCCGATCCCGTCGAAGCCGCAATCGCCGGCCAGCGCTTCCGTGAATTCGAGCTCGAATACGACCGCACGAAAAAGATTCTGTTCTGCTACTTCAAGTACGCCGGCCGGCCGTGCTTCACGCCGGCGTTGCTGCGCGAGGCACAGGCAATTCAGCGCCTGGTGCGCGGCCTGTTCGGCGACCGCGTCGTCGGCGAGCCGCCGCTGCGCTATCTGGTGCTCGGCTCGCGCACGCCGCAAATCTGGAACCTCGGCGGTGACCTCGAGCTGTTCTCGACCCTGATCCGCAACCGCGACCGCGCCGCGCTGCGCCGCTATGCGCACAGCTGCTGCGAGATCGGCTTTACCAACGCCACGGGGCTCGGCTTCGACTTGCCGGTGATTTCGGTTGCCCTGGTGCAGGGCGATGCGCTCGGCGGCGGTTTCGAAGCGGTGCTGAGCTCCAACCTGATCGTCGCCGAGCGCGGCGCCAAGTTCGGCCTGCCGGAAATCCTGTTCAATCTGTTCCCCGGCATGGGCGCCTATAGCTTCCTCGCACGCCGTATCGCGCCGGGTATCGCCGAGCGTTTGATCATGAGCGGCGAGATCTACACGGCCGAGCAGCTGCATGCGCTCGGCGTCGTCGACGTCCTGGCCGCCGACGGCCAGGGCATGCAGGCGTTCTACGATTTCATCGGCCGGCGCGAGCGCCGTTACGCGGCGCAACGCGCTATGTACCGCGCGCGGCGGCTGGTCAATCCGGTGACCTTCGAAGAGATGACGCGTATTGCCGATCTTTGGGTCGAAGCCGCGTTCAAGCTCGAAGAGTCCGACCTTAAGCGGATGGAACGGCTGGTCACCGCGCAGGAGCGGCGCGGCGTGCGCGCGTAGCCGACCGGCCCGCGAGCAATTCCTTTAAGACGACGGCCTGGTTGCGACGTTCGTCACGTGCGCCGAAGACGAGCGTGATGCGCCCTTGCCGCGCCAGCATCCGCAGCTGGGCCAGCGCCTCCGGTTGCCGCTTCAACTCGGCGCGATAGCGTCGACGAAATTCGCTCCAGCGCGCGGGATCGTGACCAAACCACTGCCTCAGCTCTGTGCTCGGCGCGATGTCCTTAAGCCAGAGGTCGATGCGCGCCTTAGCTTTGCGCACGCCGCGCGGCCACAGGCGATCGACGAGAACCCGCGTTCCGTCGCGCGGTGATGGCGGCTCGTAAGCCCGTTTCATCTGCACACGTGGTTGGCGCGCCATTAGGGCGCCCGCACGGTAACGGCGGCGACACCTGGTGTCAGCAGCGGCCGACCATAGAGCACAACGAACAGTCCGAAGGCGCCACTCCATGCTGCGCCGGCGAGACTCAGCGTCAGAAAATATTGCGCGCCAGCCAGCGGCGCCAGCAGGCGCAGTAACGCTGCTATGGTGACAAGAACGTAAATCGTTGTCGTTCCGCGTCCAGCGGTCAGCGTTCGTCCGGTGTGACCGAGAGAGGCGCGCGTCATCACCGCGAGCGTCATCGTGCCGATGGCGCCGACGGTAAACGCATGCAGCGCCGCCGTCGCCGGCAGCAGCGGCACGATGCCGTTTACGGCCAAGAGCAGGAATCCGAGGACGAGCCAACCATAGCCGAGATGTAGCACCCACAATAACGGCTCGCGCCAGGCGCCGGCACCGCGCCAGCGCGCCAAGCGAATACCCTGCGCTGCAGCGGCAAGGAGAGCGAGCGCAGACGTCACCACCGCGTCCGGCGCCGCAACCCAGGTAAGGAGCGCAATCGCGGTAAAGCCGAGCCCGGCGCGATCGGCCCAACCGAACGACGCCGGTCGGGCACCGTCCGGCCGCTGCTTGGTCAGCCAGTTGCGCGTGAAGCTCGGCACAATGCGGCCGCCGACGAGGCTGATCAGCATCAGCAAAGTTGCAATGCCGATGCGGTCGCCGAGCTCGCCGGTCGATGCCCAACCAAACGCGTCGGCGTGCACCAAAATGTTTCCTGCCAGCAACAGCATGAATGCCGCTACCATTGGCAAATTGCGCCAATTCCGCCCTGCGGCGATTTCGCGCGCAACTGCGGCAAGGAAGGCGACCGGAAACGCCAGATCGAGTAACGCCGCGCCCGCCGCGCCGATCTCCGCCGACAACAGCACGCCGATGCGGCCGGCGATCCACAATATGGCGAGTGCGGCGAGCGACACGCCCTGCAGTGGCATGCGTCCGGTCCAGTTCGGAATTGCCGTCAACAGGAACCCAGCAACTGTCGCCGTGGCATAGCCGTAGATCATTTCGTGCGCATGCCAGATCGGCGGCGGCAACAGGGTCGGCACGGCGCCGACGCCGGCGAAAAATATCAGCCAGAGCGGCACGGCCAGCGCCGCCCAGGCGGACGAAAGCAGAAAGAACGGGCGGAAGCCGGCGGACAGCAGCGCCGTTCCGGCATAGGCGCGATAACGCGGAATGGCAACCACGGCGTCAGGCCTCCAGCGACGGGACCGCGACATTCATGCCGTAAGCTTAGAAGCGCACGCGCACGCGATACAACCGTAAGGATCGTGGTGTTTTTGACTCAGCCGTGGCGTTCGGCACGTGTCATCTGCTCGAGGCTGGCGTCGAGGCGCGAGAATTCGGTGACGATCTTGTCGAAATAGGCGGGCCCGGTGCGGGATAGATCATTGGCGGTGACCTCGCGCATTGCGGTCAGCGTCTCGCACAAGCGCACGCCGCCGACATTGGCGGCGCCGCTGCGTAACGAATGGGTGACCTCGCGGAAGTCGCGCAGATCGCCGCGGTCGACCGCCGCACGCAAATCTTCGACCAGGCGGCGCGCATCCTTGCGAAAGGTGTCGACCACATCGGCGACGAACTCGCTACCGCCGAGATCCTTGAGCGCCACGAACGTCTGCTCGTCGACCACGGCGCCGGCATCGGCCACGAAACGCGGATGCACCGATATCGGAGTCACCACCTGCGGCGCGAAGATCGGGCGGCGTTCTGCGGCTCCTGCCTTGGCATAGATGTCGGTCAAGGCCGCAAGCAGCTGAGCCGGCTCCATCGGCTTCGTCAGGACCGCGTCCATGCCGGCTTCGCGGCAGAGGCGCTCGGTCTCGCTGGTGACGTCGGCGGTGAGCGCGACAATCGGCAGCCGCCATTCGCCGACATGGCTCATACGGTAGAGCTTGGCGATCTCGTAGCCGGTGACGTCCGGCATATTGATGTCGAGTAGCGCCAGGTCGAACCGGTCGCGTTCTAGCGCGGCTAGCGCGGCTTCGCCGTCGCCGACGACCACCGCCTGGTGGCCTGCCATTTCGAGTACTTTCTTGAGGATCTTGCAGTTGGCAGCATTGTCGTCGGCGACCAGCATCCTCAGTGACTGAGCCGGCCGCGGGGGCGTCAGCGAAGGCGATGTAGGCGCGACCGCGATGGTTGTCGACGGCGCGGACATGAGCGGCATTGCTGCCGGCGCGGTTTCGACACGGCGCTGGCGCACATCGCTCGCCAGCGCGCTCATCAACGCGCTGGCGAGCGGTTCGGGCCGCACTGGCGCTTCGATCACGGCGGCGAGCTCGGCCGCGCCGATACCGGCGACTGCCTCGCTGCCCCGTTCAGCTGCGATGAAGACCACGATCGGTGGCTCGGCCCGTTCACTCGTGATGCGGTGGGCGAACGCGAGCGCCGCCATCGGATTGGTGCGGCCGTCGAGCATGATCAGCGCCAGACGCTCGCCGCCGGATTCGAGGTCGGCTAACGCCGCCGGTTCGTCGCGGTGCCAGTGCAACTCGCCATGCCAGGAACGCACACGCTCTTGGACCAGCGCCGCCAAATCGCTATCGGCCGAAACCAGCGCCAGGCTGCGGCCGGCAAGTTCCGGCGCCGTGGCAGGCGCCGACGCGTCGGGCTCGAGCGTCAGCGTTACGGTGAAGGTCGAACCTTTATCCGGCTCGCTCGTCACCGCGATCGTTCCACCCATCAGCTCGACGAGCTGCTTGGAAATCGCCAGACCGAGACCGGTGCCGCCGAAGCGGCGAGCGACAGACTCGTCCGCCTGGGTGAATACCTCGAAAATCCGGTCGAGCGCTTCGGGTGGAATGCCGACACCCTCGTCTCTGACCGCAATTTGTAGACAAACCCGCCCTTCCGCGCGCTCGACGAACGATGCCGTCAACGCGATACGGCCGCGCGCCGTGAACTTGATCGCATTGGCGACCAGGTTGATCAGCACCTGGCGCAGCTGCAGCGGCGCGCCGCGATAGCCCATCGGCAGGCGCGGATCGATGCTGAGCGTGAGCGCCAATTGCTTGGCCTCGGCCTGTGGCTTGACCAACGCTACAACGCCGCCCAACAACTCGGGCAAGGCGAAGCTTTCGAGCGCCGGCCGCAGCTTGCCCGCTTCGAGTTTCGACAAGTCGAGCAGATCGTTAATTAGGCCGAGCAGCGTCTGCGCCGACAACCGCATCGTTGCCAGCATGTCGCGCTGCTCGGCGTCGAGGTTGGTGCGCGCGAACAGCGCGCCCATGCCGATGAAGCTGTTGAGCGGCGTGCGCAGCTCGTGGCTCATCACCGCGAGAAAGCGGCTCTTCGCGGCGGCGGCTTCCTCGGCGGCGGCGCGCGCTACATGCAGCCGGCGCACCAGCGTCGCTGCGTAGCTCGGCAGCAGTGCCAGCGCAACATAGACGCCAGCCGATTCCGCCGGTCGCGCCTGCCAATAGGGCGTCGTCGCTACCACGGCGCCAAACGCAACCACTGACAGTACGGCGCTGATGGCCAGTTCACGCAAACCATAGCGGAAGCCGAAGCCGAAAATGATCCAGAGATAGATCGCGAACCACGGCGCGGCGAAGCCGGCGCCGACGTGCAGGAACACCGACACGAATACGACGTCGCTCAGCATGGCGGCGAGCCGCCGTGCCGACGCCGCCGGTGGATTGGCCATCAAGTGGACGAACAGCAGCCAGGCGACGAGGATGCCGGGAATGTCGACCGCGAGCAGCGGCAGCAGCGTCGACACGCCGACACCAAGTCCGGCAAGCACGGCGAGATAGCTCAGCACGACGCCAGTGAAGAAGATTCGCACGACCGCTTGTTGCGGCTCGGGTTCGCGCATGGCGGCAAGCGCTGCGCTGACGGTCGCCATGCCCTTGACTGCGACGACCACCGCAGCGAGGCCCGGTCCGAGCAAGACAAGCGCGAGAGCCAGGAGCGCAATCGCTGGATCGACAGCATCGCCAAGCCGGAACACGGCGACCGCCGCCAGCAGTAACGGCGCCGCCACGGCAAACGTGGCAAGCGCGATGGTGACGCCGCGGCCTTTGTGTCCCTCGCGCCCGGCGGACGCGCTTGCTGGCTCCAGCCGTTCGCTCATGCGGCCTGATCCGACCCTTCCCCCGATCCCCGATGGGGTCGAATCGTGATTCTGCCGCGCAGACGCCAAAAAATCTATGCCTAGGTGGTCTGCAGACTAAAGATAACGATAACTAGGGGCTCACACACTGGCCGGCGCGGCAACCGCCAGGGCGCGACCGGCCGGCAGGCCGACCCGTACCGTCGTGCCTGCGTCCTTGCGGCTTTCGATGCTCAGCCGGCCGCCATGCAACTCGACCAGGCCGATGGCCAGCGGCAGGCCGAGGCCGGTGCCGGCGTGACGCCGGCTCCAGGTACTTGCAACCTGGCCGAAACGGGTGATTGCGGTCTGCATTTCGACCGCGTCCATGCCAATGCCGTGATCGGTGACAGTGATCTCGAACCCCCCGGCATCATAACGCGCCGCGAGTTCGACCCGACCGCCGCCGTGGCTGAACTTGATCGCGTTGGTGACCAGGTTGAGCAGCACTTGCTTGAGCTTGAGCCCGTCAGCGCGCAGCCAGGGCAGATCCGGCGGCAGATCGGTTGCGATGGTGATATCGATGGCGCGGGCGCGCTCGGCGACGAGCTGGAGCACGTCGCGGACGATCTGCGGCAACTCGACATCCGACTCGTCGAGCTCGAGCTTGCCGGCCTCCAGCTTCGACACGTCGAGAATGTCGCTGATGATGCCCAGGAGATGCTGTGCCGAGGCGCAGATGTCCCGGGCATAGCCGGTGTAACGCGAGCTGCCCAGCGGGCCCATCACCTCGTCGGCCATGACTTGCGAAAAACCGATGATGGCGTTGAGCGGCGTGCGCAGCTCGTGGCTCATATTCGCGAGGAATTCGGACTTGCTGCGGCTGGCCAGTTCCGCCTCTTCCTTGGCGGCGATCAACGCAAGCTCAGCTTCCTTGCGCGAGGTGATGTCGAGCGCGGCACTCACCACGAGCATCGGCCGGCCCGAAGTATCGCGCAGCAACGCCTTGCTGCTGAGCACGACGCGCTCCTCGCCATCGGGCATGGTCACGTTGTGCTCGAAAGAGCCGTCGGCTTCGAGGCCGGCGATGATGCGGCGATCGCGCTCCATCGATTCCTGCGCGTACGGATCGGCGCTCACCGCCACCGGCGTCTGGCCGATGATTGCAGCCGGCGGCTTGCCAATGCTGCGTGCGAACCAGTCGTTGACGAAAACGTAACGGCCGTCGCGGTCGGTCGCGACAACCGCCAATGGCACCGCATCGATGACGCGCAGCAGCAGCTCGTGACTTTCGCGCAGCGCGTCGCGGTGGCGGCGGGCGTCGGCGACGATTTTCTCTTCGAGCGACGAGGCGCGCGCGCGCAACATCAACTGCTGCCGGCGCATGGTGAGCAGGTTACGCGACCGCACGCGGAATTCGTGATGATCCACCGGACTCAGCAGGAAATCGGTGGCGCCGGCTTCGAGTGCCTTGTAACGCAAATCGCGATCCTCGTAGGCGGTGACGACGATCACCGGCACATCCGCACAGGCGGCGATTTCACGAAAACGGCGGATGAAGGCCGCGCCGTCGAGATCCGGCATGTTGAAATCGGTCAGTACCAGATCGGGCGGCGAGCACGCGGCGTCGTCGAGCGCGCGCTGCGGATGATCGAAAAGCCGGACGTCGACCTCGTCGAGGGTTTGGGCGAGGCGCTCGAGAATTTTGAGATTGGTGGCGCGGTCGTCGACAATTACGACCGTCTGGCGCTTCGGGACCGGCGTCTCGCTCACAGAGAAATCCCGCACAATGCTTCTCGCTGGCCAAGTATCCGCGCCGCCCGAGCCAGCGGCAAGCGTGATAAATACTCGTAAATTATGGTTAAAGATCGGTAAACAGCCTGTACAGCCAAAATAAGAGGGTACCTTACGCGCCGACGAGGGTCAGTTGTGCCTCGCCCAGCCCGGCGAAGCGGGCGATCACCGGCGCGCGCAGCAGTGCGACGCACAGGCCGGTATGGCTGCCCGTGGTCACGAAGGTTCCGGCGGTCAGCGGCCGGCCGCGCTGTGCCAAGTGATTGGCCAGCCAGGCGACCAGGCGTCTGGGATGGCCGGCCGTATTGCCACCAACTGCCTTGGCCGCGACCACGCCATCGATCATCAATTGCGCTTCGGGCTTGGCCAAATTGGCCTCCCGCCAATTCGCAACTGCCTCGCCCCAGCAGAAACCACCGTTCGAGATGTTGTCGGCCAGCACCGCGAATTCGGGCGCCGTTAGCCGGTCGCGAAAGCGCGAGTCGAGGTACTCAATGGCGACATGCAGGCTGTCGAGCGACTGCCAGACTTCGTCTTCGCTGTACGGCTCCGCCCGGGCGGGCAGATCGCGGCCGACGCGGAAAGCGAGCTCCGCTTCGACGCCGTTGACGCCGTCGCGCAGCGCCAAAAGATGCGCCGGACTTTTCACGACATGGCCGGCAAAGATCGGCGCGCAGGACGGACGCGACACCGGACTGGCAGCGCCGACCTTCCACGCCGCGACGCGCACGCGCAGCTTGTCGACGATCATATCCTGCAGCGCGTAAGCCGCCGCCTCGTCGGATGGCGCGAGCTCGGCCGGGAGATCGCCGATGCGTTGGCCGGAAATCCGCGCTTGGATCAGCAGAGCGGCGAGCCGCTCTTGGCTCGCCTCAACGATGTGTCGCCGCCATCGATGGTGCCGCTGCGGCCAGCGTGTTGCCGCCGAGATAATCCATTGCCGCGTCGACGCCGCCGCGCTTGATCGGCACGCCGGACGCGGCCAAACCGAGCTCGACGCCGGCGAGCGTGCCGAGCAGCTGCGTTTCGTTGATGTAAGCGAGATGACCGATGCGGAAGACCTTACCGGCCACTTTACCGAGACCGGCGCCGAGCGCGATGTCGAACCGTTCGAGGATCGTTTTGCGCACGTCGTCGGCATTGATGCCATCGGTCACCCGCACGGCGGTGAGGCTCGGCGTGTAGGCTTTGGGATCGGCGCACTGGATCTCCAAGCCCCAGGTGCGCACCGCACGCCGCGTCGCCTCGGCAAGGCGATCGTGCCGGGCGAAAACGTTGTCGAGCCCTTCCTCGTCGAGCATCGCGATGGCTTCTTTGAGACCGAAGAACATCAGCGTCGCCGGCGTGTAGGGAAAATAGCCGCTGTCGTTGGCGTCGACCATCGGCTGCCAGTCGAAATAGGACTTGGGCAGCTTCGCCGACTTGCTGGCGGCGAGTGCCTTCTTCGAGATGGCGTTGAAGCTCAGTCCCGGCGGCAGCAACAGGCCCTTCTGCGAGCCGCCGACGGCGACATCGACGCCCCATTCGTCGTGCCGGAAATCCTGAATCGCCAACGATGAAATGGTATCCACCAGCAACAACGCGGGATGCCGCGCACGGTCGATGGCGCGGCGAACGCCGGCGATGTCACTCGCCACGCCCGTCGAGGTTTCGCTCTGCAGCACGAGCACCGCCTTGATCGCATGGTTCTTGTCGGCGGCGAGCTTGGCTTCGAATTGCGCCGGATCGGCGGGATGCCGCCAGTCGCTCGGAATCAGATCGACGACGATACCGTGGCGCTGCGCCAGATTGCGCCACAGCGTCGCAAATTGCCCGGTTTCGAACGCGAGCACCTTGTCGCCCGGCGACAGCGTATTGAGAATCGCCGCCTCCCACGCGCCGGTGCCCGACGATGGAAAGATCGCCACCGGACCGGTGCATTTGAACACGCGCTTGAGGCCGGCGACGATCGCCTTGGTCAGCGCCGGAAATTCCGGGCCGCGATGGTCGATGAGCGGCTGGTCCATCGCGCGCAAGACGCGATCCGGCACGTTGGTCGGGCCGGGGATCTGCAGCAAATGCCGGCCGCTGCGAAACGCCATGATCAAAGCTCCTGAGCGAAAGAGGCGAGGAATTTGCCCGGATTTACCCGCGAGTCGCAAGGCCCAGTTGTGGTGCGGCTCCTATGCACAATAGGACTGGGCAACGAACGGCTAAGCTTTTCTTATCCAGCGGCGGACCTCTTCTCGAGCACCGAAACTTCCGGGTCGAGCCAGAACGCCCACACCGCCGCACCGAAGACAAGCAGGCACGCGGCGACGACAAAGGGCGCCACCCACGAACCAAGTTGGACCAGGACACCGAAGACCAGTGGCGATAGCGCGCCGCCGATATTGCCGGCCATGTTCATCACGCCCGATACCGTGCCCGAGTATTTGCCGCCGACATGCATCGGCACCGCCCAGGATGGGCCGATGGTGCATTCGAGGAAGAACATCGCGCCGGTGAGGCAGGCGATGGCGGCATAGGCGTTGGTCGCCAACGCCGCCGGCACGATGCACGCCGCGCAGCCGAGCATGCCGACGATGGCGACAGTGCGGTGCGCGAGCTTGGTGTTGCCGGTCTTGATGAGTAATTGATCGACCGCCACGCCGCCGACCGTGTCGCCGATGACGCCGGCCCACAGCGGCAGCGACGCAAAGATGCCGACCTTGATCAGCGTGAGATGCCGGGCCTCGAACAGATAAGACGGCAGCCAGCTGAGAAAGATCCACAGACAATAGACGTAGGTGAAGTAGGCGCACATGATCGCCCACATATTGGGCGAGCGGAAAAGCGTCCCCCACGGCACGCTCGCGGTCTTCTCGATCTGTGGCGGCTTGATGTTGCCATTGGCGTCAACGCCGCGGATGTAGGCGAGCTCTTCCTTGCTCACCGATTCCTGCTCTTCCGGCAAGTTGCGATAGCAGCCGTACCACAGCGCGGCCCAGAGAATGCCGATCGCGCCGCAGATGTAGAACACCCAATGCCAGCCGAGCGTCGCGATGATCGCCACCACGATCGGTGGCGCGATGGCGGCGCCGAGACGGCTGGCGCTGTGCGAGACGCCTTGCACCAAGCCGCGTTCCTGGCGCGGGAACCACAGTTGCATCGAGCGGGTCGCGACCGGAAACGCGCCGCCTTCGCCGATGCCGAACAGGAAGCGGAGGGCGATGAACGAGGCCGCGCCGGTCGCGGCCGCGGTCAGCGCCGTCATCACAGACCAATAGGCAACGATCATGGTCAGCACGCGGCGCGGTCCGAACCGGTCGCCAAGCCAGCCGCCCGGAATCTGACAGAGCGCATAGCTCCAGACGAAAGCGCTGAAAATGGCGCCCATCGTCGCCTTGTCGAAGCCGAATTCCTTGCTGATGACCGGCGCAACGGTGGAGATGTTGACCCGGTCGAGATAGGTGATGAGGTACATCAGGCTGATCAGGAAAAGCACAAACCACCGGCTTTTCCCGGTTCGGCTTCCACGGCTAACCATGGCGTCTCCCCCAATCTTCGCGTCTGCGCGCGTCTTGGGGATGAGCCTAGTCGGACGATTTCCCTCCGACAAGGCTGCGCAACCGTGCCTTGCGTTTGTTGAAGCTGCGCCGCCAGCGCGCGAGGTGGCGGTGGCGGTGGTCCCATGCCGCCTGGCGTACCACCGCGAGCGCGGTTTCCGGCGGCGCGAAGGCGGCGACCGCGCCGGCGAGCGCCCGGTGCTGCGCCGCATCGAACAGGATCGCCATGCCCGACTGAGTCGCCCACAACATCGTCGGCGCTCGGCCGGCGAGACGGCCGATTTCGTCGATCGCTGGCACCAGACCGAATTCTTGCACGTCGTGGAATAGATAAACCGCGTCGGGCGCGGCTTTGGCGCGCACCGCCTGGTAATCGAGCACCACCTGCGCGTTGGTGTGCAGTCCGTCGATGAAGGCGAAATCGACTGGGCCGCCGAGCTCGGCATCGACGATGCTGGCCACGTCGCGGGGTGATTCGCCGCGCACCGCCTTGGCCGGAAGTTTGCCGGCGGCGGCAATGCGATTGGTGAGCGCGAGGCCTTCGAGGCTGTTGCGGTCGGCGCCGGAATCGAGCGCGACCACGCGGCCGCCCTTGAGCAACGCAGCGATCGCCAGCGTGCTCCAGCCGAAGGCATTGCCGATGACCAGCGCGCGGCGCGGCTGGAATGCCGCGAACAGGTGCTCGAGTAGATAGACCTCCTGCATGGCGATGCCGAGGCCGTTCGTCAGGCTCTTGCCGTCTTTGAGAAACCACGTGAACGGCGCGCCGCCATAGCCGCCGAAACGATGCGGCGGCAACCCGGTCGAGATTGCGATCCCTTCCGCGCGATAGAGGTCGATCAGCTCGGCTATGACCGGCATGGCGGCGAGAAAAGCATGGCCGCCTTTGCGCGCAAAGGTCTTTCTGCCGCTGGTTTTTCAGCCAGCGTTCTCGTCTAATCGAGTGATGGCGGCGACTCTCGAAACCCGGCTTCGGCGCGCGCTTAAGGGCGACGTGCTTTTCGACGCCTTTTCGCGCGGCCGCTATGCGACTGATGCCTCGATCTATCAGATCGAGCCCACCGGCGTGGTGGTGCCGCGCGATGCCGAGGACGTGGCGGCCGCGTTCGCGATTGCGCGCGAGGAAGGAATCGCCCTCTTGCCGCGCGGCGGCGGCACGTCGCAATGCGGCCAGACCGTCGGGCGCGCGCTGGTGCTCGATTGCAGCAAGTACATGAACCAGGTGCTTGGCGTTGACGTCGAGCGGCGTCGCGCGCGCGTGCAGCCCGGTTTGGTGATGGACCGCCTCAACCGCCATCTCAAAAGCAAGGGCCTGTTCTTTCCGGTCGATGTTTCGACCGGCGACCGCGCCACACTCGGCGGCATGACTGCGAACAATTCCTGCGGCACGCGCTCGCTGCGCTACGGCAACATGGTGCACAACGTGCGCGCGATTGACGCGCTGCTGCCCGACGGCACGATCGCGACCTTCGGCGAAATTGGCGGCAATTTCGATGAGCGCGCCCTGCCCGAGCGCTACCGTGATCTGGTGCGCTTCGTGCGCGCGCTGCACAACCGCGAGAAGGACGAGATCGCCGCGCGCTTTCCCAACGTGCAGCGCCGGGTCGGCGGCTACAACCTCGATATGATCGCGGACGCCGGCCACAACATGGCGCATCTGCTGGTCGGCTCGGAAGGCACGCTCGCCTTCTTCAACGCCATCGAGATCGACCTCCAGCAGATCCCGCCGCACCGCGTCCTCGGCATCTGCCATTTCCCGAGCTTCTACAGCGCGATGCAGGCGGCGAAGCCGATTGTCGCGCTTAAGCCGGCGGCGGTCGAGTTGGTCGACCGCACCATGATCGAGCTGGCGCGCGCCATTCCGCTGTTCCGCGCCACCGTCGATCATTTCGTCAAAGGCGAGCCTGAAGCGCTGCTACTGGTCGAATTCGCCGGCGAGGACGCGGCCAAGAATGCCCGCGACCTGAAGCAGCTGGTCGAGCTGATGGGCACGCTTGCCCACGCCGGCAGCGTGGTCGAGATCGTCGACGACGCGTTTCAGTCGGCGGTGTGGGCGGTGCGCCGGCAGGGCCTCAACATCATGATGTCGATGAAAGGCGACGGAAAACCGGTGTCCTTCATCGAGGACTGCGCCGTGCCCCTCGAAGACCTGCCCGACTACACGGCGCGGCTCGACGCGGTGTTCAAGAGACACGGCACCAGCGGCACCTGGTACGCGCACGCCTCGGTCGGCTGCCTGCATGTGCGGCCCGTGCTCAACCTCAAGCAGGAGATCGAGGTCAAGAAGCTGCGCGCCATCGCAGAGGAAGCTTTCGCCATGGTGCGCGAATACAAAGGCTCGCATTCGGGCGAGCACGGCGACGGATTGGTGCGCTCGGAATTCCACGAGCCGATGTTCGGCAAGCGGCTGGTGCGCGCCTTCGAGGAAGTGAAGAACGCCTTCGATCCCGCCGGCATAATGAACCCCGGCAAGATCGTACGGTCATCGAAGATGGACGACCGCTCGCTGTTCCGATTCAAGCCGGGCTATTCGACGCAGCTGATTGACACCGCGCTCGACTGGAGGGATTGGGGCGGGTTCGCCGGCGCGGTCGAGATGTGCAACAACAACGGCGCCTGCCGCGTGCGCGACACCGGCGTGATGTGTCCGTCTTATCGCGCAACGCTCGATGAACAGCATCTGACGCGCGGCCGCGCCAACACGCTGCGCCTCGCGCTGTCGGGCCAGCTCGGACCCGGCGCGCTCACGTCCGCGCCGATGCGCGAGACGATGGAACTCTGCATTTCGTGCAAGGGCTGCAAGCGCGAATGCCCGACCGGCGTCGACATGGCGCGGATGAAGATCGAGTTCCTGCGCCAGTACCGCAAGACGCACGGCCTTTCCTGGCGCGAGCGCTTGATCGCCTATCTGCCGCGCTATGCGCCCTTCGCGTCGCGGCTCGGCTGGCTGCTCAATCTGCGCGACCGCATGCCGGGATTGGCACGGCTCAGTGAAGCGCTCATCGGATTCAGTGCGCGGCGCAAGCTGCCGCGCTGGCACAGACGACCCTATGTCGATGCAGCGAGCACCAAAGAGGGCCGCGAGATTGTGCTCTTCGCCGACACCTTCAACCGGTGGTTCGAGCCGGAGAATGCGCGCGTCGCCGTCCGTGTGCTCGAGCGCGCCGAATATAAGGTCGTGCCCGCAAGTTTGCGCGACGAGCGTCCGCTGTGCTGCGGCCGCACGTTCTTGTCTGTCGGCTTGACCGTTGAAGCCAAGGAAGAGGCGCGGCGCACGATTGCCGCGCTCAAGCCTTTTGTCGCGCGCGGCGTGCCCATCGTCGGACTTGAGCCGTCTTGTCTGCTGACGCTGCGCGACGAATTTCCGGCGTTGCTGCCGGGTGAGGATTCAACCGCGCTCGCCAAGGCCTCAATGTTGTTCGAAGAGTTCATCGCAGTTGAGGCCACGGCGGGACGTTTCAAGCTCGCGCTGAAGCCGCTTGCGGACAAGGCGGTATTGCATACCCACTGCCACCAGAAGGCGTTTGGCACCGCACCGGCGAGCGCGGCGGCGCTCAAGCTCATCCCTGGCCTCGCCATCGAGACCTTTGAATCGACCTGCTGCGGCATGGCCGGCGCCTTCGGCTACGAGGCCGAGCATTACGACATGTCGCTCAAGATTGGTGAGCTATCGGTGCTACCGAACGTGCGCGCCGCATCGCCCGACACTCTCGTCGTCGCTGCAGGAATCTCGTGCCGCTGCCAGATTGGCGACGGCGTTGGCCGCGACGCCCTGCATCCGGCGCAAGTGCTCGACCGCGCCAGCGCTTAATCGAGTCCGACAAGGCTCCGCGCGAAATCCTTCGCGGCAAACGGCCGCAGATCGTCGGCGCCTTCGCCGATGCCGATGAAATGCACCGGCAGCTTGAACGCCTCGGCGATCGCCACCAGCACGCCGCCCTTGGCGGTGCCGTCGAGCTTGGTCATCACCAGCCCGGTGACGCCGACCATGTCGCCGAAGGCCTGCGCCTGCGCCTGGGCGTTCTGGCCCACGGTCGCGTCGAGGACGAGCAGGACGGCATGCGGCGCCGCGGCATCGGCCTTCTTCAACACGCGCACGACCTTTTCGAGCTCGGCCATCAGGTTGGCCTTGTTGTGCAGCCGGCCGGCGGTGTCGATCAGCAGCACGTCGGCCTTGTCCTTTTTCGCAGCGGCGAGTGCATCGAAGGCGAGGCCGGCCGCATCGCCGCCCGCCGGTCCGGCGATGACGCGCGATCCGGTGCGCGTGCCCCAGATCGCAAGTTGTTCGGTTGCAGCAGCCCTAAAGGTGTCGCCAGCGGCCAGAATCACGCTCTTGCCTTCGCCCTGAAGGCGCTTGGCGAGCTTGCCGATGGTTGTCGTCTTGCCGCCGCCGTTGACGCCGACCACCAGCACGACGAACGGCCGCGGCGCGCCTTCGTCGTCGATCGCCAGCGGCGCTTCGGCCGGCGTCAGCGTGCGCGCAATCTCGTCGGCGAGCACGATGCGGATATCGGCATCGGTGGCCTCTTTGCCGAAGCGTTCGTGGCGCAGCCGCTCGACTACTTGCGCCGCAAGGCGCGTGCCGAGATCGGCCGCGATCAAGGTTTCCTCGAGCGCGTCGAGCGCCGCGTCGTCGAGCTTGCGCTTGGTGAGGACGCCGGCGATGCCTTCCGTCAGATTGCGCGAAGACCGCGCCAGCCCCGATTTAAGCCGGGCGAACAATCCATTGCTCATGCTGCGATGCCGGTCAGCCGCTCGGCGTTGACACCGGTCAGGCGCACGTGCGCGACTGCGCCAGGCACGGCGTCGCACGCGACAGTCACGGGCGCGTAATGCTCGCTGCGGCCGAAGCCCGGCTGCTCGATCAGCACGTGCGCGTCGGTGCCGACGCGCGCGCACAATGAACGTTCGAGCGCCGCCGCGCCAGCCGCCCGAAGCCGCGCCGCACGTTCGCGCACCAATGCCTTGGGTAGCTGCGGCATGCGCGCCGCCGGCGTGCCGGCGCGGGCGCTGAACGGAAAGACATGCAGATAGTCCAGGCCGGCTTCGCCGACGAAGTTGAGCGTGTGCGTGAACATCACTTCGTCTTCGGTCGGAAAGCCAGCGATCAGATCGGCGCCGAAGGCGATGCCTGGCCGCAGATCGCGGGCGCGGCGCGCGACGGCCAACGCCTGGTCGCGCGTATGACGGCGCTTCATGCGCTTCAGGATCATATCGTCGCCGGCCTGAAGCGAAAGATGCAGGTGCGGCATCAGCCGCGGTTCTTCGGCGATGAGCCACCACAATGTCTCGTCGATCTCGGCCGGATCGAGCGATGACAGGCGCAACCGTTCGAGCTCAGGCACCAGGGTCAGCACGCGCCGCGCCAGCGATCCGAGCGACGGACTGCCCGGCAGATCGGCGCCATAGGCGGTGAGGTCGACGCCGGTCAGAACCAGCTCGCGATAACCCTTCGCAACCAGCGCGCGCGCCTGCTCGACGACCGCGCCCGCCGGCACCGAGCGGCTCGGACCGCGGCCCAGCGGAATGACGCAGAAGGTGCAGCGGTGGTCACAGCCCTGCTGCACTTCGAGGAAGGCGCGTGCGCGATGCTCGAAGCCGTCGACAAGATGCGACGCGGTCTCGCGCACCGCCATGATGTCGCCGACGACGACACGCGCATCATCGCACCAGCTTTCGGCCTTGAGCTTCTCGGCGTTGCCGAGGACGCGGTCGATTTCCGGCATCGCGGCATAGCGCGCCGGATCGATTTGCGCGGCACAGCCGGTAACAATGACGCGCGCGGTCGGATGTTCGCGCCGCGCCTTGCGGATCGCCTGACGCGCCTGACGTTCGGCCTCGGCCGTGACCGCGCAGGTGTTGATTATGACGGCGTCGTCGAGGCCGGCGGCAGCCGCATGGCGGCGCATCACCTCAGACTCGAAGGCGTTCAAGCGGCAACCAAAAGTGACGATCTGCGCCGGCATAATCAGGCCGGCAGCAGCGAGGGGTCGATCGTGCCCGTGAAACTCACGGCAACAGGTCCGGTCATGACGACATGATTATCGGCGCGCCATTCGATGGAAAGCGTGCCGCCGTCGGCGACGATTTCGGCGTTGCGCCCCGTCAACCCACGGCGGCTCGCCGCGACCAGCGCGGCGCAGGCGCCGGTGCCGCAAGCCGGCGTCAGGCCGGCGCCACGCTCCCACACGCGCAAGCGGATCTTGTCGCGCGCCAAAATCTGCGCCACACCGATGTTGGCGCGCTGCGGAAACAGCTTGTCGTGCTCGAGCTTCGGCCCGAGCACGGCGATATCGACGACGCCAACGTCGCGCACGAAGAACGTCGCGTGCGGATTGCCCATGCTCGTTGCAATTCCGTCCGACAATGGCCCGAGCGTCAGCGGCAGATGATCGGTGTCGCAATCGCGCGCCAGCGGAATGTCGCGCCAGCCCCAACGCGGCTCGCCCATGTCGACGGCGACGCGATCCGGACCGGCGGCGCGCGCCGCGATCAGGCCGGCCGCCGTTTCGAGCATGACGCTGTCGCCGCCGTTCTCGCGCATGATCAGGTCGGCGACGCAGCGCGCGGCGTTGCCGCAGGCCTCGACCTCGCCGCCATCGGCATTGCGGATGCGCATGAAGGCGGCGGCGCCCGGACGCTGCGGCTTCTCGATGACGATGAGTTGGTCGCAGCCGATGCCGGTGTGCCGCGCGGCAATCGCCTCGGCGGCCTTGTCGTTGAGCGCGATCGGCTGCGCGCGCGCGTCGAGCACGACGAAATCGTTGCCGAGACCGTGCATCTTGATGAAGGGCGTGCCGCGCATGGGCAGGGATATAGGCGAATCCCATGGGCAAATAAAGCAAGGGCGGCAGTCAAAAGCGGCGGAATCCGTCAAAAATCCCCGAACGCGCGCCGGGTGCCGCGGTTGACAGGACACGGCCACGGGCCTAGGTTTCGGGCCGCTTTCAGGGAGCCCTTGCCCTGTTGCCCCTTACGGGGGGAGGCCAGTCCGCGCGTTGCGCGCACTGGCCGCGCACGCATTTGGAGACCGGTTTGTTCGAAAGCCTGAGCGGCCGTCTGGCCGACATCTTCGACCGGCTGAAGCGCAAAGGCGCGCTG
>DASQHO010000107.1:0-5355 GCA_035632055.1 Allostellaceae bacterium
ATCCTCGATCAGAAGCACACGCATGACGAACCCCCGACGTGGCGAATGTTTGGAGAATGGTAACTTTAATCATCCTTACCGACCCGCGTAAAAAATCAGTTAATTTTAGACATCCCGGAGCCATAATTTACCCCCGGTCCACACTTGTGATCGAAATGGGGCAGAGTCGGCCACAACTTCGTCACAACGAGCGACTCGAAAACGCAAAATTACCCTGATTTAACCGGCAATTAAGCGGCGCGAGAGATGATGGTCTGGTGGCGGTCAGATGACCCAAACCGCGCCACACCCGGTCGAAAGGACTGTGACCCGTTGGCAACGGAATTAAGCAAACGCGCTTTGGGCGCCGTGGGCTTCGCCCGCGTGCCGGCATAAGGTCGAGGGCATGAAAGCCACCGACCATCTCCGTGCGGGCTATCGCCGGCAGCTCGAAGAGCGCCGCCAGGCGATCGCCGGACTCGAGCGGCTGGTGCAGACGCTGCATCAGCAGCAGGCCAAGCTCGACGTCGAACAAAGAGCGGCCGAAGCCGCCGGCAGTGCGCCGCACCACATCGCCGCCATGGCCGAGCGCCGCGCATGCATCGTTCAGTCGCTCGCCGAGGCGGACGTCAAGATCCGTCAGGTACGCGACGAGCTCAACGAGGCCTATCAGGGCGTGCGCCGCACCGAAATCGCGGCGTCGGCCCGCGCCGAACAACGTCGCCGGCGCCGCGCCGGCTGAGCGCGTTCGCTGCCATCGATCGTGTCTGAGACGGCCGGGCTTGTCCCGGCCTTTGCATGTCTGGCGCGCTGACTAACGCCCGCGCAACAGGCGCGCCGCCAAACTCGCGGCGGTGAAGGTCTCGACGCCCTGGCCCAGCGCGGTCGCGCTCAGCCCTTCGGCCAAGGCGATGCCGAGCGCTTCGGGCACTGCCATGACGCTGCCGAGCCGCTGGACGATGTCGAGCCGCGTGACGACAAATCGCTGGCACCCGAGATCGCGGAAGACATGCGCAGTCTCGACCGTGTCGGCGGGATCGCCGCCGGCGGCGAGCACCAGCACCGGTTCGGCTTGCGCGGCATGGACCAGCGCTTCGAGCGCGCCGCGTTCGGACGCGTTATAGGGATTGATGCCGCCGCTATCGATCAGCGTCATCGCGCTGGCGCTGCCGCTCAACGCGGCGAGCGTTGTTGCGTCCACCGCGATCTCGAGCGCGATCCCGAGCGTCGTCGCGAAATGCCGTAGCTGCTCGATGCCGGCGCGGCGCGTGCCGTCGCAAGTGATGAGGCGCACGGCTTGGCCGTGCGTCTGCGCGTGCGCGGCGAGCTTGGCGACCGCCAGGGTTTTGCCGACACCGGGTGTGCCGACGAAGATGAATCGGCCGGCCGCGTCCCCAAGCGGATTGAACAGATAAAGTTGGGCGAGGGCGCGGGCGAGGGCGTTGGCACGATCGTCGCCGGCTTGTGCCGCGGCGAGGCGCACCAGCTTCCGAATCTGCGGCGCCGGAATGCCGTGCGCGGCGAGCGTGAGTTCGAGCGCCGCATCCTCGGACAGCAGCGCGGCCGTCGGTCGGCGGTCGGCAGTACTAGGGATGTTGGTTGGAGGAGTCATAACTCAAAGCTCGCGCGGGCGTGGTGCCCGCGGCGAGCATAGAGCGACGGCGATGAAAGACGGCTTCAGTTACGGCAGCCGGCGCGCCGGCGGCCGGTTGGCCGGAACGGCGGCGCTCGGTGCGCTGGCAGCGGCATTCGCCGGTCCAGCGCCGAGGCTGCGGTAATCCTGCAGCCGCGTCACGCGCAGGCCGGGCAGGCCGTGGCTATCGACCAGACGCTGCCAGGCGAGGAACTCCTCGATCGAAAGCGTATAGCGTTTGCAGGCCTCTTCGAGACTGATGACGCCGGCCCGCACCGCCGCGACGACCACCGCCTTGCGGCGAATGACCCAGCGCTTGGTCTGGGACGGCGGCAAGCTGTCGAGTGACAACACCGGTCCGATATCAACGAGCCAATCGGCTTCGTTCTCGGTCTCGACTGGACGTGCCGCGGGCGCGGCATTGGTGCGCGCTGCGGCGCTGACTGGATTGGAAAATCGCGTCTGCATGACGCCAAACTTACGGCCCCCGGTTTAAAAAAGCCCTAAAACCGCGGCGCCCGCGCTGACGCTAAACGCTTGGACAATTAAGGTAAAATTCAGTCTGTCAGCGTTTCAGCGCGAGTCCCGGCTTAACGCAATGCTAAAGCTTGAATCCTAAAACAGGCGGCGGGGCACCGAACAATAGCGCCAGAAAAGTCAGGCCGTAGAATGCCGCTGACCATCAACCTGAAGCCGCGCGAAAAACTGATTCTCAACGGCGTCGTGATCGAGAATTCCGGTCCGATGGCGAAGATATTGATCCACACCAACGCCGCCTTGCTGCGTGAGAAAGACGTGTTGCCGGAAGAGAAGGCAACGACGCCCGCGCGGCGGATCTATTTCGCCATCCAGTGCCAATACCTGTTCGCCGGCAAGGCCGAGATGTTTTTAGCCAGCATCGACAGGCAGCTTGCGGACTACGAAAGAGCGCGTCCCGAATCGTGTAGTCTGCTCGGCGAGATTCGCCGCCTGCTCGCCGAAGACCAATTTTATCGCGCGCTGAAGACCGCGAAGCTGCTGATCCAGCACGAAGAAGAAGCGACCGCGGCGCTGCCAACCACCGCCATCGCTCGGCCTACGCGGGCGTGAAGTGGCGATGCCGCGCTGGCGATGGTTGCCGGTGATATTCAAAAGTTCTCGGTGAATCAATGTGTTGCGGTGCTTGCCCGCAAGCCCGGCGATTCATATACTCCGCGCCGCTTTGGTCGGTCCAGCGGGGGTCTGCGAGG
Source organism: Allostellaceae bacterium (assembly GCA_035632055.1). Lineage (GTDB taxonomy): Bacteria > Pseudomonadota > Alphaproteobacteria > ATCC43930 > CGMCC-115725 > REEB95. The sequence goes on from DASQHO010000107.1 coordinate 2,842, forward strand.
TTTTGGTAATGCGGCCATTGATGCTTCCTCCCGGCTATCGTCCGTCAGAAGACGAAGAGTTCATGAATCCCGTCCAGCGCGAATACTTCCGCCAGAAGCTGTTGCGTTGGCGCGCAGAGTTGCTGGCGGAGTCGAATGCGACACTGCAGCAGCTTAAGGAAGAGAGTTTGGCGGAGGCGGACATCTCCGACCGCGCCACGCTCGAGACCGATCGCTATACCGAGCTCAGGACGCGCGACCGCGAACGCAAGCTGATCTCAAAGATCGACGCCGCGCTGATGCGCATCGACGATGGCAGCTACGGCTATTGCGAGGAGACCGCCGAGCCGATCGGTATCCGTCGACTCGAAGCGCGGCCGATCGCGACGTTGTCGCTCGAAGCGCAGGAGCGCCACGAGCGCATGGAACGCACGCACCGCGACGATTGACGCTGCGCGTTGGCGGATTCGCCGCCCGTAAACCCGCGGCGTGGCAAGCGCGGCCTTTTAAGTTCTCATTAACCATGCTACGGCGATGGTCGCCGTACACCGCGATTCGGGTGCAGAGGGAAGGCGCCAAGACCGCGCCTGTCGCCCGATCCTGCGATGGCCCGTGTGCTAGGCTGCGAGGCTGATGGAGCTGCGATACGAGGGGGATGCAGCATCCGGCGTTGGGACCGGTCCGGTCTTAACGGCGGCTTCGGTGCTGCCCGACGATGCGGTCGCTGGCGGTGTCGTCGCCTGGATGCGCACGCTTGGCGCGCTGTCGGTGGTGTTCTCTGTCATCGCCATCGCGCTCACGGTGCTGCTGGTTTTCCAGATCGGCAACGAAGCCGCGCTGCGTGCGGCCGCCGTGCTGGCGGCGACGTTCGCGCTCGGCGCCGGCGTCGCCAGCGTCGTCGCCAAGCAGATGCATCGGCTGCTGTCGCGCCGCATCGGTCTGATGAGTCAGGCAATCGAAGCGACGCCGGGCGCGCATCTGGTTTTGTCGCCCGACGATACGATGGTCTACGCCAACGGCGCCTTCCGCCGTTTCTTTCCCGGCCTGCAGGGCGCGCCGCTCACGGCGCTGGCCGCGCGTGCCGGCGGCGTCGATCTTGTGCGCCTGAAGCATGACGCGCTGCGTGCCGGCCAGGCGCTTGGCGTGCTTGCCGTCGCCAACGGCGCAGGCGACACGCAGTGGTTCAACCTGATCGTTGCGCCGCTCGCTGCGAGCCAAGGTTACACGTTGTGGAGCTTCCAGGACGTAACGGCGCGCCACGCCATGGAGCAGATGCTGCGCGACGAGCGCATGAAGCTCGCCGACTTCCTCGACAACGCGCCGATCGGTTTTTACTCGGTTGACCAGGTCGGCCGCTTCCTCTTCGTCAACGAAGCGCTGGCGCAGTGGCTCGGCCGCGGCGCGCAGGAACTGGTCGACAGTGGCGACAAGCTGGGTGATTTCCTCGACGAGAAGCCGCCTTCGGGCGCGCCGCCTTACGCGCCGTTCGAAGGCGGCGAGACGCGCGGCGAAGTCGTGCTCAAGAGCGCCGACGGCCACCGCATCCACGCGCTCATCAGCCAGAGCGTCGTGCGCGCCGGCGACAACCTGCGCACGCGATCCGTTGTGCGCGACCTGACGCCCGAGCGCCAATGGGAAGAGCAGCTGCGCGTTTCGCGGCAACGCTTCCGGCGCTTCTTCGCCAACGCGCCGGTTGGCATCGCGCTGATGGACGGCGACGGCCGCATCGCCGAAGCCAACGACGCGCTATGCTCGCTGGTCGAGCTCGAGCCGGTCGGCGTCATCGGCCGGCCGCTGCTCGAATTCCTCAAGCCCGAGGATCAGGATGCCGCCTTCGGTCAGCTGCGCGCCGCGAGCGAAGGGCGCATCGCGCCCGGCCCGGTCGAAGTCCGGCTCGCCTGCGCCGGCAACAAATCGGCGCAGATCTTCATCAGCCGCCTCGGCGACGAAGCCGCCGAAACCGCCGCCGGCGGCGGCTTCATTCTCCACTTCATCGACCAGACCGAGCAGAAGAGCCTGCAGGCGCAATTCGCCCAATCGCAGAAGATGCAGGCGGTCGGCCAGCTCGCCGGTGGCGTCGCGCACGATTTCAACAACCTGCTGACGGCGATGATCGGCTTCTGCGATCTGCTGCTGCTGCGCTTCCGGCCGGGCGAGGCGTCGTATGGCGACGTCATGCAGATCAAGCAGAACGCGAACCGCGCCGCCAATCTCGTGCGCCAGCTGCTCGCCTTCTCGCGCCAGCAGGCATTGCAGCCGCGCGTCCTCGCGGTGAGCGACGCGCTCGCCGATCTTTCGAACCTGCTGCGCCGCCTGATCGGCGAGAACATCGACCTCAAGGTGGTGCAGGACCCGAAACTGTGGCTGGTCAAGGTCGACCAGGGCCAGCTCGAGCAAGTGATCATCAATCTCGTCGTCAATGCGCGCGACGCCATGCCCCAGGGCGGTTTGTTGTCGATCCGCACGGCCAACATCGCCAGCGACAGCGAGACGCGCCGCGGCCACGAAGTCATTCCGGCGGGCGATTACGTATTG
>DASQHO010000108.1:0-24305 GCA_035632055.1 Allostellaceae bacterium
GCGCGGCGAAACCGTCGACGAGATCGCCGCTGCCGCCCGTACGATGCGCAGCAAGGCGCTGCACGTGACGGCGCCGCCCGACGCGATCGACGTCGTCGGCACCGGCGGCGACGGCCGCGGCAGCTTCAACGTCTCGACCGCAGCGGCGATCGTCGCCGCCGGCGCGGGCGCGCATGTCGCCAAGCACGGCAACCGCAACTTCTCGTCGCATTCGGGCTCGGCCGACATCCTGACCGCGCTCGGCGTCAACATCGAGGCCGATCCCAAGCTGGTCGAGCGCGCGATCCACGAAGCCGGCATCGGCTTCATGATGGCGCCGCGCTACCACGCCGCTACGCGGCACGTCGCGCCGACGCGCGTCGAGCTGGGCACGCGCACGGTCTTCAACCTGCTCGGGCCGCTGTCCAACCCAGCGCTGGTAAAGCGCCTGCTGGTCGGCGTGTTCGCACCGCAATGGGTGACGCCGGTCGCCGAGGTTCTTGGCAAGCTCGGCGCCGAGCACGCCTGGGTGGTGCATGGCGACGGCTTCGACGAGATCACGACGACAGGCAAGACGATGGTCGCCGAATGGAAGAACGGCAGGCTTTCGACCTTCGAGGTCGCGCCCGAGATGGCGGGCCTGGCGCGCGCGCAGATCGCACAGCTCAAGGGCGGCGATCCCGCGGCGAACGCGGCAAAGCTCAAGGCCATTCTCGCCGGCGAGACCGGACCGCTGCGCGATTGCGTGCTGCTCAATGCGGCCGCGGCCTTGATTGTCGCCGGCCGCGCCAGCGATCTGATTGCCGGCGTGCGGCGAGCGGCGGACGCGATCGCCTCGGGTTCGGCGCGACGGGCGCTCGACAAGATGGTGGCGATCACGAACGAAACGGTCCCGGCATGAGCGACGTACTCGTCAAGATCTGCGCCGACAAGCGCGTCGAGATCGCCGCCAACAAGCGGCTGCATCCGCCCGGCGCGCTGGCGCAGGCGGTGAAGCGCGTGCCGCCGCCGCGCGGTTTCCTCAAGGCGCTCGAGACCGCGGTTGCCGCCGGCCGTCCCGGCCTCATCGCCGAGATCAAGATGGCGTCACCGTCGGGTGGCATGATCCGGCCGGACTTCGATCCGGCGGCGCTGGCGTGCGCCTATGAGCGCGGCGGCGCGACCTGTCTCTCGGTGTTGACCGACGAGCCCAACTTCATGGGCCGGCCCGAGCATCTGGTACTGGCGCGCGCGGCCGTGAAGCTTCCGGTCCTGCGCAAGGATTTCATGCTCGATCCCTATCAGGTGACCGAGGCGCGCGCGCTCGGCGCCGATTGCATCCTGCTCATCATGGCGGCGCTGATGGATGCCGACGCCGCCGCGCTCGAAGCCAAGGCGTTCGAACTCGGCATGGACGTGCTGGCCGAGGTGCACGACAAGGATGAGCTGCTCCGCGCGCTCAAGCTCAAGACGCGGCTCATCGGCATCAACAACCGCAATCTCAAGACACTCAAGACCGACATCGCCACGACCGAAACGCTGGCGCCGCTGGTGCCGCGCGACCGGCTGGTGGTGAGCGAAAGCGGAATAGCCAAGCCGACCCACGTGACACGGCTGGCGCGCGCCGGCGCCAAGGCGTTTCTCATTGGCGAATCGCTGCTGCGCCAGCCCGACGTCGAGCAGGCGACGCGAAGCCTGTTCGCCCCCGCCGAAGCGCGCGCATGAGCAAGCTCAAGCTCACGCATTTCGACAAGAAAGGCGCGGCACGCATGGTGGACGTCTCGGACAAGGACGTAACCGAGCGCGTCGCCGTCGCCAAGGGCAGCGTGACGATGAAGCGCGCGACGCTCGATCTGGTACGCAAGGGCAAGGCCAAGAAGGGCGACGTGCTGGCGGTGGCGCGGCTTGCCGGCATCATGGGCGCCAAGCGCACGTCGGACCTGGTGCCCCTCACCCATCCGCTCGAGCTCTCGTCGGTGGCGGTCGATCTGCGCTGCGACAAAAACCGCAACGCCGTCGACATCACCGCGACCTGCAAGCTCAAGGGCCGCACCGGCGTCGAGATGGAGGCGCTTACAGCAGTCGCCGTGGCAGCCTTGACTGTCTACGACATGCTCAAGGCGGTGGATCGCGGCATGCAGCTTTCCGATATCCGGCTGGTGCATAAATCGGGCGGCAAGTCGGGGACGTTCGAGGCGCCGGCGTAGCACGGGCCGCGCGAGGGCGCGGCCGTCGTGCGAAGCACCGTATTATGAAACCCATGGCAAAAGACGACACCACCAAGTCCGGCATGATCGCGGTCGACGAGGCCAAGGGCCGGCTCTTGGCGCTGATCGAGCCGCTCGGTGCCGAGCAAGTTGCGGTGAGCGAAGCCGCCGGTCGCGTGCTCGCCGAGGAAGTCGCGGCGCGGCGGACCCAGCCGCCCTTCCCGGCCTCGGCGATGGACGGTTATGCCGCGCGCAGCGCCGATATCACATCCGTTCCGGCGAAGCTGAAAGTCGTCGGCAATGTGCCCGCCGGACAAGCGTATGGCAAACCGCTCAAGCCCGGCGAGACGGTGCGCATTTTCACCGGCGCGCCGGTGCCCGACGGCGCCGACTGCATCGTCATCCAGGAAGACACCGAACGCGTCGGCGATTTCGTTGTCATCAAGGAGGCGCCCAAGCCCGGCCGCTACATCCGGCCGGCCGGCCTCGATTTCCGCGAAGGCGATATCATCCTCAAGGCCGGTAAGCGGCTGAGCGCGCGCGACGTCGGCTTGGCGGCGGCGATGAACCGGCCGTGGCTGCTGGTGCATCGCCGGCCACGCGTCGCGATCCTGCCGACCGGCGACGAGGTCGTCCTGCCCGGCGATCCGATCGGCGCCAACCAGATTGTCAGCTCCAATGGGATCGCCCTCGCGGCGTTCGTGAGCGGCGAAGGCGGCGTGCCGGTGCAGCTGCCGATCGCGCCGGACAGGGCCGACGCCTTGCGCGCCATCGCCGAAGGCGCAACCGGCGCCGACCTGTTGCTGACGACCGGCGGGGCGTCGGTCGGCGAGCACGATCTGGTGCGCAGCGCCTTGGGCGCCGACGGGCTGAGCCTCGATTTCTGGACAGTGGCAATGCGGCCGGGCAAGCCGCTGATGGTCGGCAAGTATCGTGCGACGCCGATGATCGGCCTGCCGGGCAATCCGGTGTCGGCGCTGGTTTGCGCGCTGCTCTTCGTGCGGCCAGCACTCGCCAAGCTGCAAGGCCTGGCCGATGCCGGCGGCGCCAATCCGACGGCGCGGCTCGCCAAGGATCTCCCGGCCAACGACCGGCGGCAGGATTATCTGCGCGCGACGCTGGCGCGCGGCGCCGACGGCGTCCTCGAAGCGACGCCCTTCGACAAGCAGGATTCATCCATGATATCGCTGCTGGCGCGCGCCGACTGCCTGGTGGTGCGGCCGCCGCACGCACCTGCCATCAAAAAAGGCGCCGCGGTCGAGATCGTGCCGCTCAATCCGAGCGCGACGCTTTAAGCCGGACCAGCTATCGTTAACACAGCGCTAACTATGGCGCGGCGAATATCCCGGCATGTTGCATCTCCATCCGCCCAGCCTGGGCATTCGTGACGCCCGGCTCGCACGGCTGTTGGCCGATTGGGAAGCGCGCCGCCGCGGCCGCGCGTTTCCGTCGCGCGCCGATTTCACGCCGGAGGACTTCAGATACCTGATCGGCAACCTGTCGCTGCTCGATGTCGCCTATTCCCCCTTGCGCTTCCGCTATCGCGTCCATGCCACGCGGCTGGCGCAGCGCATCGGCGTCGAACTCACCGGCAAGTGGGTCGACGAGATCCCCAACTCAACGCACGCCGCCGGCGCCCACAGCCATTTCGCCGAGGTGATCGAGCAGCGGACGCCGATCGTCTACCGCCGCGTGCATGAGTTCGTCACCGACAACCTGCCGCATAATTGCGAGGTGCTGGCCCTGCCCTTGGCGCGCGATGGCCAAACCATCGATATGATGATGAGCGCCTTTACCTGGGACGACAGCTCCCCCTAACCCGGTCTAAGTGTGAGCGAATCGGGAACTTATCCACCGCCTGTGGATAAAGCCGCTTGACAGCAGCGCCGGAACCAAACTAGAACGGCAAACGGTTGTTGTTTTGTTCCATACCGGCGTTCGCGCCGACCGATGCGGGGAATCGTCCATGCTCACGCGCAAACAACACGAGCTCTTGCTCTACATCAACCGGCGGCTCTCCGATTCGGGCATTTCGCCGTCGTTCGAAGAGATGAAAGAGGCGCTCAGCCTCAAATCGAAATCCGGCATCCACCGCCTGATCTCGGGACTCGAGGAGCGCGGCTTCATCCGCCGCCTGCCGCATCGCGCGCGCGCGCTCGAAGTCGTCAAGCTACCGGAGGAAACCGCCGCCAAGGGCCGGCCGACCAAATTCTCACCGACGGTGATCAAGGGCGATTTCAAGACCGCGCTGCCCGGCATGGCGGTCAACGACACCGGACAGGCACAGGAACTGCCGCTTTACGGCCGCATCGCCGCCGGCACACCCATCGAAGCCCTACGCGATAATGCGAACACCATCAGCGTGCCCGCCGGCATGCTCGGCCTCGGCGAGCACTACGCGCTCGAAGTCGCGGGCGACAGCATGGTCGAAGCCGGAATCTGCGACGGCGACACCGTGCTGATCCAGCGCTGCGACACTGCCGAGAACGGCTCGATCGTCGTCGCGCTGGTCGACAGCAACGAGGTGACGCTGAAGCGCCTGCGCAAGCGCGGTGAGTCGATCGCGCTCGAGCCCGCCAACAAGGCGTACGAGACGCGCATCTTCGGCCCCGACCGGGTCAAAGTGCAGGGCAAGCTGGTCGGATTGCTGCGGCGGTATTAGCGCCGGCTCAGCCCATCCAGCCGCGCAGCCGCGGCCAGTTATAGGTAATCCAGATCAGGATGCCGGCGAGATTGATCATGCCGGCATAAATCCCGTGGCGCTCGCCCTTGGCGTTGAGCTGCCAGGCGATGATGCAACCGAGCACGCCGAAGCCCAACGGAATGAAGCTCGGCTCGAGGCCGACGACGTAGCTGATGAACGTAATGAAGCCGGTGACATAGCCCCACATGATGAGGGTGCGGCGCTCGGCCGCCGCCTTGCGTTGGGCGCGCTCGTCATCGGCCGGCGGCGTGGTCGTCTCGGCCATCTCAACTCCCCCCACCCGTCACTTTAGCGCGCTCGCTTCCCCGCGGCGACCATAGCCGCGCGCCCTGATAACCGCGCACGCTTTCGACCCGCACCGCGCCACCATCGAGCCAAACCGCATAGCCGCCGTCGCGGTAAGCATCGACGCGATCGACGATGCGCGCGCCGGGACAGATCTTCCACGCTGGCACCGGCGCGATCACCAGATCGGCCTGGCACTGCGCGCGGTCGAACGCGTCGGGATCGCGCAGCAACGTCACCACCGCGCCGTGCGCTCTGTAGCGGCACGAGCCAGCATCGCAGGCGAGCAGACCATCGGCCGACGTTCCGTCGGTGGGCCAGGCTGGCCCCATCGCCGTTGCGGCGCGCTTGGTCCAATTGTCCGCGGTCGTGTGCTCGCCCTTGGCCTTCGACGGCAGGTAGAGGCCGTCGGCAGCGCGCACGGCCACCAGCTTGGCATCGCCGGAGATCAGGATATCCGGCGGACGCTCGAAGCCTGCCGATAGCAAACCGATGGCAAGCGGCAGCACACCCCACCAACGCCAGCGCCGCCGCCAGATGGCGAGCCATAAGCCGCCCGCCGCCGCGACGGCGATGCCCCAGGCCGGCATGCTCGGCAGCGTCAGCACCGCGCCCGGCCATGATGTGACACCCTTGGCGATCGCAGTGATGGCATCGATGCCCCAGCTCATCGGCACGAGCGCAATGCTTTCGAGATGCAACGGCATCAGCAAGCAGGTGAGGATCGCCCACGGCATCACCCAGAAACCGGTGATCGGCACGGCAACGACGTTCGCGGCGACGGAATAAAGCGGCAGCCGGTTGAAGTGGTAGACCGTGAACGGCGCGGTCGCGACCGTCGTCACCACTGTGGTGAAGGCGATGCCGAGCGCATAGAGGCCGAGGCGCTTCACCGCGCCGGCGTCGCGGTGCCAGTCCGCAATCCGGCCGCGCAACGCCTCATAGAATGCGACCAGTGCCGCCACGGCCGCGAATGACATCTGGAAGCTCGGTCCGGTGGCGCTGTCGGGCGTCATCACCATGATCGCCACGGCCGCGAGCGCCAAGGCGCGCGCCGACAGGCTCAAACGATCGAGCAGGACCGCGACCAGCGCCAGCGCCGTCATCACGAAGGCGCGACGCGACGACACGGTCGCGCCCGACAAAAGCATGTAGAGAAAGGTCAGCAGGAGCGCCAACGCGGCGGCGTATTTCTTGGTCGGATAGTTGAGGACGATCGGCGGAATGAGCGCGAACAAGGCGCGCAAGGCGAAGAAGCAGATGCCGGCGACCAGGCCCATGTGCAGGCCAGCGATCACCAGAATGTGCGCTAGGCCGGCATCGCGGAACGCGCCGGCATCATCGGGAGGTATCGCGTGCGTCTCGCCGGTGATGAGCGCGGCGGCAATGGCGCCGTCGGAACCCGGGAGCGCCGCGCGGATGCGCCGCGTCACGACATGGCGCACGGCTTCGATCGCCTGGGCGACGGCGCCCGGAACAGGCTCGTCGAATTTCTCCGGCGCGGACAGCGCATAGCCGACGCCACCCAAACGCTCGAACCAGGCGCGGCGCTGAAAATCGTAGGCGCCGGGCATCGCCGGCGCCGGTGGCGGCTCGAGCGAAACACGCAGGCGCACGCCGTCGCCGGGCGTCACGCCGCCATCGCCGTGCCGCAGCCGTACGCGCACCCGCGCCGGCAGATCGGCCGAAGCGAGATCGGCAAGATTGGTGGGCGCGATGATGAGACGCGAGCCTTCCGGCAGCGGATCAACCGCGAGCACACGGCCCGCGAGCGTGCCGATGACGCGGCGGCCGAGCACTGGTGCCGCGACCGAATGGGCCTCGAACTGTGCCGCACCGAAGCCGAGCGCCAATGCCACGGCGACAGCGGCCGGCCAGCGCAAGATTCCGAATCGCCAGCTCGCGCCTAAGGCGGCGACGGCTGTCGTCAACAGCACCGGATCGATCCACGCCGCGGGCTCGATGGAAAGCCAGAAATAGACACCAATGCCAGCACCCATGAACGCCGGCAGCCACAGCGGCCAGCGTTCGCGCTCGGCAACGAGATTGGCGGCAAGCCGCGCGCCGACGCGACGCAACGGCGCCGGTTGCGCGATCACCGCCGCTTCGGCGCCGTCTCCCCCCATGGCGAAAAGTCTAAGCCGCCGCGGCCGCGATAGGAAAGAGCGCAAACCTGACCGGCGGCGTCGATACGACTATCCTGCGGACGCCCATGTCTCACGCACCCGCGTGTTACGCCTCAGGGGATGACGATGACCGAGAACGCCGCCAATCACGATCCGATCCGTCACGTCGTGATGCTGATCCTGGAAAACCACTCGTTCGACCAGATGCTCGGCGATCTCAAGAAAGTCTATCCCGACCTCGATGGCGTCGACCCGGCGCGGCCCGGCGTGAACCAGGACCCAGCCGGCGCCGAATACCGGCAGTTGCCGGCGACGGCGCGCATGATCGCGCTCGATCCGCACCACGAAGTGCCGCACGTCGCGGTGCAGCTATCGAACGACAATGGCGGATTCGTGCGTGATTTCGTCGCGAGCTATCCCCAGAGCGACGCGGCGACCCGCGCGCTCATCATGAACTACTATCCGCTGGGATTTTTGCCCGCGTTGCACAGGCTGGCACAGGACTTCACGGTCTGCGACGGGTGGTTTTCGTCGCTGCCGGGACCGACCTGGCCCAACCGCTTCTTTGCACTGAGCGGCACATCAAACGGCCGCGTCAACATGCCCGACGACGGCACGCACGAAGCCGATCTGCCCGGCTATTTCCAGCAAACCCAGGACACGCTGTTCGACCGGCTCAACGACCGAGGCATCCACTGGAAAGTCTATTTCCACGACATTCCGCAGACGACCGTTTTTGTGAATCAGCGCGCGCCGCATAACGCGGCCCGGTATTTCTATATCGACAAATTCTTCGACGACGCCCGTGGACCCGAGAGCGAGTTTCCGCAATTCTGCCTCGTCGAGCCGGATTATCTCGGCTTTGAGCAGAACGACGACCATCCGCCGCACGACATCATGCGCGGCGAAAAGCTGATCGCCGACGTCTACAACGCCATCCGCGCCAACGAAACCTTATGGCAGTCGACGCTGCTGGTCATTTTCTGGGACGAGCACGGCGGCTTCTATGATCATGTCGAACCACCAGCAACCATCGCACCCGACGACCACCGCGAGGAATACAGCTTCGACCAGTTCGGCGTGCGCGTCCCCGCCGTGCTCGTCTCACCCTGGGTCGACGCGCGCGTCGAAAAGACCCGGTTCGACCATACGAGCGTTCTGCATTATCTCATCAAGAAATGGACCCTCGACGGGCTCGGCGATCGCGCAGCGGCGGCAAACAGCATCGGAACTGCATTGCGGCGCGACAGCCCACGCACTGATACGGTCGCGCGGATCGCGCTGACGCCGACGCAGCTCAATCCGCCCGATCCCAACGCCGAGGATGCCGCCGCCGATTACGTCTCGGCGCACCAAACCGCGCTGACGCTGTTGGCGACCTACCTCAAGGAGGAGGCGCTTGAAGCCGCACCGCGATGGTATTCGTGGCTGGCGCGCACGATCGAGGCGATCAAAGCGGCCGGTGATTACCTGCTCGACGGGCTCTATGGCATCAATCGCGGTCTCTTCGTCTCGATCGCCGAGCCCGACCGGCTGGCGCGGAAGAAAGACGTCACGCCGCGCGACAATGTCGTCGAATTCCTCATGCGCAAAAAGCGCTACGCCGTGGTCGGCCTCCAGACGCGGCTGCGGCAATCCGGCCTGTCGCCCGCCCAGCGCCAGCATGCGCTGCAAACGCTGGCCCTGGTGACCGGCCGGAAGTTCCACCGCGAGCCGGCGGCCGATCGCGACAAAAACGCCGCGGCGTGGCTCAATCGCCATCTGCGATAAACACGGCGGGATGCAGCCGCCAGCACGGTGTGCTAAAGACGCGCCGATGACCGTCACTGTCCGCTTCGCGCCCTCGCCCACGGGATTTCTCCATATCGGCGGGGCGCGCACTGCCCTCTTCAACTGGCTTTACGCCAAGCACCACAAAGGCACGTTCCGCCTGCGGATCGAGGATACCGACCGCGCGCGCTCGACGCCGGAAGCGATGGCTGCCATCGTCGACGGTCTCAAATGGCTGGGCCTCGAATGGGATGGCGACATCGTCTATCAGTCGAAGAACCAGGCGCGTCATGCCGAAGTCGCCCGCCAGCTGCTGGCGCAAGGCCACGCCTATTACTGCTACTGCACGCCGGAAGAGCTTGAACAGATGCGGCTCAAGGCACTCCAGGAAGGCCGCAGCATGCGCTACGACGGCACCTGGCGCGACCGCGATCCGAAGACGGCGCCGGCCGGCGCCAAGCCGGTGATCCGGCTGCGCGCCGACCAAGACGGCGACACCATCGTCGACGATCTGGTCCAGGGCCGCGTCACTGTGTCGAACCAGCAGCTCGACGATCTCATCATCCTGCGCGCCGACGGCACGCCGACCTACAATTTCTCGGTCGTAGTCGACGACCACGACATGGCGATCACCCAGGTCATTCGCGGCGACGATCACCTGACCAATACCTTCCGCCAGTGTCAAATCTACAAGGCGCTCGGCTGGCCGGCGCCGCGTTTCGCGCACGTGCCGCTGCTGCATGGACCGGATGGCGCCAAGATGTCGAAGCGTCATGGTGCGCTCGGCGTGCAGGAGTACCAGAAGCTCGGCTATCTGCCGGCCGCGCTGCGCAATTATCTGCTGCGCCTCGGCTGGAGCCACGGCGACGACGAGATCATCTCGACCGCGCAGGCGATTGAATGGTTCGATCTCGACGCCGTCGGCCGTGCCGCCGCGCGGTTCGATTTCGCCAAGCTCGACAATCTCAACGGCCATTACATCCGCGCCACGCCGGACGACGAACTGACGGCGCTTGCCCTGCCTTTCGTCGAAGAGAAAACCGGCCGCAGCCTCGATGCGGTCGCGCGCGAACGGCTGCGCCTGGCAATGCCCGAGCTCAAGCCGCGCGCCAAAACCCTGGTCGAGTTCGCCGAACGGGCGCGGTTCTACGTCGCGCAGCGGCCGATCACGCTCGAGCCCGAGGCCAAGAAGCTGCTCGACGGAACGGCGCGGGCGCGACTCAAGGACCTGCACGGCGCGCTCGACCAGATGGTGGCCGGACCGCAATGGAACGCGTCACACCTCGAACACTTCGTGAAAGATTATTGCGGCACCGCCAACCTCAAGCTCGGCGACCTGGCCCAACCGCTGCGTGCCGCGCTCACCGGCAGCAAGGCCTCGCCCGGCATTTTCGAGGTCATGGCGGTCCTGGGGCGGGCGGAATCGCTCGGTCGTCTCGCAGATGCGGTCACTCCGGCGGCGGGGTGAAACCCAAGCGAATTGCTAAAAATGATGGGCCGCTTTATGCTGGCCCGAGTCGTTTTTGTTGCGGCGCAACATAACCCAAAAACCGAGGGAAGCGCGATGGACGCTACAGCCGAACCGAAATCCAAGGCCGCCGCCGCCTGCCGCGAAACCGTAACGCTGCACGACAATTCAACCGGCAAACAACTCGACCTACCGCTACTGACGCCGACTTTGGGCAATAAGGTCATCGACGTCCGCAAGCTTCATTCCGGCCTCGATTATTTCACCTTCGACCCCGGTTACACCGCGACCGGCAGTTGCGAGAGCAAGATCACGTTCATCGACGGCGACAAGGGCGTGCTGCTCTACCGCGGCTATCCGATCGAAGAGCTCGCCGAGCACAGCAACTTCATGGAGACCGCCTACCTGCTGCTCTACGGCGAGCTGCCGACGACGGCGCAGATGAAGGACTTCACCGCCGCCATAACCCGGCACACCATGGTGCACGAGCAGCTCACCACCTTCTATCGCGGCTTCCGCCGCGACGCGCATCCGATGGCGGTGATGTGCGGCGTCGTCGGCGCGCTATCGGCGTTCTATCACGATTCAACCGATATCTCCGATCCGCGGCAGCGGCTGATCGCGTCCTATCGCCTGATCGCCAAGATGCCGACGATGGCGGCGATGGCGTTCAAATATTCGCTCGGTCAGCCCTTCGTCTATCCGCAGAACCAGCTGTCCTACGCCGAGAATTTCCTGCGTATGGCGTTCGCCGTGCCGGCCGAGGAATACAAGATCAGCCCGGTGCTGGCGAAAGCGATGGACCGAATCTTCATCCTGCACGCCGATCATGAGCAGAACGCGTCGACTTCGACCGTGCGGCTCGCCGGCTCGTCGGGCGCAAATCCGTTTGCCTGCATCGCGGCCGGCATCGCCTCGCTGTGGGGACCGGCGCATGGCGGCGCCAACGAAGCCGTGCTCAAGATGCTCTATGAGATCGGCGACAAGAAGCGGATTCCCGAATTCATCAAGCGCGCCAAGGACAAGGACGATCCGTTCCGGCTGATGGGCTTCGGCCATCGCGTCTACAAGAACTACGATCCGCGCGCCAAGGTGATGCAGCGCACCTGCAAGGAAGTGCTCGACGAGCTCGGCGTGCACGACGATCCGATCCTCGCGCTCGCCATGGAGCTCGAGCGCATCGCCCTCAGCGACGACTATTTCATCGAACGCAAGCTCTATCCCAACGTCGATTTCTATTCCGGCATCATCCTCAAGGCGATGGGCTTCCCGACCTCGATGTTCACGGTGCTGTTCGCCATCGCCCGCACCGTCGGCTGGGTGGCGCAATGGAACGAAATGATCGAGGATCCCGACCAGAAGATCGGCCGGCCGCGCCAGCTTTATACCGGCTCACCGCGGCGGCCTTACGTCCCCGTCGACAGGCGGAAGTAAGCTCGCCAGCCGCCGATTGAGCGCGGAATCTAGGTCCGCTCGATCAGCTCGATCTTGTAGCCGTCCGGATCCTCGATGAAGGCGATCATCGCGGTGCCGCCTTTCACCGGGCCGGCGGGCCGCGTGATCTTGACTCCGGCCTTGGCAAGACCTTCGCAAGCGCGTGTCACGTCGGGCACCGCGATGGCGATGTGGCCATAGGCCGAGCCCAGATTGTACGGCTCTTTCTGGTCCCAGTTGTAGGTGAGCTCGAGCACCGTGGCGCTGTCCTCGCCGCCGTAGCCGACGAAGGCAAGCGAATAACGCTGGTCGGGCCGCTCGGTTTTCCGAATCAGCTTCATGCCGAGCTTGTTGACGTAGAAATCCACCGAACGGCCGAGATCGAAGACGCGCAGCATGGTGTGCAACAGGCGCGCTTTCTTCGCATCAAGTGGGACGGCCGCAGCCGGTTCGACGGCATCCATGAAATCCTCCTCCGGGTCGCTCAATTAGCCGCGATTTAGCGCCGGAGCCGCGCGAGCACTTCGTCGGCAGCGCGCAGGCCGGGCGAGACCTGGCCATAGCCCAGCGCCTTGAGCGCCTCTTGTCCAGCGGAGATTTGCGCGGCACGCGCTGCCTTGTCTTCAAGCAGCCGTTCGACCGCTGCGGCGAGCTTTTCCGGCGTTGCGTTTTCCTGGAGCAGCTCAGGCACGGCCGGCCGGTCGAGGATCAGGTTCACGAGGTTAACGTAACGCACCTTGACGATGCGGCGCAGCAACGCGTGAGTCAGCGGATTGACACGATAGGTCACAGCCATCGGCACGCCGGCCACCGCGAGCTCGAGCGCGACTGTCCCCGAGGCCGCAAGCGCGGCGTCGCTGGCAGCGAAAGCGTCATACTTCTCGGCATTGCCGACGACCACGGCGTCAACATCCCAAGTCGCGGCGGCGGCCTTCACCTGCGCGGCTACATTCGCCGTTGCCGGCACCACGATCATCAAATCGGGAATCTTCTTCGCCAGCAGCGCCACGGTCTCGCCCAAGATCGGCAGCAGGCGGCCGACTTCGCCGCCGCGGCTGCCGGGCAGGATCGCAACCACGCGCGCCAGCGGCGGAATGTTGTGGCGGCGGCGGAAGCCGGCACCGTCGCCCTTGTCGGCGCCCATTTCGACCACCGGATGGCCGACATAGGAGCACGACAGGCCGACGCGCTCGAAATAAGGCGGCTCGAACGGGAGCAGCGCCATGAGATGGTCGTACCAGCGCGCCATGCGCCGGGCCCGGCCGGCGCGCCACGCCCATACCATCGGCGCGACGTAGTGGATGAGCGGCACGCGATCGGCGGCACGGCGCAGCCGCTGCGCGACGCGCCAGTTGAATCCCGAACTATCGATGGTGACCACCGCGGCGGGTTGGCGCGCACGGATATCCGCGACCGCCTGTGCAACACGTTTCAGGATAGTGCAGGCGCGCGGCAGCACTTCGGCGACGCCCATCACCGCCAGATCGTCAAGCGGGAACAGGCTCGTCAGACCTTCGGCGGCCATCTGCTCGCCGCCGATACCCGCGAAACGCACCGCGCCCTGCGCGCGATAGCGCAATGCACGCATCAGATTGGCGCCGAGCGCATCACCCGAAGGTTCGCCGGCGATGAGGTAAATCAGCGGCGGGTCCGTCTTGCCTGCCGCTGCCGGAGATTGCGGTGCGGGCATGCCGACGACGAACAAGCCAGAGCGATCGGCCGCCGCGATGATGGCGGCGCGGTCGATCAGCAGCGTCGCGCCGGCTTCAACGACAACGCCTTTGAGGCCGGCATCGGCGGCGGCCGTGATCGTGTCGGCTCCAATCGCCGGCAGGTCGGCGCGGCGCTCCTGCCCCGGCTTGCTGGTCTTGACCAGGACACCGCCGGCAGCGCGGCCTTTGCAGCGCTTCAACAGCGCATCCGTGCCGTCGGAGTCTTCGCGTTCGAGCACCTTGCCGCCGGCCACGACCACCGCCTGGCCCCGGTCGCGGGCGCCGTGCTCGCGCGCCGCAGCGAGACCGAGCGCGATATCCGACGCCAATGCCGCATCGGGCGCATGTTTGCCGAGCGGACCTTCGGACGCGAGATCGCGTCCGAGGATGGCTTCGGCGCCGACGACGGTAAAACCTTCGGCTTCGAGCGCGTGGATCACCGCGCGCAGCAAGCCATCGTCGCCGAGCGCGCGCCAGCCAAGCGCGGCAAAGAATTTGACCGTGCGCCAATCCGGCCGCAGCGCGAGCGGCGACGGCCGCCGTACGCCGCCAGCCATCACCAGCTCGCGCACACCATTGGCGCGCAAGATGGCGAGGCCACTGCCGGCCTGGCCCAGCCGAATCCAGGCGTGCGGCACGTTTTCAACGACGACGGGATTGGCGGCGCCGATGAACGCCAAGACGAAGACCGGCCGGCCCGCCTTGGCGCACGCTTCGATCAGACGGCCGGGAAGCGCACCGGAGCCGGCGAGGATGCCGAGCGGACCGGGCTCAGCTGCTGCCATTGGTGCGCGGCTGACACAGGCCGCGGATCGACTCGGCGCGGGCGAATTCGACCACCTCGCGCACGGGGCTGACAGTCGGGAACTGCTTGTCCACCGCGGTCAGCCGTTCGGCGAAGGTGCCGGTCTCGTTGCCGAAAAGCATCTGATAGGCCGTGCGCAGCGCCTGGATGTCATCGCGGGCAAAGCCGCGGCGCTGCATGCCGACGATATTGAGGCCCGAAAGCCGCGCACGGTCGCCGACCACCGAGCCGTAGGGTATGACGTCGCGTTCGACGCCAGTGACGCCGCCGACCATGGCATGGCGGCCGATGCGAACGAATTGATGCACCGCCGACAGGCCACCGAATACGGCGTAATCCTCGATCCGTACGTGACCGGCGAGAGTCGCGTTGTTGGCCATGATGACATGATCGCCGACGATGCAATCGTGGGCGATGTGAACGCCGACCATGAAGGCGCAATTGTCGCCGACGCGCGTCACCATGCCGCCGCCCGAGGTGCCGGGATTGATCGTCACGTGCTCGCGGAAAATATTGTCGCGCCCGATCTCGAGCCGCGACTCTTCGCCCTTGTACTTGAGATCCTGCGGAATGTGGCCGATCGACGCGAAGGGAAAGATGCGTGTGCCGTCGCCGATGGTGGTACGGCCGGCGACGGCGACATGCGAGATCAGCTCGACGCGCTCGCCAAGTACGACCTTGGGCCCGACCACGCAGAACGGCCCGACGATTGTCGTAGCCGCGAGTTTGGCGCCCGGCTCGACGATGGCCGTCGGATGGATTTGCGGCATTCCCTGACTCAGCTATCCAGAATCATCGCGGCGAAGGTTGCCTCCGCCACCAGTTTGTCGCCGACCTTGGCCTGGCCGTCGAACTTCCACACCATGCCGCGATGGCGCTGACAGGTCACCGGCACCATCATGACATCACCGGGCACGACCGGCCGGCGAAAGCGCGCGTTGTCGATCGACATGAAATAGACGAGCTTGCCTTCGAACTCGGCGCCGAGCGTGTGCACCACGAGTACGGCCGCGGTCTGCGCCATTGCCTCGATGATGAGCACGCCGGGCATCACCGGCCGCTGTGGGAAATGGCCCTTGAAATAGTATTCGTCGGCATTGACGTGCTTGACGCCGATCGCGCCGTGGCCCGAGCGAACGTCGATGACGCGATCAATCATCAGGAACGGATCGCGGTGCGGGATCATCTGCATGATCCGCGCCCGGTCAATTTCGGCCACGGTCACCGGCTGGGTATCTACTTTAGTCATCTCGCGTCTTCGCCAGCCGCCGCAATGCGGCAATCATGCGATGGAAATCGCGCACCGGGAACGCCGGCGAGCCGAGCACGGTCGCACCCGCAGGCACGTCGCGCATGACGCCGGCCTGAGCGCCGATCCTTGCACCCGTGCCGATATCGAGATGTCCGATGAGGCCGCCCTGACCGCCAATCATGACGAAATCGCCCAACTTGGTACTGCCTGAAATGCCAGTCTGCGACACAAGCACGCATTGGCGCCCGATTTGGACGTTGTGCCCGATCTGCACGAGATTATCAATCATCGTCCCGGGTCCGATGACAGTGTCGGGGCCGGCGCCGCGATCGACGGTCGAGTTGGCGCCGATCTCGACGTCGTCGCCGACGACGACGCGGCCAAGCTGCGGAACCTTCACGAAACCTTTGCGGTCCGGTGCGAAACCGAAGCCGTCCTGGCCGAGGCGCGCCCCCGGATAAATCCGCACCCGGTTGCCGATCAGGCTGTGGCTGATGCTGGCGTTGGCGCCAACGCGCACGTCGTCGCCCAGTACCACGCCCGCACCGATCACGGCGTTGGGCCCGATCAGGCAACGCCGGCCGAGCTTGGCGTGATCGCCAATCACGGCATTGGCCTCGATACGGCAGCCTTCGCCGAGCTCTACCGTGGCATCGACCACCGCCGAAGGCGCCACGCCCGGCACCGGCGGCGGCTCGGGGTAGAAGGCTTGGGCGGCAAGCGCATAGGCGCGATACGGGTCCGGCGTCACCAGCGTCGCGACGCCCTTCGGCGCATCGCCCGCCAGATCGGGATGGACGAAGCAGGCGCCGGCACCGGTCTTGCGGAAGAGGTCGATGTACTTGCGGTTGTCGAGGAAGCTGAGCTGATCCGGGCCGGCGGCGTCGAGCGACGCGACGTCGCGCAGCAGCAATTTGCCGTTGCCCGATGCGGCGAGCGTGGCACCAGTGCGGCACACAATTTCCTCGACCGTGAACGGTCCGGCGACCGTAAAGAACCGCTTGTCCGCCATCAGTGCTTCGCCGGCACCTGCGGCGGCGCGCCCGGAGGCGGCAGCTTGACCTGCATCGCCGGCAGCTGAGCGTCGAGCCGCTTGGTCACCTCGGCTGTAATGTCGAGATTGTTGGCCGCGAACAGCACGGCGGCACGCGTCAGAACCATGTTGGCCTTATGCTCGCCGGCGATCTGCGCAATGATCTGCAAGGCGGTATTCTCGATCTTGGTCATCGCCTCGTTGTAGCTCTGCTGCAGCGCCTGGCGCTGTCCCTGAACCGTCCGATCGAGCGCATCGAAGCGTTGCTGATACTGCCGCGACTTGGCACTGAACGCATCCGACGACAAGGTGTTGCGTTCACGTTCCAATTCATCACGCATCTGCTGCAGCTCGTTCTCGCTCGTCGACACCTGTTTCGAGAAATCGGCCATGGCCCGGTCGATCTGCGATTGCACGTCTTTGGCCGATTTGGCATCGCGCAGGATCTGGTTGATGTCCGCGATCACCACGACCGTCGGCGGCGGCGGTGACGCCGGCGTGGGCGCCTGGGCGCGTGCCGGAACCGCCGCCAGTGCCATCAAGCACAGCAGCGCGGCGCCCGCCACCTGCGCGAATGAACGGCGCGGCATCAGAAGCTCGACCCGAAGCCAAAGCGGAAGATGCTCAGCTTGTCGAAGCTCTTGCGTATGATCGGGTGGCCGATATCGATGCGGATTGGCCCGAACGGCGATTGCCACGTGAAGCCGAAGCCCGCCGATACGCGAAGCGAGTTGCTTTGTTGGATCGGATTCGCCAAGTTCGGCGGATCGTCGGTGTGGATGAGGCTGCCGAAGTCGGTCCACACACGACCACTCAGGCCAAGCTCGGCCGGCAGACCGAGCGGGAAGCCCTCGGTCAGCGAGCCGACATAGTAGATGTTGCCACCGAGCGCATCTTGCGTGTTCTCGTCGCGCGGACCGATACCACCGGTTGCGAAGCCGCGCAAATTGTCGCCGCCGACGAAGAACCGATCCTCGATGGCGACCCTCTGACCAATGCCGAAGATGTAGCCACCTTCGCCGGTCAAGCTCGCCACCCAATTCGGCGCCCACGCATGATAGACACCACCCGACAACGACGTACGCAGGTAGCGCACGCTGCCGCCGGCGCCGGCGAGATCGTTGCCTTCCGACACGAACCAGCCGGCGGTCGGATTGTTCGGGCTGTCGCGCTGGTCGTAAAGCAGCGTCTGGCCCACGGCCGAAGTCAACCGGTTGCCGGCCTGGTCGGCGACATAGATCGAGGCCGGCGGGCTGCACAAGCCCTGCGCCGCCCCGCTTGTCGTACAGACGTTGAAAATCCGATCCTGGCGCAGTGTGTACTTCACTGTCTGACGCAGCGGCCCGAAGATCTGATAGCCGGCGCGGAGGTCGCCGCCGACCGTGAACTGGTTGAAGCCGGCGAAGTCCTGATTGTCACGCTGGATGGCGAAGATGTCGAAGCCGGCGGCAACGTTGCGACCGAGGAAATACGGATTGGTGAAGCTGATATTGCCCTGCTGTGCGCGGAATGACGCCAGCGTGTCGACGCGCAAATCGAGACCTTGACCGAGCAGATTGCGTTCGTGGATGCCGGCGTCGACCAACGGACCGTCGGTGGTCGAGAAACCGACGCCGAAGGTGAAGTCGCCGGTCGACTGTTCTTCAACATTGACATGCACGACGGTCTTGTCCGACGCCGAGCCCTGCGTGTTGGTGACCGCAACCTTCTTGAAGTAGTTCAGGTTCTTGAGCCGCTGCTCCGACCGTTGGAGCTTTTCGGTGCTGAAGGCATCGCCTTCGACCAGCCGCATCTCGCGCCGGATGACGTAATCGAGCGTGCGCAGATTGCCGGTGATGTCGATGCGCTCGACATAGACGCGCGGACCTTCCTTCACTTGATAGGTCACGTCGATGGTGCGTGTCTCGGCGTTGCGATGCACCTGCGGCTGGACCTGGACGAAGGCGTAGCCGCGGTTGCCGAGCGCGTTGGTGATCGCGTGGATCGTGCTGTCGACCGCATCGGCGTTATACCAATCGCCTTCCTTGGTGGTAATCAGCGCCTTGAGGATCGCCGGATCGACGTCCTTGAGTTCGTTGACCAGATCGACCTTGCCGAACTTGTAGCGCTTGCCTTCTTCCACGGTGAACGTCACCAGAAAGGCATCGCGCTCAGGCGTCAGCTCGGCAACCGCCGAGATCACCCGGAAATCGGCGTAACCCTGCGACAGATAGAACTTGCGCAGCAGGTCGCGGTCGTAGCTGATGCGGTCGGGATCGTAAGTATCCGAGGTCGAAAGGAAGCGCCACCAGCGCGATTCCTTGGTCGATATGACGCCGCGCAGCGTATCGGCGTCGAAGACATGATCGCCGACGAAATTGATCGCGCGCACGCCGGTGAAATCGCCCTCGTTGATCTCGAAGACGAGATCCACGCGGTTCTGGTCGAGCTTGATGATTTTGGGATCGACGGTTGCGGCAAAGCGGCCGTTGCGCCGGTAGAGATCAAGGATGCGGCCGACGTCGGCCTGCACCTTCTGGCGCGTATAGACGCCGCGCGGCTTGAGCTGGACTTCGTTCTTGAGCGTGTCGTCGCTGAGCTTGTTGTTGCCTTCGAAGGCGACGCGATTGATGACCGGATTCTCGACGACATGGACGATGAGCGCGTCGCCTTCGCGCCGTAGCGTCACGTCGCTGAACAGGCCGGTGGCGTACAGGCTCTTGAGCGACTGGTCGAGCCGCGCGGAATCGAACTTGTCGCCGGGTCCGATCTGCATATAGGAGCGCACGGTTTCAGGCTCGACGCGCTGGGTGCCCTCGATGCGAACCTCTTCGATGGTGTCGCCCGAATTGATCGCGCCTGAGCTTGGCGTCTGCGTCTGGGCCGGGGCCTGGACCGGTGCCTGGGCCCGCATCGAGGCCGGCGGCGTCAGCTTGATGCCTTGGGCCAGCGCCGCTTGCGGCGCAACCGCGACGAACGACGCCAGCGCGAGCGCAAACACAAAAACGGCGCCCGCCACCCTTCGCACGGCTCCCCCCTCCCCGTTCACGCTTTTACCTGCCGGCCCTCAAGTCCCGAAGCCCTTCAAGAACTTGAGAACACCGATGTGCACCAGGTCGTTCCACGTGGCGAAGATCATCAGCGTCAGCATTACCGCCAATCCGAGCCGGAAGCCGTACTCCTGCGCGCGCGCGCCGAGCGGCCGGCCGCGAAGGGCTTCTGCGAAATAGAAGAGGAGATGGCCGCCGTCGAGTACCGGGATCGGGAACAGGTTGATCAGGCCGAGATTGACCGACAGCACGGCCATGAACCAAATCATCGCCACCACGCCGCCTTGCGCCACTTCGCCCGACATCTGGGCGATGCGCAGCGGGCCGCCGATCTCATCCGCCGGACGGGCGCCGATGATCATCTGCCACACGGCCCGCAGCGTGCCGGTGACGAGATTGCCGGTCTCCTGTCCCGCGCGCCAAACGGCGTCGGCCGGATTGCGCCGGACGTAGGTCACGCCCTGACGCTCGATGCCGAGCACCGGGAAGCGATGCGCGTAGCCGAAACGGTCGGTGACCGTCGTGACGCGCGGCGTGATCGTCAGCGTCAGGTCCTTGCCGTCGCGTTGGACGGTGATGGCGAGCGGCTGGCCGTCGTCGAGCCGGACCGCCTGCTGGATGTCCTCGAAGCGATGGATCGTCGATCCGTCGATGCGGGCGATGGTGTCGCCGGCCTTGAGGCCGCCGGCCTCGGCCGCGCTGCCGGTCTGAATCTTGCCGACTTGCGGCGGCGTGAACGGCTGGCCGACGGTGGCGAACAGCACCGCCAGCGCGACCAGCGTGAACACGAAATTCGCGGCCGGACCGGCGGCGACGACGGCGACGCGCTGCATCAGCCGCTTGTGGTGGAACGACACCGCCTTCTCGGCGTCGGTCATCTGCGCGATTTCTTCTTCCGGCAGCGCCATCGAGGCGGGATCGGCGTCGCCGAACATCTTGACGTAGCCGCCGAGCGGAATGGCGCTCACCTTCCAGCGCGTGCCGACGCGATCGGTCCAGCCGAAGAGCTCGGGCCCGAATCCGATGGAAAATGTCTCGATCCGCACCTTGTTCCAGCGCGCGACCAAATAGTGGCCGAGCTCGTGAACGAAGACGAGAACCGTCAAAACGACGAGGAACGGCACCACGTAGCCGATGCCACCGCTCAGGAAACCCATGAAAACCGCACTCCCGCGAGCCCGAACGGCAGCTAGATTAGCAAAAAACGGCGGAAGACAGGCCTTAAAAGCGCGTCTGCACGCCCCTGTGACCGAATCGCGAATGGCCGATTTAGTGCCATAGCAGCGGTGTCGTTCCGGTGACCAGGACCAGCACGGCCAGCAGCAGGGATACCGCCAGCAGGCTGTCGAGCCGGTCGAGCAGGCCGCCGTGGCCGGGGATCAGGCCGCCCGTATCCTTGACGTTGAAGCGGCGCTTGGCCGCGGATTCAACGAGGTCGCCGAGTTGTGCCGCAACGCCGAGCACCAGACTTGTCGGCACGATGATCGCCACAGCGCCGCCGGTCAATGCCGCCGCGCCCGAGCCGGCGAGCGCCGCACCGGCGAGGCCGCCGAAAAATCCGGCCCAGGTCTTGTTCGGCGACAGCAGCGGCGCCAGCTTCGGCCCGCCGATCCCGCGGCCGACGGCATAGGCGGCGATGTCCACCGCCCACACCAGCGCGAGCAGCCAGACGACGGTGCCGCGGCCGCCGTGCATCGCGCTCCACAGAAAGGCGACGCAGCCGAGCGCCAGCCACAACGTGCCGCCGGCCGCCCACAGCGGCGCCCGCGCGGTGCGTCCGACCGCCTGCGCGCCGACCATCGCCGCGCCGGTCACCGCGACCGCGCAGGCGGCGGCGGAGTAATCGAAAGCGACGAGCACGGCAGCGGCAAGCGGCGTCGCGACGATGAGCGCGCTGCGTTGTTCCGGACCGCCGTTGACGAGGCGCGCCCATTCGATGCCCATGCCGGCAGCGGCGGCAACCACGAGCGCCGGCAGCCACGGCCAGCCAAACCACGCCGCGGCAATCGCCAGCGGCATCAGCACGAGCGCCGAGATGATGCGCAACTTTACGCCGCTGTTGCCCGACTGCGACATTTCCCCCCGCAAATCTCGCGTCTCAGCGCGATACCCCCTCACCCTGCCCTTTTCCCCTAAACGGGGCGAGGGTTGCTTTAGGTTCGCGCGCCGATTTTTGAATCAGCGCGAGCCAACGGAAGCGCCGTAGCGGCGGTCGCGGCCGTGAAAATCGCGCACGGCCTTTTCGAGATCGCTCTTGGCGAAGTCGGGCCACAGCGTCGGCGTGAACACCAGCTCGGCGTAAGCGGATTGCCAGAGCAGGAAGTTGCTGATGCGCTGCTCGCCGCTGGTGCGGATGAGCAGGTCGGGATCGGGAATGCCGGCGGTCAGCAGCCGTCCGGCGAACGCATCCTCGTCGACGGCGTCGGGCGTCAGGCGTCCGGCTGCCACGTCCTCGGCGAGACGCTGCGCGGCGAGCGCGATCTCGGCGCGGCCGCCGTAGCTGAGCGCAATCGCCAGGTTGAGCCGGTCGTTGCCCGCGGTCAGCGTCTCGGCGTTGTCGATCATGCCGACGATGTCGTTCGGCAGCTTGGCGCGGTCGCCGATGATGCGCAGCCGCACGCCGTTGCGATGCAGCTCGGCGATCTCGCCGCGGATGTAATGGCGCAGCAGGCCCATCAGGTCGCTGACTTCGTCCGCCGGCCGTTTCCAGTTCTCGGACGAGAAGCCGAACAGCGTCAGGTATCTGATGCCGAGATCGACCGACGCGTTCAGGGTGCGGCGCACCGCCTCGGCGCCGGCGCGATGGCCGGCGATGCGCGGCAGGCCACGCGACTTGGCCCAGCGGCCATTGCCATCCATGATGATGGCAACGTGCGTCGGCGGCTTGCGGTCGAACGGCGAATAATCGTTCATCGTCGGGAACTATACCTGCAGGATCTCTTTGTCTTTTTGATGGAGCATCTCGTCGACGCGCTTGATCGTCGCGTCGGTCAGACCCTGGATGTCCTTGTCGAGCTTGCGGTGCTGATCCTCCGAGATCTTGCCGTCTTTTTCCTGCTTCTTGAGGCCGTCGAGCCCTTCGCGCCTAACATTTCTGACAGCCACGCGCGCCTGCTCGGCATAGCGCGCCGTCACCTTGGTCATCTCCTTGCGCCGGTCCTCGCTCAGGTCGGGCACCGGCACGCGGATGAGTTGGCCGTCGGCCTGCGGGTTCAAGCCGAGATTGGCTTCGCGGATCGCCTTCTCCACCGACTTCACCAGGCCCTTGTCCCAGACCTGCACGACGATGAGCCGCGGCTCCGGCGCGCTGACCGAGCCGACCTGATTCATCGGCATCACCTGGCCGTAGGCGTCGACCCGCACCGGATCGAGCAGGCTCGGCGTTGCACGGCCGGTACGCAGGCCGGCAAATTCCTTGCGCAGCACGTCAAGCGCGCCCTCCATGCGCTTGCGCAGCGCGACGACGATCGGATCTTCGCTCACGACGCCTCCTCGATGACAGTGAACCGGCCTTTGCCGGTGACCGCGTCGGCGAGCGAGCCCGGCTGGTGAATGGAGAAGACCAGGATCGGAATGCGGTTCTCGCGCGCCAGCGACACCGCCGCCGCGTCCATCACCTGCAGGTCCTTCGACAGCACGTCGTGGTAGCTGAGCCGGTCGAAGCGCAACGCCTTCTTGTCCTTCTTGGGATCGGCGGAGTAGACGCCATCGACCTTGGTCGCCTTCAAGAGCGCCTGGCACTCGGTCTCGGAGGCGCGCAACGCCGCCGCGGTGTCGGTGGTGAAGAACGGATTGCCGGTACCCGCGGCGAAAATGACGACGCGGCCCTTCTCCATGTGGCGGATGGCGCGACGCCTTATATAGGGCTCGCACACCGCCTGCATCGAGATCGCCGACTGGACGCGCGTCGGCACGCCGATGCGCTCGAGCGCCGACTGCATGGCGAGCGAATTGATGATGGTGGCGAGCATTCCCATGTAGTCGCCGGTGGCGCGGTCAATGCCGGCCTCCTCGCCCGCCATGCCGCGGAAAATGTTGCCGCCGCCGATCACCAGCGCAACCTGGACGCCCAGGCCATGCACCGATTTGACCTCGGCGGCGAGGCGCTGGACCATTTTGGGATCGAGGCCGTAAGCCTGATCGCCCATCAACGCCTCGCCCGACAGCTTCAGCAGGACGCGGCGGAATTTGGCGGCAGGCGTGACGGCGCGGGCGGGTTCTGCGGCCATGTTCAACGCTCTCGCACGGTTTTCATCGGACGGCGCGGATCATACATCATGCGCGCCGCGGGGATAAGCATCGCTCATTGGGTGCCACGATACCCCCTCACCCTGCCCTCTCCCCCGAAGACGGGGGCGAGGGTAAAAAAGTGGCGCCGCGTCTGCCTGAGCGAGGGTAAGAGAATAAGAGAACGGGCAGCGGCGCGGAGCGCCGATTCCGCTTCACCGCTTGGCGACGGCGGCGACCTCGGCGGCGAAATCGGTGGCTTCCTTCTCGATGCCTTCGCCCAGGGCGAAGCGCG
>DASQHO010000109.1:0-7874 GCA_035632055.1 Allostellaceae bacterium
CGTTCGAGAATCGCGACGAAGAATCCGTCGGTGCCGTGCCGCGCCGGCGTCAGGCGCAGCATCGCGCCTTTCTCCGGCGGCTTGCCGCCGATGACGTCGCGCCAGACCTTCCAGGCCGGTAGCAGAGAGAAATCGGCATGCGCCGCCAGGAACTTTTCAACCTGCTGCTCGTCTTCCTCGCGCAACAGCGAGCAGGTGGCATAGACCAGCCGGCCGCCCGGCTTCACCAGCCGCGCTGCCGAATCGAGGATATCGGCCTGGAGCGCGGCCAGCTCCGCCAGGTCTTCGGGCTTCAGACGCCACTTGGCGTCGGGATTGCGCCGCCATGTGCCGGTGCCGGTGCACGGCGCGTCGACGAAGACGCGGTCGAAGCTCGCCTTGTGCCGCTTCACCCATTTGTCGCGTGCGCCCGACAACGGCAGGCGCTGGACGATGCTGGCGCCGGCACGCCGCAGCCGCTCGGTAGCGCGTTCCAGCCGGCGCGCCGAGATATCGCTCGCGATCAAGTGCCCGCGATTGTTCATGCTGGCGGCGAGCGCCAGCGTCTTGCCGCCGGCGCCGGCGCAGAAATCGATGACGCGCATACCGGGCCGCGCATCGGCGAGCAGCGCCGCAACCTGCGAGCCTTCGTCCTGGACCTCGACCAAGCCGTCGCGAAAGGCGGGAAGGGTTCCGAGCGGCACCCGCTCCTTGAGACGCAAACCGAGCGGCGACAGCGCCGTCATCTCGGCTTCGACGCCGGCGCTCTGCAAGGCGATGCGCGCCTTGCCGCGGTCGCCTTTGAGCGTGTTGGCGCGCAAATCGAGCGTCGCTTCGCCGTTGAGCGCTTCGGTCTCGCGCGCCAGATCCTTGCCGAGCGATGCCGCGAGGTGCGGTCCCAGCCATTCGGGAAAGTTGCCGCGGACGTGCGGCGGCATGTCCTTGTGTTCGAGATCGCGGCCGGCGAGCGACGACACCATCGCGTTTTCGGTATCGGACAGCGCCGCCGGGCGGAAACGGTCGCCGTCAAAGGCGTCGCGGGTTTCGCTTGCCTTCCAGCTTTCGATCAGCGCCAAAGCCGCCAGCATGCGTCGGCGCGCATCGGCCGGCATGGTGCCGCCCGTCTGGCCGATCCACCAGTCAAGCTGCGCGCGGTGGCGTAGGACGGCGTAAATATGTTTGGAGATTGCCGCCCGATCGGACGAGCCGGCGAAGCGATGACGCCGGAACCACTCCGCCACCAGATCGTCGGCGGGCGCCGTTCCCTTGTCGATGTCCGCGAGTAGCCCGATTGCCGCCTCGACCTGCGCGCCGGGCGTCACAGTTCCTGCCGGTAGTTCGGCGACTCGCGGGTGATGGCGATGTCGTGGACGTGACTCTCGCGCAGGCCGGCGCCGGTGATGCGCACGAATTTGCAGTTGCGCTGCATCTCGGGGATGGTGCGGTTGCCGGTATAGCCCATTGCCGCTTTGAGGCCGCCAACCAGCTGATGGACGACATTGGCGACCGGGCCTTTGTGCGGCACGCGGCCTTCGACGCCTTCCGGGACGAGCTTGAGCTCGTTTTGGACTTCCTGCTGGAAGTAGCGGTCGGCCGAGCCGCGCGCCATCGCGCCGACCGAGCCCATGCCGCGATAACTTTTGTACGATCGGCCTTGATAGAGGAACACTTCGCCGGGGCTTTCGTCGGTGCCCGCGAAGAGGGAGCCGAGCATCACGCAATCGGCGCCGGCGGCAATCGCTTTGGCCAGATCGCCCGAGAACTTGACGCCGCCGTCGGCGACCACCGGCACGCCCTTTTTGCGGCAGGCTTCGACCACGTCGACGATGGCGGTGAGTTGCGGCATGCCGACGCCGGCGACGATACGCGTCGTGCAGATCGAACCTGGGCCGATGCCGACCTTCACCGCGTCGGCGCCGGCGTCGATCAGCGCCTCGGCGCCTTCGGGCGTGGCGATGTTGCCGGCGACGATCTGCGTGTAGTTGCTGAGCTTGCGGATGCGGTTGACGGTGTCGAGCACGCGCGACGAATGACCGTGCGCAGTGTCGACAACCAGAACGTCGACGCCGGCGTCGAACAACGCCTCGGCGCGCTTGACGCCATCCGGACCGGTGCCGGTAGCGGCGCCGGCCCGGAGGCGGCCGGCTTCGTCCTTGGTCGCGTTAGGGAAGCGCTGCGACTTCTCGATGTCTTTCACGGTAACCAGGCCGACACAGCGGAAATCCTTGTCGACCACCAGAACCTTCTCGATCCGGTGCTGGTGCAGCAGCTTCTTGGCTTCGTCGCGCGTCACGTTCTCGCGCACCGTAACCAGCTTGTCTTTGGTCATCAGCTCGGCGATCGGCTGATGCGGGTTCGAGGCGAAGCGGACGTCGCGATTGGTGATGATGCCGACCAGCTTCTGCGTCTTGCGCTCGACCACCGGGATGCCGGAGATCTTGTTGTCGGCCATCAGCTTGAGCGCGTCCGCCAACGTCGCGTCGGGATGGATGGTGACCGGGTTCACCACCATGCCGGCCTCGAATTTCTTCACCTTGCGGACTTCATCCGCCTGTTCGGCGATACCGAGATTGCGATGGATGATGCCGAGGCCGCCGACCTGCGCCATGGCGATGGCGAGCGCGCTTTCGGTCACTGTGTCCATCGCCGCCGACACCAGCGGAATGCCGAGCGCAATCTCGCGCGTGAGGCGCGTGTGCGTGTCAGTTTCGTTGGGGAGGACCGCGGAGGCCGCAGGCACAAGCAGGACGTCGTCGAAAGTTAGCGCCTGCCGGATATCCATCTAATGCCTCCCGTTCGCCCGGGGTCGGGCGAGGTTGGCGCCGCATAATACACGGAAGCGTCACTAAGGGAAGCGCGCCAAACGCCGCTCGGCGCATGCCTCGGATGCCGGAAAGCCTAGGCGGTGCGCCCGCGAAAACCCTGCGCCACGAGATAAACCTCGGCCGATTCGCTACGCGAGGCCGGCGGCTTGGCGTGGCGGATTTGCGCGAAGTCGCGTTTCAGCCGCTGCAGCAACTCGCCTTCGGCGCCACCCTGATAGACTTTGCACACGAAGGCGCCGCCGGGCGCCAGCACCTCGGTCGCAAAATCGTAAGCGGCTTCGGCCAGTGCGACGATCTTCACATGATCGGTCTGGCTGTGGCCGGTCGCCGGCGCCGCCATGTCGGACAGAACAATGTCGGCCGGACCGCCGAGCGCCGCTTTGATCCGCGCCGGCGTTTCTGCCGCGGTGAAGTCGGCATGGATGAGCGTCGTGCCGGCGATCGGCGGCATGGCGAGTACGTCGACGCCAAGCACGAAGCCCTTGCCGCGGTCGCTGCCGGTGCGTTGGACTGCAATCTGCGCCCAGCCGCCGGGCGCCGCACCTAGATCGACGACGCGCATGCCCGGCTTCAGTAAGCGGAAACGGTCGTCGAGTTCGGCCAATTTGAACGCCGCGCGCGAGCGATAACCCAGCCGCTTGGCTTCACGCACATAAGGGTCGTTGAGTTGACGCTGCAGCCACTGGGTTGACGACGCCTTGCGGCGGCCGGCCGTCTTGATGCGCACGGCAGCGCCGCGCGGCGATCCGCCGCCCTTTCCGCCGGCGCCGGTCCGGCTGCCAGACGGCCACGATCCTTTACGCGCCATCAGGCCACGCGCGGCTCGCCGGCGCCGACCAGGCTCATCAGTATGCCTTCGCGGATGCCGCGATCGGCGACTGCCAGCCGGCCGATCGGCCAGAGCGAGCAGATCGCCTCGAGAATTGCGCAGCCCGACAGCACGAGATCGGCGCGATCCTGACCGATACACGGATGCGCGGCGCGATCGGCATAGGCCATGGCGAAGAGCTGACGCGTCACGCGCGCGATCGCGGAGAAATCGAGCGCCGTGCCGTCGACGCGCGCCCGGATGTAGCGCGGCAGATTGAGATAGAGCGCGCTCAGAATGGTGACCGTGCCCGAGCTGCCGAGCATCTGGACCTCGCCGGCCCGGATATGCCGGCCGATGTCGAACCGCTCCGCAAAGGCTGCCAGGTTGTCGCGCATCTCTTCGACGATTGCGCGATAGGTCGCCGCCGACAGATCACGACCGCCATAGCGGTCGGCGAAGGTGACGACTCCTTGCGGGATCGAGATAGAGCCGTCGATAACCGGCGCCGCTGCGGGGTCGGGCGGCACCGCGACCCATGCCAGTTCGGTCGATCCGCCGCCGATATCGAAAACGAGGGCGCGCGGCTTGCTGCGATCGAGCAACGGCGCGCAGCCGCTCACCACCAGCCGCACTTCCTCGTCGCTGGAGATGATCTCCATGGTAATGCCGGTTGCCGCGCGGACGCGCGCGAGAAACTCGGCACAGTTTTCCGCGCGGCGGCAGGCCTCTGTAGCGACATAACGCGCGGCGCCGACGCGCCGTCCGGCGATCCGTTCGGCGCAGATCCTAAGCGCCTCGATGGTGCGCGCCATCGCCGCCTCGGAAAGGCGGCCGGTCGCCGCCAGGCCTTCGCCCAGCCGCACAATCCGCGAAAATGCATCGACGACGCGAAATCCATCGCTGCCGGTGGCACGCGCCATCAGCAACCGGCAATTGTTGGTGCCGAGATCGAGCGCGGCATAGGTCGTTGCGCCGCTTTCACCGGTCTGAGCGCGATAGGGGGACGGTAGGGGTATCGACACGCGGCTGCTCATGTGACCGGGTTCCGCCGATGCTACCGCATCGATGCGGCGAAGCGAAGTGCCCTCGGCCGGTGCGCCGTAGCCTACCGATTATTCGGCGCCACAGCATAGGGCATACGGCATCCGGCGATTAATTCGGCCGCGGCCCCGGCCTATATCGCTGTCGTGAGCTCGCCAATCCCGGTTGGCCCACGTTTAAAAGGAGAAATCTCATGCGTACCTTGACGATTCTGCGGGCGTTGACGCTCGCCGCCGCATTGTCCGCACCACTGGCCCAGGCTGCGTTGGCCAACCAGCAGGAGCAGCAGGCGATGACGAGTCAGAGCGCTGCGTCGGCTCCGGTGTTCATCACTGGTCCGTACGATCACCCGATTTCGACGGCCGGCAACTAACATCGACGACCACAACAAGATGAGCCCGCCGCCCGCATGGGCGGCGGCTCAGCTTGTGGCATTCTGCCGGTTCTTGAGGTTGGCGCGCAGAAAATTGACCAGCGCTTGCAGCGGCGGCGGGACGTGCCGCCGGTTCGGATAATAGAGAAAGAATCCGTCCGGTTCGGGTGGCTGCCAGGATTCCAGCAGCGGCACTAACCGCCCGTCGGCAACCGCATCCTCCACGTAATGCCAGCTCCCGGAGAGGAGGCCGACGCCGTCGAGCGCGGCGCGCACGGCCATGTCGGGGGCGTTGACCATGAGCGAACCTTCCGGCGTGATTTCGAAGCTCTTGCCGTTTTCAAAGAAACGCCACGGAAGGATCGCGCCGCCCGGCAGCCGGAAAAGGATGGCCTTGTGCCGCGCGAGATCGTGCGGAGTCTGCGGCGCCGCGTGTTGTGCAAGGTAGCTCGGTGCAGCGACCACGACGCGCCGGATCGGATCGGAGATCCGGACCGCAATCATGTCGCGGTCGATGGTCTTGCTCAAACGGATGCCGGCGTCGAAGCGATCGGCGACGATGTCAACCAGCGCGGTGTCGACCGAAATATCGAGTCGGATGTCGGGATAGGCGGCAAAGAAGCGCTGCAACACCGGCGCCAGCACGAAGCTCGCGGCCGGCGGCGGCACGGTCAGGCGGATGAGGCCGGCCGGCTTGTCGCGAAAGGCGTGGACGGCATCGATCGCCGCGTCGAAATCGGCGAACAACGGGCGCAAGCGTTCGAGCAGGCGCTCGCCCGCTTCGGTCGGCGCCACGCTGCGCGTGGTACGGTTGAGCAGACGCACGCCCAATCGTTCTTCGAGTTCGCGAATCGTCTGGCTCAGCGTCGACGGTGACATGCCGAGCGCGACCGCCGCCTTGGCGAATGAGCGCCTCTCGGCGATTTCAGCAAAGGCGCTCATCTCCTCGAGCCCGGGGTTCCGCATTTTTCCAATTCTCCGAAGGACGCATGCGAATTCTAGCCATTCGGCCGCGGCAGCCCCTTGCCATTTTTGCAATGCACCAAATTTGTTGACGCGGGCCTAACCGTCCGCACAACAAGGAGAAATCCAATGGACCGTGTGCTTTTTGTGACTTCGAGTGCCTTTGGCACGGAATCACAATCGCGCCGTATCGCCGCCGAACTGGTCGCTGGCATACGGCGTTGGCGCGCGAACGTGGTCGAAGGTTTGCAAATCAATGCCGCACAAGCAGAGCAAGGCGTTGCGCAGGCGCGACACGCGACCGCGCGCCTGCTCACCGGTGCGCTTGCGGCACAGCCTGTGGCCCGCGGCGGGGTGGATGCTTGATGAGCTTAGCCGTTTCGTAGGCGATGCCGGCTCTCCCCAAGGGCGCGCGGGCTGTGCTAGAACCCGCGCGATACCCTGCTGGGGGATCGTCTAACGGTAGGACAGCGGACTCTGACTCCGCGAGTCTAGGTTCGAATCCTAGTCCCCCAGCCACTTCTGCGGCTCCGTGGCCTTCCCTAAAATTGCAGGAAATCGCGATCTGGCGTCCTTAGGGACCAGTTAATGCTACCGCCGTAGCTTGGTTGGCCAGCCGGAAAGGCCGGTGGGCTGAACTGCGGTCAGTATGAATTCTGCCCTGACCAAATCGCATCTGGTGCGTGCCAGCCGTCGCCTATCGGCGATCGGCGCGGTGGTGATTGCCGCGACCATTGTCGCCGCCGGTTTGACGATCTGGGATCTGCACGGCGACGCCGTCGAGGATTACCAACGCGACATGGCCAACGTCGGCGTGTTGATCGCCGAGCAGACCGCGCGGTCGCTCGAAGCGGTCGATCTAGTCCTCGACGACACTCGGCAGAAGATCGTGGATAGCGGCGTCACCAGCCCGGCGAGCTTCGAAAGCCGCATGGCCACCGAGTCGATTCACCGCTTCCTGCAACTGGAGCTCAAAGGCGTACCGCAGGCGGAAGCGCTGATCATGATCGACGCCGATGGTCGGGTCATCAACTACTCGCGGCAATGGCCGGTTCAGTCCATCAACATCAGCGACCGCGATTTCTTCCAGTATCTGCGCAATCACGACGATCCGCGGCCGTTCATCAGTGTGCCGGTCCAGGCGCACGCGACGCAACAGCGGACGTTCTATGTCAGCCGGCGCGTGAATGATCCGCAGGGCAATTTCCTCGGTGTGGTCGAGGTCGCTATTTCGCCGAGCTATTGGGCCGGGTCTTTCGGCCCGATCACTGTCGAAAAAGGCACCGTCGTGAGCTTCGTGCGGCGGGACGGCATCATTCTCGCGCGCTACCCGTATCTAGACGCCATGATCGGCCATCAGCTGCCGCTGCAATCGCCGTGGTACGGACGCGTTGCCGGCGGCGGCGGAACCTATCGCTCGCAACCCTGGACCGACGGTCTCGTCCGCATCGTCAGCGTGCATCCGCTCGGGGAATTTCCGCTGGTAATTGACGTCAGCTTCGCCGAGCAGGCCGTGTTGGCCCATTGGCGTTTCCAGACGCTGTGCATCGTTATCGGCGCGCTCATTGTCGTGCTGGGTTTCGCGGTCCTGTTCTCCGCGCTCGCTGAGCAATTCAAGCGTCTCGAAGGCCAGCACAGCGAGCTGGCGGCCTCTGGTGAAGCGCTTCGCGGTGCAAAAGAAGAGGCAGAAAATGCGAGCCGGGCCAAGTCCATGTTCCTCGCCAATATGTCGCATGAGATCCGCACGCCGTTGAATGCGGTGATTGGGTTTTCGCAGATCATCGAGCAGGGGATGTTCGGTCCGCAGCCGGCGCGGTACCGGGAGTATGCGACGCTGATCCGGCGCAGCGGCGAGCACCTGCTGACGATCATCAACGACATC
>DASQHO010000110.1:0-10099 GCA_035632055.1 Allostellaceae bacterium
GCAACGCCCTGGAACACCCGGCGCTCGCCGCGGCGGCATGCAAGCCCTTCACCGGTAAATGATTTCTGCAATTCCCGGCCGGCCATGGCGCGGCACTATGCCATGCGCCGGGCGCGCCGGCTCCGGCAAAACGCCGCGGCCAGGCTAAAAAAAGTGACGGCCTCGGTGGGGGAGGTACCGAGGCCGTCGAATTAGAGCGGTCGGGGGGCGACCGCTTCATGGAGATGCGAGACAAGCCAAAAGCCAGATGTCTCTCACCGGTCGCGATGAAAGCCCGGGAATGAGACCCGATTTGGATCGAAATGTGGCGAAAGCAAGATTTGTGCGCCGGTGCGGTGCGGTCACCGATTTGGCTCTACGACGCCCGTTACGGTGCCGGCGCTGCCCCCAATCGAGATCGCGCTCGGCTCAACGGCCGTTGGTTCGATCGGCCGCGCGGATCGCAGTCAGGCCGTAATACCGTGCCGTCCAGCGGTTGATCCAGAACTTGGCATCGCCGCGGATGTCGGCGTGAAAGACGTAAGAACGCGGAAAGTCGGCCTTGGCAATCACCGGCAAGACTGCGTTCGCGGTGCCGGTATCTTTCAGCCGGCGCAAGGTCGCATCGCGCGCCGACATGAAGGCATGAAACGATTCGGCCGGGCCGTCTAGATCGGCGATGCCGGCGACGACATTGCGACTCGCCGGCAGCGCTAAGGCTAGAGCGACGAGCAGCCAGCACACGGCACGTCCGCTGTGGATCCGCCATGCCGCCAGGCCGTGGGCGGCGCACGGCGCCCAGGCACTGACGACGACCAAGCCGCCGCAGAGGAACGCCAGGTGAATGCCGCCCAGCGTCCGCGCCGGCACTGCGCCGCCCAACGCCACTGCCGGCACGACATAAAGCGCCACCAACACAGCGGCGAACAATCCGGTCAACGCCCACCGCGCGCGCGCCTTCAGTCGTTCACTCCAGTGCGGTGCAAGGGTGCCGCGTGCGCGCAACGCGATCAGCAAAGCGGCGGCCGCCAGCGTCTTGGGATCGACGATCCAGAGCGCGGTCTGGATGATAATCTGTTCCAGTGCGGCGCTGAAAACGTGTTCCAACGCGGGCGCAGTGCCGACCGCCGCCTCACGCGCACCGTTACCGGGCGCGAGGACGACGACGGCAAGGCCAATCAGCCCGGCAACGCATCCAACCAACGCCGCCGGCCGCCAACGGCCGCAGGCGATGCGTGCAGCGACGGCAAGAACGGCGAACAATCCGGTTTCGAGCGCCGCCGCAAGCTCGTGCAGGCCGCTGATGAAAAACGCTGCCGCTGCCAGCGCGGCAAGCCGCACGATGCCGGCGTGTGCCGTCGTCAAGTCGAGCCGGCAAGCGGCGAAGGCCAATGCGATTGCCGCCGACCAGCCGAGCTGGTACTCAATCTCGGCGGCGCGCCAGAAGAACAGCTCGTTGGCGCTCGGCGATTCCGCCCACCACAGCGCCGCGAAAACTGCGACAACGATCAAGGTCGCGCGCGAGCGCCAGCGCAAGCCGAGCACACCGGCAATGAACGGCGAAAGGACCGCCAGCGACAGCAGCGTGATCGCCATCAGACTGGCGCCATAGAAGCGCGTCAGTGGCAGCAGCGCGGCGATGACGAAATGTACGAAACCGGCGGCCCAGCGACACGACCACGTCGTGTATTCGACCCAGACGCCGCCGAAAATGCCGTCGTCGCGGCCTTCGACGGCGCGGACAAAATCGTCTGCGATCGGCCAGGTGAACAGATATAGGCCGATGGCGACCGCCAGGACGAACGCCACCGAC
Organism: Allostellaceae bacterium; assembly: GCA_035632055.1. GTDB lineage: Bacteria > Pseudomonadota > Alphaproteobacteria > ATCC43930 > CGMCC-115725 > REEB95. The sequence goes on from DASQHO010000110.1 coordinate 1,793, forward strand.
AGCGCCAGCAGGATGGCAGGGAACGTGACGGTCTGCGGCGCCGCGGGCGCGGTCGCTCGGTCGGCCGGCAGCGCCATGGGCAGAGATCGCCTCGCTCGACGTCGGTATGGGGCGGGTGCCGATCATAGTATGCGGCGCCGCTGTCGCCAAATCCGGTCTCAAACGGCACGCCGTCGCCTGCGCGGCATGCATGGACGCCGTGCCACGCTTGATCTCGCGCGCCGGACGCGCTAGCAGCAACCGTTAACGCCGTGCCCCGTTAGCGAAGAAGAGGGAGGCAGCCTCGTGCCGGTCACCGGTCAGGATTCGTTGAAGGCTCGCCGGACGCTGCAGGTCGGCGGCAAGGCTTATGATTATTTCAGTCTCGAGGCGGCGGCCCAAGCGGCCGGACTCGGCGACATTTCCCGCCTGCCGTTTTCACTCAAGGTCCTGCTCGAAAACCTGGTGCGCTTCGAGAACGGTCGCACCGTCACCGTCGACGACATCAAGGCGGTCGCCGCCTGGCTCAAGAACCGGACCTCGGACCGCGAGATCGCCTTCCGGCCGGCGCGCGTGCTGATGCAAGACCTGACGGGCGTGCCGGCGGTGGTCGACCTTGCGGCGATGCGCGAGGCGATGGCGCGGCTCGGCGGCGATCCGAAGCGGATCAATCCGCTTAATCCGGTCGATCTGGTCATCGACCATTCGGTGATGGTCGACAATTTCGGCACTGCCGACGCCTTTCGCAAGAACGTAGAGATTGAATTCCAGCGCAACGGCGAGCGCTATGCCTTCCTGCGCTGGGGCCAGGACGCGTTCGACAATTTCCGTGTCGTACCGCCGGGCACCGGCATCTGTCACCAAGTGAATCTCGAATATCTCGCGCGCGTGGTGTGGACCAGCGAGGAGAACGGCAAGACGGTGGCCTATCCCGATACGCTGGTCGGCACTGACAGCCATACGACGATGATCAACGGCCTGTCTGTTCTCGGCTGGGGCGTCGGCGGTATCGAGGCCGAAGCGGCGATGCTCGGCCAGCCGATCTCGATGGTACTGCCGGAGGTCGTCGGGTTCCGCCTGCACGGCGCGTTCAAGGAAGGTGCTACCGCCACCGATCTGGTGCTGACGGTGACGCAGATGCTGCGTAAGAAGGGCGTCGTCGGCCGTTTCGTCGAGTTCTATGGCCCCGGCATCGCCTCGCTGGCGCTCGCCGATCGCGCCACGATCGGCAACATGTCGCCCGAATATGGCGCGACCTGTGGCTTCTTCCCGATCGATGCCGAGACGCTGCGGTATCTCGCACTCACCGGCCGCGACGCGCAACAGGTCAAGCTGGTCGAGGCCTACGCCAAGGCGCAGGGCTTGTGGCACGATGAGCACGCGCACGATCCAGTGTTTACCGATACGCTCGATCTCGATTTGGCGACGGTCGAGCCGTCGCTTGCCGGCCCGCGCCGGCCGCAGGACCGCGTCGCGCTGTCGGGCGTGGCGCAATCGTTCAAGAGCGAGCTGCCCAAGTTGGCCGCAACCCGCGACAAGGCGAAGACCGGCGGACCGGTGAATGTCGAGGGCGCCAACTACCAGCTCAAGGACGGCGACGTGGTGATCGCCGCCATCACCTCGTGCACCAACACGTCGAATCCCAGCGTCATGCTCGGCGCCGGCTTGCTGGCGCGCAAAGCGGTGAAGCGTGGCGTGAAGGTGAAGCCTTGGGTCAAGACATCGCTCGCGCCCGGCAGCCAAGTGGTGACCGACTACTACGCGGCTTCCGGCCTGCAGCAGGATCTCGACGCGCTCGGTTTCAATTTGGTCGGTTATGGCTGCACCACCTGCATCGGTAATTCGGGTCCGCTGCCGCCGCCGATCGCCGAAGCGGTCGAGGACGGCGATCTCGTCGTTGGCGCCGTGCTGTCGGGCAACCGCAATTTCGAAGGCCGGATTTCGCCGCAGGTGCGTGCGAATTATCTCGCCTCGCCGCCCTTGGTGGTCGCCTATGCCATCGCCGGTTCGCTCAACGTCGACGTGACCAAGGATGCGCTAACCCAGGACAGTGACGGGAAGCCGGTCTATCTCAAGGATATTTGGCCCTCGAACGCGGAAGTGCGGGAAACCGTGGCAAAGTCGGTGACTGCGCCGATGTTCCGCAAACGCTATGCCGATGTCTTCCGCGGTCCGCCCGAATGGCAGACAGTCAAGCCGGCGGCCGGCGTCACTTTCGAATGGAATCCGGGTTCGACCTATCTTGCCTATCCGCCCTACTTCGATAACATGCCGAAGCAGCCGGCGCCACTTACGGACATTGCAAAAGCGCGGCCGTTGGCGATCCTCGGCGACAGCATCACCACCGATCACATCTCGCCCGCCGGGTCGATAAAACGCGAAAGCCCGGCCGGCGAATATCTGCTCGCGCACCAAGTGCGGCCGGCCGAGTTCAATTCCTACGGTGCACGCCGCGGCAACCACCAGGTGATGATGCGCGGCACGTTCGCCAACATCCGCATCCGCAACGAAATGGTACCGGGCGTCGAAGGCGGCATGACTAAGCACCTGCCCGACGGCAAGGTGTTGCCGATCTACGACGCGGCGATGCTCTACAAGAAAGAGGGCGTGCCGCTGGTCATTGTTGCCGGCAAGGAATACGGCTCCGGCTCGTCGCGCGATTGGGCGGCCAAGGGCACGCTGTTGCTCGGCGTCAAGGCGGTCATCGTCGAAAGCTTCGAGCGCATCCATCGCTCGAACCTGATCGGCATGGGCGTGTTGCCGGTGCAGTTCAAGGACGGCATGAGCCGCCAGAGTCTCAAACTCGACGGTAACGAGTTGTTCGACATTGTCGGCATCGCCTCAGGCTTGAAGCCGCGCGCCGACCTCACCTGCCGCATCACCCGCAAGGGCGGCAAGAGCGAGGAGATCAAGCTGCTCTGCCGGATCGATACGCTCGACGAGCTGGAATATTTCCGCCATGGCGGGATCCTCCAGTACGTCCTGCGTCACATGATGCAGACGAAGTAAGGCGCCGGCGCCTCACTTCAGCGGCGAGAACGATACTGGATTGAGGATCTTGGTTTCCTGCGCGAGCAGCGCGCCGGCCGGCTGGTTCTTGAGATAGTCCTGCCAGCGTGGGTCCTTGGCCATGGCGCCGCGCTTCTGCTCGCGTTCAGCGAGCGAGTTGTAGGCCCAAATATGCGTGATCTGGTTGAGCGTGCCGATCTCGGCGGTGCCGAAAAAGATCAGTTTGCCCAGCATCTCCTGCTGAATCGGCAGGCCATTCTTGCCGTAATAATCGAGCCACTGCTGCGTCTTGCCGACGGCGGCGGTGTAAGTGCGGATTTCGAGAATCATGCAACCTCCCTAAGCGCCGCAATATGGCGCGAGCTTGAATGCAAGTTCGAGTAACGTTTCGTCGCCGCGGTCCCAACCGATGAACGACAACCCAACCGGCAGGCCGCCGATCTGGGTCGCCGGAATCGTCACTTGCGGCAAACCCGACACCCCGGAGATGCAGGTCAGCGCCATGACGCGGGCGCGGAAATCGTCGAGCGTCGGCGCATCGGCGTCGATTTCGGGCGCGACGCACGGCACCGTCGGCAAGCAGAGCACGGTGCCGACCGGCACGCGCGCGCGTATTGCCTTGCGCGCCGCCGCTCGGACCTGCTGCGCAGCGCGCACTTGGTCCGCAGTAACGGTGGCGGCGAAGGCGAGCCGTTCCTTGATGCCCGGTCCAAGCGTCGGCCGGTGCCGTTCCATCCACGCGCCGTAAGCCGACCAAATCTCGCGGCCTTGGATGGTGCGAAAGGCGTCGCGCCAGGCAGTGGTGCCGGCGGGTGCGACGACAATGTCGTCGGTCGCCGGCAATAGCGCGACTGCGCGCGCGAGAAAATCACGCAGCGCTTCGGCCACTTCGGTGTCGGCCTGTGCCCAGGCGTCGGTCGCCATCAGGATGCGCCTGATCGGCGCGCGCTTGCCTTTGCCGCCGAGCAACACCGGACCGACGCGCGCGAGGATTCCCGGCGTCGCCGCGAACCAGCCGATGCAGTCGAAGCTCGGCGCCATCGGCATCGCGCCGATCGCGCTGACCCGACCATGACTCGGCCGAATTCCATAGATGCCGTTGAAGGCGGCCGGCACGCGGACCGAGCCGCCGGTGTCGCTGCCGAGCGCGAAGTCGCACGCGCCCGCTGCCGCCGCGACCGCCGAGCCCGACGATGAGCCACCCGGCAGCCGTCCGGGCGCGCGCGGATTGACCGGCGTGCCGTAATGCGCGTTGGCGCCGGTGACGCTGAAGAAAAATTCGTCGCACACCGTCTTGCCGACGATTGTGGCGCCGGCGGCGAGGACACGGCGTACAACCTCCGCGTTCCGCCGCGCCGGCTCTGCCTCCGCCAGCCAGGCCGGATTGCCGCCGCCAGCACGCTCGCCTTTGACGTCGAACATGTCCTTGATGGCACAGCTCAGGCCGGCCAACGGTCCACGCGCCGCCCCGGCGAGCGGCCGGGCCAGATCGTGTGGCACAAATGCGCTGCTGCGGCGGTTCGGTGCGGCAACCGCCATGCGCGGGGGCGACATCGGGGTCCTCTTCACCTTGGAATAGAGCCTATCCCGCGCTCCAACGGAAGCCGGACACGCTCTCACCGCCATGTGATAAGCCGCGACTGGCGCACGGACCGACGCCGTCGCAAGATGCGGCATGTTTCGGCGTGACCTCCATTCGCTTTTCGTTTTGGCGCTGTTGGCTGCGTTGGCGGCGGACTCGGCTGCTGCCGGCGAGTCGGGGTCGCGGCCGGTCTTGGCGGCATCGAACCCGGCGCCCGTGGTCGTCGAGCTGTTCACTTCCCAGGGCTGCAGCAGCTGCATGCCGGCCGACGCCTATTTCGGCGAACTGGCCAAGCGACCGGACGTGATCGCGCTCGGCTTTCACGTCGATTATTGGAACTACATCGGCTGGACCGATCCGTTTGCCAAGCCGTGGGCGAGCAAGCGCCAGCGCGAATACCAGGACAGCCTCGAGACCCGCTTCGTCTATACGCCGCAAGTCGTAGTCGATGGCGCGGCAGAAGCCGTCGGCTCGGACGACGAAAAGTGCGATGCCCTCATCGATGCTGCGAAGACGAAAGCAGAGCCGCGACCGACGCTCGCTCTCCATTGGCGTGACGACGGTGCGCTTGCCGTTGACGTCGGCGCCGGCGAATCGCCGGCAGGCCAGCCGGCGACACTGTGGCTCGTCGGCTACGATTCAGAGCATACGACGCAGGTGCTGCGCGGCGAGAACGAAGGCCACACGCTCACCGACTACCATCCAGTGCGCAGCTACAGCCAGCTGGGCAAATGGGCAGGCTGGTCGGCCGAGTTCGTCGTCCCCGCTGACCAGGTCAAGACCCTGGGCAACGGCGGCATCGCGGTACTGCTGCAGGAACACGGCACTGGGCCGATCCTGACCGCGGCGCAGATCGCACAGCACTGACGGCCTAGGCCGCCAAACCTTTCGCCAGAAGATCGGACAGCCGCCGCGCGAAGGCCGGCGGATCGGGCAGCTGCTCGCCTTCGAGAATGCGCGCCTGGTCGAGCAGCACCCACGCGAAGTCGCCGAGCGCATTGGCCGCACCATCCTTGCCGGCAAGATCGGCGAGCCGCGCTATAAGCGGATGTTTCGGATTGATCTCGAGAATGCGCTTACTCGCCTGATCGAGTTTCTGGTGCTGGCGCAGCAGGCGTTCAAGGCGCATGTCAAGATCGCTTTCGTCTGCGATGAGGCAGACGGCGCTATCGGTCAGATGCGTCGAGACGCGCACATCCTTCACCACCTCGCCGAGCGATAGCTTCATCAACGCGATAAGACTGGCAGTCTCGCTGCCCGTCTGCGCCGCTTCCGTCTGATCCTTCGCATCGGTGGCGAGGCTGTCGAGCTCGGCCGCGCCACGGGTTGCCGATTTAAACGGCGTCTCCTTATAGGCGCCCAGTGCCGGCAGCCAGAATTCGTCGACCGGATCGGTCAACAGCAGCACTTCGACACCGCGCGCACGGAAAGCTTCGAGCTGCGGGCTGCGTGCGACGCGCTCTGGCGTATCGCCGCTGATCGTGTAGATCGCCTTCTGGCCAGGTTTCATGCGCGCGACGTAGTCGTCGAGCGACACCAAGCCGCCGCTGGCGGTGGAGCGGAAACGCACCAGCGCCAAAAGGTCGTCGCGGTGCTCCCGGTCTTCGTAGAGACCTTCCTTCAGCACGGCGCCGAAATTGTCCCAGAACGTCGCGTAATCGTCGGGCGCATCCTTGGCCTTCTTGACCAATTCGCCGAGCACGCGCTTGGTGATCTGCGCGCGCATCCGCGTCAGCATTGGATTCGCCTGCAGCATCTCGCGGCTGATGTTCAATGGCAGATCCTCAGAATCGACGATGCCCTTGAGGAAGCGCAGATAGGCCGGCAGCAGTGGCTGGCAATCGTCGGTGACGAAGACCCGCCGGACATAGAGTTTCACCCGGTGTTTGCGCTCAGGCTCGAATAGGTCGAACGGTTTGCTCGACGGTGCGAACAGCAGGCTGGTGTATTCGAGCATGCCTTCGGCGCGGTTGTGGATGGTGAGCCACGGCTCGTCGAAAGCGTGGCCGACGTGGTGATAGAACTCGCGGTACTGCTCGGGTGTGATCTCGTTCTTGGGCCGGAGCCACAACGCCGAGGCGGCGTTGATGGTTTCATCCTTGCCCTGATCGTGCAGCACGATTGGCAGGGCGATGTGGTCTGAATGTCGCTTGACGATCTGACGCAGCCGCGCCGGATCGGCGAATTCGGTCGCGTCGGCTTTGAGATGGAGCGTGACGACGGTGCCATGTGAATCCTTGGTCGCCGCATCCACCGTGTAATCGCCCTTGCCGTCCGATATCCAGAGGTGCGCCTCGGTCTCGCCGGCCTTGCGTGATAGGACCTCGACCTTGTCGGCGACCATGAACGCCGAATAGAAGCCGACGCCGAACTGGCCGATGAGCGCCACGTCCTTGCCCTGGTCGCCGGACAGATTCTTGACGAATGCCGAGGTGCCCGAACGGGCGATGGTGCCGAGATTGTCGATCAGCTCGGCGCGGCTCATGCCAATGCCGTTGTCGGCGACGATGAGACTGCACGCCGCGGCATCGGCGGTCAGCGTGATGCGATAGGCGGCATCGCCCTTGACCAACTCGGGCTCGGTCAGCGCCAAATAACGCAGCCGGTCGCAGGCGTCGGAAGCGTTCGAGATCAACTCGCGCAGGAAAACTTCGCGCTCGCTGTAAAGCGAGTGCGCCACGATCTCAAGCAGGCGGCTGACTTCCGCCTCGAAGGTACGTTTTTCGGCCGTCATTCCTGTACGCTCCCCATTCCGATCCAATCCCCGCCTCTCGTCGGGTCGCGCCAGATATGAGGAAGGCGCTGCCGCACTGCAATAGGGCGCATGCGGCCGCAACCTTGGACGGCAATCCCCGGCCGGGTTATCCTGCGGTGTGGAGTCAAAAGGCGGCTGCCTTAAGGCCGCCGACGAGCCCGGCCAACGGGCCCCTCGCAACCCAGGGGAGGGCACCACTATGGCCACCACGGCCACTTACGGAAAACTGTCGGACAGCCAGCATAGCGCCGAATTGCGCAAGGCGGTGATCGCCGCCACAGTCGGTACAACGATCGAATGGTACGATTTCTTTATCTACGGCACCGCGGCCGGTCTGGTCTTTCCGAAACTGTTCTTTCCGCACGAAGACCCGTTGACGGGCACGCTCGCCGCTTTCGGCACCTATTTCATCGGCTTCGTCGGCCGGCCGATTGGCGCGGCGATCTTCGGCCACTACGGCGACCGCATCGGCCGCAAGGCGACGCTGATCGCGACGCTCCTGTGCATGGGTATCGCCACCTTCCTGATCGCCTTCGTGCCGAGCTATGGCTCGATCGGCATCTGGGGCGCGATCATCCTGACGATCCTGCGCATGCTGCAAGGTATCGGCGTCGGCGGCGAATGGGGCGGTTCGGTCCTGATCTCGATGGAATGGGCACGCAGCCGCGGCCACCGCGGCCTCGTCGCGTCATGGCCACAATTCGGCGTTCCTTCGGGCCTATTCCTGTCCAACCTCGCGGTCCTAGTATTCAGCGCCTGGTCGGGCGATCAGTTCCTCGTGTGGGGATGGCGCATTCCGTTCCTGCTCAGCATCGTGCTGGTCGGCATCGGCTTGTGGATACGGCTCGGCATTCTCGAAACGCCGGTCTTCCAGCAACTCGTTGCACGCAAAAAGATCGAGCGCGCGCCAATCATCGAAGTCATCAGAAAACAGCCGCGCGAGATCATTCTCTCGGCGCTGTTGCGCATGGCCGAGCAGGCG
>DASQHO010000111.1:0-8981 GCA_035632055.1 Allostellaceae bacterium
CTCGCCGAAGAGCGGCTGCGGCTCGATTGACGAAGGATCGATGATATGCCCGCCGAGACTGCTTTCGCCGCGGACGTCGGCACCGGCCTCGTCACCGCGCATCAGGTGTGCAAGACCTATGCGACCGGCGAATCCGCCGGCCGGCTGGTGCTCGACCACGTCGATTTCACCCTCAAGGAAGGCGAGATCGTCGCCATCCTGGGCAAATCGGGCTCCGGCAAGTCCACGTTCCTGCGTGTCCTCGCCGGCCTGACCGAGCCGTCGGACGGTTACGCCAGTTACCGTGGTCACCGGATCGACGAACCGGTCTACGGCGTCGCCATGGTGTTCCAGAGCTTTGCGCTGTTTCCATGGCTCACGGTGTTGGGCAACGTCGAACTCGGCCTCGAGGCTCAAGGCGTGCCGCTCGACGAACGCCATCGCCGCGCCATCGCCGCCATCGACCTGATCGGCCTCGACGGCTTCGAATCCGCCTATCCCAAGGAGCTTTCGGGCGGTATGCGCCAGCGCGTCGGCTTTGCCCGCGCTCTCGTGGTCAATCCCGACGTGCTGCTGCTCGACGAGCCGTTCTCGCAGCTCGACGTGCTGACCGCCGAGACGCTGCGCGGCGACGTCGAGGATCTGTGGCGCGATCGGCGCATTCCAACCAAAGGCATCATCCTGGTCTCGCACAATATCGAGGATGCCGTATTCCTCGCCGACCGCATCATCGTCTTCGGCAGCGATCCCGGCTGCATCCGCGCCGACATTCCGGTGCCGCTATCGCGGCCGCGCGACCAGACCAACCCGATCTTCCGCAGCCTGGTCGATCAAGTCTATGCGCTGTTGACGACCGTGCCGGGCGCCGAGGCCAAGCGGCGCGCCGAGCCAATTGGCGTGGGCTATCGCCTGCCCGATGCGTCGATCCAGCAGCTCACCGGTCTGCTCGAGGCGTTGTCGCAACCGCCCTACGAGGGCCGCGCCGATCTGCCCAAGCTCGCCGAAAGCGAGCATCTGTCGACCGAGGACCTGATGGTACTGGTCGAAACGCTGCAGCTACTCGGCTTCGCCCAGGCCGGGGGCGGCGACATCGAAATGATTCAAGTGGGCCGCGCTTTCGCTGCCGCCGACCTGCAGCATCGCAAGCAGATTTTCAACGAGCAGCTGCGGCGCGCGGTGCCGCTGGCGGCGCACATCCGCCGCGTGCTCGACGAACGGCCGGGGCACAGCGCGCCCGAAGGCCGCTTCCTTGCCGAGCTCGAGGATTATCTCTCCGAGCAAGAGGCGCGCCAGGTCTTCGAAACCGTGATCAATTGGGGCCGGTATGCCGAGCTCTTCGCCTACGACATCGACAGTGGCGTCCTGAGCCTCGAAAACCCCTGAGCGCCGGACGGCGGCCGCGATCATGATCCGATCCGATTCGCGTGCGCTGGTCGTTCTCCTGGGCGCAATGACGGCGCTCACGGCGTTGGCCATCGACATGAGCCTGCCGGCTCTGCCGGCCTTGAGCGCCGAGTTCAACGCCTCGCCCGAGCGCGTGCAGCTGACGCTGAGTCTCTTCATCATCGGCTACGCCGGCGGCCAGATTTTCCACGGACCGCTATCCGATCGTTTCGGCCGCAAGCCTATCCTGATCGCCGGCCTGGTGATCTATGTCGCCGCCGCGATCGTCTGCGCGCTGAGCCGCAGCATCGGCCTGCTGATCGTGGCGCGGCTGGTGATGGGTTTCGGCGGCTGCGTCGGGCCGGTCCTGGCACGCGCCGTCGTCCGCGATCATTACGGCGGCCCGCATGCCGCGCAGATGTTCTCGTCGCTGACCGCGGTGTTCGCGCTGGCGCCGCTGGTCGCACCGACGGTCGGCGGATGGCTGCTGGTGCATTTCAGCTGGCGGGCGATTTTCGTGGTTCTGGCGCTGTTTGCCGGCACGCTGTTCGTGGTGATCGTCTTCGGCTTCACCGAATCGCTCACGACGCCGGATGCGGATGCGCTGCGGCTCGGCCGTCTCGTCCGCAACTATCAGACCTTCCTGGCCAGCCGCACCTGCCTCGGCTATGCGCTGCTCAATGGCGTGTGCTGGTCCGGTATCTTCGCCTTCCTGTCGGCCTCGCCGTTCGTGTTCATCACCGTCTATGGCGTCGCGCCGGAGCATTACGGCTATTATTTTGCGGTGCTGGCGATTGCGCTGGTGATCGGCGCGCTTTCGAACAAGCGCCTTTTACGTCGTTACGCGCACGAGCGCGTGCTGCGCTGGGGCCTGATGGCAACCGTCGCCGGTGGCGTCGCGGTATTGGTCGCGTGCATCACGCGCTGGGGCGGCGCCGGCGGCGTGATGGCCGGTTTCATGCTTTATATCTGGGGCCAGGCGGTGGTAGCGCCCAATGCGATGGCCGCGGCGCTGGAATCGGTGCCGCACATGGCCGGTACCGCCGCGGCGTTGATGGGCACGATCCAGATGGCCAGCGGCGCGCTCGCCGGCTATGCCGTCGATGCGCTCTATGACGGCACGCCGGTGCCGATGGGTGGAGTGATTCTGGCGATGGCGCTGGCGACTGTCGGAATTTACGTCGCGATGCTGCGGCGACCGGTATAGGCCTGAGCCGCTTCAGCCTTTCGGCCGCATCGTCGGGAAGGCGATGACGTCGCGGATCGACGGGCTGTCGGTCAGCAACATGGCGAGACGATCGATGCCGATGCCGAGGCCGCCGGCCGGCGGCATACCGTATTCGAGCGCGGTCACAAAATCCTCGTCGAGGCGCTGCGCCTCTTCGTCGCCGTGATCGCGCGCCATCATCTGCGCCTCGAAACGCTCGCGCTGATCGAGCGGATCGTTGATCTCGGAGAAGGCGTTCGCCACCTCCCAACCGTTGACGAAGGTCTCGAAGCGCTCGACCAGGCGCGGATCGCGCGGATCGGGCTTGGCCAAAGGCGAGATGTCACGCGGGAAGCCGGTGACATGGATTGGCTGAATCAGGCTGTCCTCGACCTTCGCGGCGAACGCCGCTTCGAGCGCCTGGCCCCACGATGCGGTCTTGAGCACGTCGGCGCCGAGTTTTTTGGCGGCGTCGCGCGCCGTTGCCGCATCGTGCATCGCCATGAAATCGACACCGGTCTTCTCGCGGACGAGCTCGGCCATGGATTTGCGCGGCCACGGTGCCTTGAGTTCGATCTCGTGCTTGCCATAGGGAATGCGCGTCGTGCCGAGCACCTCGCGGGCGATGGTCGCGATGAGATATTCCGTGGTCTCCATCATCGTCGCGTAGTCGGCAAAGGCCTGATAGAGCTCGAGCGAGGTGAATTCGGGATTGTGGCGCGGGCTGATGCCTTCGTTGCGGAAGTTGCGGTTGATCTCGAACAGCTTGTCCGACAGACCGCCGACCATGAGCCGTTTCAGGTGCAGCTCGGGCGCGATGCGCAGATAGAGTTCGAGGTCGAGCGTGTTGTGGTGGGTGACGAAAGGCTTGGCCGACGCGCCGCCCGGAATCGTATGCAGCATCGGCGTCTCGACTTCGAGAAACCCGCGCTCGATCAGCAGCCGTCGCATCACCGCGATGATCTGCGACCGGCGGCGCAGCGTCTGGCGCGACTCCTCGCTCATGATCAGGTCGAGGTAGCGCTGGCGGTAGCGCGTTTCGACGTCGGTGAGGCCGTGGAATTTCTCCGGAAGCGGCAGCAGCGCCTTGGCCAGCACGGTCAAGCCGCGCGCATTGACCGTAAGTTCGCCGCGCGGCGTGCGGCGGACGACGCCCTCGACGCCGATCAGGTCGCCGAGATCGAGCAATTTCAGGATCGCCAGCGTTGCAGGCGCCAGATTGTCCTTGTGGCAGAAGATCTGGATCTTGCCGGTGGCGTCATGCAGGTCGATAAACATGCCGCTGTTGCGCAGCGCGCGGATGCGGCCGGCGACCTTGAGGCGATCCTGAGTCTCGGCGCCCGCGGGCAGATCCTTGTATTTGGCATCGAGTTCCGCGGCGCGGGCATCGGGCACGAAGCCGCCGGCATACGGATCGATGCCGAGCTGCTTCAGCTGCGCCAGCTTGTCGAGGCGCTGGGCGCGATAGTCGGTCGCGCTTTTGGTTTCCGGATTTTGTCTTTCCGCCATGCCCAATTCCTTCGGCGGTTGGTTGTAACGGCTTGGCGGCAAAGCGCAACTATTCCGCGACGAGCGCACCGGCATGGAAGCGCGTGAGATCGAGGACGCGGTCGTGCAGCGCCTTGAGGCTCTCGCGATGGCCGATGCTGATGATCGCCGCGTCGGGATGGCGGCTGCGCAGCAGGCGGTAGAGCCGTGCCTCGTCGCCTTCGTCGAGCGCCGAGCTCGCTTCATCGAGGAAAATGAGATCGGGCTGCGCCAAAAGCACGCGGGCAAAGGCGACACGCTGCTGCTCGCCGATCGACAGGCGCAACGGCCAATTCTGGTCGTCGGTCAGGTGGACGGCGAGCGCACCCAAGCCGACATCTTCGAGCGCTTCACTCAGGCTGCCATCCACGGCCGCGTTGTCGCGCGCGGGATAGGCCAGCGCCTGCTTGAGGGTGCCGAGCGGAAAATATGGCCGCTGCGGCATGAAGAAGGTCCGGCCGGTGCCGAGGCGAACCTCGCCCTTGCCAAAGGGCCAGATACCGGCGGCGGCGCGCAGCAGCGTCGACTTGCCGGTGCCGGATGGACCGGTGATCAACAGCGAGCCGCCGGGCTCGACACGCAGCGAAACACCGCGCAGCAACGGCGAACCGTCCGGCAGGTCGAGATCGAGGTCGCGCACTTCGACGCCGGTGCCCTCGCGCCGCAGCCGGATCGGCTGAGACGCGCGCAGGCCAGCCTCGATCTCATCCATGCGCTGCTCGAAAGTGGTGAGACGTTCGGTGACCGCGACCCAGGTGGCGATGTCGGTGAAGGAATTGACGATGAACGACAGCGAGCTCTGCACGTTGCTGAAGGCGTCCACCACCTGGAACAAGCCGCCCATCTGGATCTGCTTGGCGAAATAGCGCGGCGATACGACCAGCACCGGAAAGACCGCCGCCACCTGGGAGTAGCCCGACGTGAACCAGTTGAGTTTTTTCTGCCGCAGCATGATGCGCCAGAAATTGTCGAACAAGCTGCCGAACCGTACGTCGAAGGTTTCGCGCTCGGGCGGCTCGCCGCCGTAGAGGGCAACGCTCTCGGCATTCTCGCGCAGCCGCACCAGGCTGTAGCGGAAATCGGCTTCGAAGCGCTGCTGCGCGAAGTTAAGCGGCACCAACGGCCGGCCGATCTTCACCGTGAGCCAGGTGCCTAATCCGGCATAGATCAGCGCCGCCCAGGCGAGATAGGCGGGAATGTGAACGGTCCCGAGCCGGCCGAGGGGAATCTCCGCCGGGCCCGACAAACCCACCAGGATGACCATGAAGGACGCCAGCGAGACTGCCGAGCTCAACAGGCCGAGTGCCAAGGTCGCGACGTAGGAAACATAAAGCCGCAAATCGTCGGCGATACGCTGGTCGGGGTTGTCGGTGATCGTCCGGTCGAGCTGGAGCCGGTAATAGCGCCGGTCACCGAGCCAACGGTCGAGATAATGGCCGGTCAGCCAGCGGCGCCAGCGGATCTGCAGCATCTGCTGCAGATAGACCGCGTAGACCGACATGGCGATGCTGGCGGCAGCCAGCAGGCAGAAGATGCCCAGTTGCTTGAAGAATTCAGGCGCATTGAACTCCTGCAGCGCGTTGTAGAACGCGTTGTTCCAGGCGTTGATGCGCACGGAGATATAGACGTTACCGAGGTTGAGCGCGATCACGGCGACCAACAACGCCCAGGCGATGCGCTTTTCCTCCGACGACCAGTAGGGCCGCGCCAGGCGCCAAGCGAGGCGCAGCATGGTTCGTCGTTTGCCGTTCATTGCGTCGTTCCGCGGCTGCGGAATGGGCTATCAGCCACTGCGCGCCGCCGAACCCGTGCGGCGTCAGCGCGCGGCGCGGGCAATCGTCGCCGTGGTGCTATAGCCCGGCACGATCTTCGCCAGCAGCACCCGCCCGCCATAAGATTCGACGATTTCGGCCCCGACCACCTGGTCGTGGCGGTAATCCGCGCCTTTGACCAGCACGTCGGGCCGCAGCTCGCGGATGAGCTCGATCGGCGTCTCGGCATCGAAGATCACGACCATGTCGACCGGCGCCAGCGAAGCGAGCACCGCGGCGCGTGCAGCTTCGTTCTGCACCGGCCGCTCCGGCCCCTTGAGCCGCCGCACCGATGCGTCGCTGTTGAGGCCGACGACCAGCCGGTCGCAGGCGGTGCGTGCCTCGGTCAGCAACGATACGTGGCCGGGGTGGATCAAGTCGAAGCAGCCGTTGGTGAAGCCGATCTTGAGCCCGTTGCGCCGCCAGCGCGCAACGTGGTCCATCGCCAGCGGCAACGGCAGTTCCTTGCGATTGCGCAACGTGTCGCGATCGACCAGCGCCTCGGCCAGCTCGTTGGCGTGGACGACGGCGGTGCCGACCTTGCCGACGACGACGCCGGCGGCAACGTTGGCGATGCGCGCGGCATCCAACAGGCTCGCGCCGGCGGCGAGCGCAGCGCCGAGCACGGCGACGACCGTGTCACCTGCACCGCTCACGTCGTAGACCTCGCGTGCTTCGGCGGCAAGACGATGGACCTCCGCGCCTTCGATCACCAGCATCCCGTCCTTGCCGCACGACACCAGCATGGCGCCAATTTCGTGCCGCCGGATCAGCTCGCGCGCCGCGGCAATGACAGCGTCGTTGTCGGGAAGAGCGCGGCCGACCGCTTCGGCCAGTTCGCGTCGGTTCGGCTTCAGCACGCTGGCGCCGCGATAGACGGCATAGTCGTGTCCTTTGGGATCGACGATGACCTTGCGCCCGGCAGCGCGCGCCAGATCGATGATGTCGCGGGCAACGCCGTCGACGAGCACGCCTTTGGCGTAATCCGACAGGATGACGAGCTGGTGATGCGGCAGCGCCGCCTTGATCTGCGCCAGCAGATCGGCGCGCGTCTCGGCAGAGATCGGCGCGACGCGCTCGAGATCGGCGCGCAAGAGCTGTTGGGTTTCGGCGACGTAACGCGTCTTGACCACGGTCACGCGATCGCGTTCGGCGAGAACGTGCGCCTCGGCGTTGCCGAGCGTCGCGACCATGCGCGAAATCTCGCGGCCCACAGGATCGGCGCCGGTGACCGAGATAAAGCAGGTTTCGGCTCCGAGTGCGTGCAGATTGCGCAGCACGTTGCCCGCGCCGCCAAGCCGCCGTTCCTCGCTGTCGACATGCAGCACCGGCACCGGCGCCTCGGGTGAAATCCGCTCGACACGGCCGGTTACGTAATGGTCGAGCATGACGTCACCGGCGCAAATCACCCGCGCGCGGCCGAATGCCTCGACCAACCCGATGAGATCCACCTCTGCCATAGAGCCCTGTTTATGATGGCCAATCCGGGTCCGAGGCAAGCAAAACCGGCGTCAGGCTACTATATTAAGGCGATGCGCACGATTGACGGCCGGCGCGGCGCCAGCACGGCGCCCGCCATACCAGCGGGATCACGGGTTTACGCCATCGGCGACGTGCACGGGCGGCTCGATCTGCTGACCGAGCTGCACGCGCTCATCGCCGCCGATGCGGCGAATGCCACTGCGGGCCGCCGGGTCATCGTCTATCTCGGCGATTATGTCGACCGCGGTCCGGAGTCGCGCGGCGTGATCGACCTGTTGCTGAACCAGCCGCTTGCCGGGTTCGAACACGTCCACCTTATGGGCAACCACGAAGACTACCTTCTGCAGTTCCTCGAACACGCCGAAGTCGGACCGCATTGGTGCGCGTACGGCGGATTCAACACGCTGGCAAGCTACGGCGTACGCGCCGCCGACTTCGAAGGCGCCCGGCGGGCCCTCGCCGATGCGATTCCGCCGGCGCATGTCGCCTTTATGCGTGGGCTGAAGCTGACACACGCCGAAGGCGGTTACCTGTTCGTCCATGCGGGCATCAAGCCGGGCGTCGCACTCGCCGATCAAAAGGCTGACGACGTGCTGTGGATCCGTAACGAATTTCTGGAATCAAGCGAGGATTTCGGCGCCTGCGTCGTGCACGGGCACACCATCGTCGAAACGCCGCAGCAGCGCGGCAACCGCATCGCCATCGACACCGGCGCCTTCTTCACCGGCCGTCTTACCGCTTTGGTGCTCGAGGGCACCGAGCAGCGGTTCATCCAGACTTAGCGCTCAACTCCGCGGCGCGTGCTTGCCCAAGATGCGCTGCAAGGTGCGGCGGTGCATCTTGAGCCGCCGCGCCGTCTCGGACACGTTGCGGTCGCATTGCTCGAAGACACGCTGGATGTGCTCCCAGCGCACGCGATCGGCCGACATCGGGTCCTCGGGCGGCGGCGGCAGGCTGCTGTCGGCGGTCGCCAGCAGCGCGCGTTCGACCGCGTCGGCATCGACCGGCTTGGGAATGTAATCGACGGCGCCGGCCTTTACCGCCGCGACCGCGGTGGCGATGTTGCCGTAGCCGGTGAGCATGACGACCCGCGCGCTCGGCCGCGCCTTGCGCAGCGCCTTGACGACGTCGAGGCCGCTGCCGTCGGTGAGCCGAAGATCGACGACAGCGAACGCCGATGGCGTGCTTTCGACGGCATGGACGCCGGCGGCGACGGATTCGGCGGTGGCGACGACGAAGCCGCGCCGCTCCATTGCCCGCGCCAGGCGCTGGCACAGCGGCGCATCGTCATCGACAATCAGCAGCGTGCGTTCGCCTTCGGGCAGGCCGGCCAGCGCCGGGTTTATCTGCAGGTCGTTCTTGCCGTCGCTCATTTCGCCGTCACCGTCATTGAAGCGTTCGCCCCTGTCGCCGATTCCATCCGGTAGTCGTCGCCTTCGAGTTGCGTCCGGCGCCATTCCACCACGACATGCGCGCCGCCGTCCTTCACGTTGTCGAAGGACAGCCGCGCGCCAGTGCGCTCGAGCAGGCTTTGGGCGATGAAGATGCCGAGACCCATATGCGCGCCGACGTCGGCACGGGCGGAGATATAC
>DASQHO010000112.1:0-45208 GCA_035632055.1 Allostellaceae bacterium
AGTGATCATCAATCTCGTCGTCAATGCGCGCGACGCCATGCCCCAGGGCGGTTTGTTGTCGATCCGCACGGCCAACATCGCCAGCGACAGCGAGACGCGCCGCGGCCACGAAGTCATTCCGGCGGGCGATTACGTATTGATTGAAGTCAAAGATACCGGTCACGGCATTCCGCGCGAAATTCAGCACCGCATCTTCGAGCCGTTCTTCTCGACTAAGGAGCTCGGCTCGGGAACCGGCCTCGGCCTGTCGACCGTCTACGGCATCGTTAAACAGACCGGCGGCTTCGTCTTCGTCGACAGCGAGATCAGCCGCGGCGCGATCTTTTCGATCTTCCTGCCGCGCCACGAAGGCGCCATGCCCGAGCCGGTGCGGCCCGAAGCCGGCGAGACCGGCACGCGCGATCTGAGCGGCGCCGGCACCGTGCTCCTGGTCGAGGACGAGGATCCGGTGCGGCTGTTCTCGGCGCGTGCGCTTGCGAACAGCGGCTACAAGGTGCTCGAAGCCAAGAGCGGCGAGGCCGCGCTCGAGATCATCGCGCGCGGCGACAAGATCGATCTCGTCGTTACCGACGTCGTCATGCCCAAGATGGACGGTCCGGGTCTGGTGGCGAAGCTGCGCCAGCGCCATCCCGACCTGAAGGTCATCTTCATCTCGGGCTACACCGAAGACTCGTTCCGCAAGCGGCTCGGCGACGAGCGCGAAATTCACTTTTTGCCCAAACCGTTCTCGCTCAAGCAGCTCGCCGGCAAGGTCAAGGAAGTGCTCACCGAGCCCGTGGTGTGAGGCTGCGGCCGCGATCGACTCGCGGAATTTCCTTTGGCTCTAACGGCTTGTTGGGATTTTACGCCTAGAACGAAACAGGCACATATATACTTGACGTACCACGGCTCAGGGGATAGATTTGGCTCAATACGGAGGTTGAGCCATGACCGATCTGACGCTGCCGATCTACACCGACGAGTCGAAAGCTCGCGAGCATCTAGAGGCTTTGCGCTGGCCTAATGGCCCGATTTGCCCACATTGCGGTGTGGTCGGTAATACCGCTCTTCTAGAGGGCAAAAGCACCCGTCCGGGCGTCTGGAAATGCCGTGAGTGCCGCAAGCCGTTCTCTGTGACGGTTGGCACCGTGTTCGAGCGCTCGCATATCCCGCTCAACAAATGGCTGTTGGCCGTCCACCTACTGTCGTCCAGCAAGAAGGGAATGTCCGCTCACCAACTGCACCGCATGATGGGCGTCACTTACAAGTCGGCGTGGTTTATGGCGCACCGTATTCGTGAGGCTATGACCGAATACGACCCGGAACCGCTCGGTGGCAAGGACAAGGTTGTGGAAGCCGACGAGACATTCATCGGCAAGCCGAACCAAGTGTTTGTGAACGGTCGCGGCTGGGTCACGATTGACGCCTATCACAGCAAGCGCAAAGTGATCGCATTGGTTGAACGCGGCGGTCGCGCTCGCTCGTTCCATGTTGAGAATCTGGACGCGCAAACCATCCGCAAGACGCTCGGCGCGAACGTTGTCCTAGACAGCCGCCTTCATACCGACGAAGCGATGCACTACCGCAAGCCCGGTGAGAAATTCTCCAAGCATGAGCGAGTTAATCACTCGGCTGGCGAGTACGCGCGCGGCGACGTGACAACCAACACCGTTGAAGGCTTTTTCTCAATCTTCAAGCGCGGCATGACGGGCGTGTACCATCACTGCGGGGAACAGCATCTAAAGCGTTATCTCGCGGAGTTTGATTTCCGTTACTCAAACCGATCTGCCTTGGGCGTCGAAGATACCGAACGCGCCGCCAAGGCCCTCAAAGGCATCGAGAGGAAGCGCCTTACCTATCGGCGGACTGCTGGAAAGCGGAAAGTCGCGTAAGACCAGAGTTACGAAGCGCGATTTCGCGTGGTTGGTATCAATCCTGTCTTGTTTGGACGCAACGGGACGAAAGCGCTAAACGCGAAGTCCCTTCACGCGGATTTCCATTGCTTGCTTCGAGACACCAAAGCGTCGAGCTAATTCATCAACGTTTTGGTTGGCTTTCCACTGTGACTTAACCACCATAATTGGCATCAAAATATCTGCGGCAAGGCGGTTGGCTTCTACTTCCTGCCAGCTATTTAGCTCTTTGCTACGGTACATCGTGTCATCAATGACGCCAGTCTCAATGAGATCACGGTGCAATATGAAATGAGAGATTTCATGAGCGGCAGTAAATCGCTGACGATTGGGATGCTCAAACGAATTTACAAAAATAGCAAAGCCTGACGGACCGCCCCTGCGCCTATCTCTCATTATCGTTCCCGATATATCGGGACCAAGCGGCATGTAGGTAATAGTCAGTCCAAGAGTCGTCCCAAGCCCATTAACATCAACGGGGAGTTCCCGCTGATATTTGGCGATAACCTCGAACGGGCTTTCTCTAAGATCGGTCATGATCGTGTCCGCCATCGTCAGCTGCCGCAGCGATGCCTTCTGCGTCTTCAGCTGTCGTCCCCAAGGTCTTCACCGCTTCAAGGGCGGTTCTAGCTGCAACTGACACCGCAGTTTCCTTGGCAACTTTCTCAGCTTCCTTCCGTGCCGCATCAATCGCGGAGGTTCTGATGTGTTCATACCCATACAACGTAACAACTGCGACCGCTACCCCGACTCCAGTGACAACTAGGGTCGCGGCCAAAAACAAAACGGTCGCAAGGTCGAATGGTTTATCTAGCTTGATAATTAGAATCCCATGCGTCGCGGCCCACGCTATTATCATCGCGAAAATAGCGACTGCCATAAAAACGATAGAGGCCGCAGTTCTAGCGCCCATGCTTGGGTTTGGTTTTTCTCTTTTTAAATATGCGTTTTGTGTTTGGCGTTCGGCGCTTAGGCGGCGTTTTTAGCATGCGCCGCAGAATGTCATCTCTGGTCTTTTCGTCGTCCATCATTTATTCGCCGCCGCGGCGCTCAAGGCACCGGTTAGAATTGTTGCTGCTGCCGGCTGCACGATTGCAAGGCCAGTTTGAACGCCGGTTTCCCGCAAGTTTTTGATCTCTCCTGCCATCGCAATGATGAGGCTTTCACCATTATCGAAAAGCATTCTCGCATCGCTATCACTCAACGATACGCGTGGATGCATAACCGGATTCCGGTAGTCATCCTTCATCTGGCGCAGTTCGGATAGAGTTTTTTCTGCTGGTCTGGGCGAAGCGTCTTCGGGAATCTCTTCAAGCGCCTTGATGTAATCGTACCAACCGCTGAGGGTGTCATTGTTGCCCGTGAAAAGCTGGTAATAAGTTTCAAGTGTCGCCTCAACCGCTCGCGCGACATGGAATCCACTCGCCGTCAGCAAATTAAACGCGAGGCATCGTCCGGCCGAGCGCCAATCACCCTTTGCTTTGGCAGGAATGTGGCCCACGATCTCGTCTGGAAACGATTGGTCGGCGCAATCCACCAAATCCGGCGTAAAATATATCCCGCGGCGCGGAACAAAATAGGTTGTGCTTTCCGCCATCTCCGCGCTGAACACATGTTCGAACGTTGTCAGCAACGTTCGAACATAATTCCAACGCCACGCCTCAATTGGCGGATCGTCATCGGAAGGAAAAGTGAATACACTCTCTCCCTTGTCATCCACTTTGTAAAAGTGGTCATGGCTAATTGACTTCAGATAATTTAAGAGAGCCTCAGCCGCAGCGCGAGAAGTTCGCAGTGGCACCGGTTTCCCTTGGAGTAAGCCATCCAAGTGTCTGCGTGCTTCCATGATGGTGATGAAAGCGTGCCCTGGGCGTATGTCGCCCTCGATGGCTTCAAGTTTCGATAAAGCGTTTCCGAATTGATAAAACGAATATTGGTTTATGCGCTCCACGTCATCCCCCCGTTCTGGGGCGGCCCGCTCAAAGAGATGAACTACGGTCGCCGTCTGTTCCTTTTTGACACCATGTCCACCCAGGGTTGCAAGCCCCTGACCATCAACATTTCGTCCCATGGTACGTAAACTCCATAATCGGGACGAAACAAGTACTTGCGTTCAGGAACAAAGCATGTACGATGCCGCGCCTGTCGGATCGGATTGATGGCCAGCAAGGCTTGGCCTAGGAAGAGGAGCGGGGGATGTCGCAGCAGCAGCCACAGCATTTGCGCCTTTTGAAAGACGACAACAAGGAATCCAAGGACGCCGACCGGCAGAAGGCGCTCGACGCGGCGCTCGGCCAGATCGAACGCGCCTTCGGCAAGGGCTCGATCATGAAGCTCGGCGCCCATGTCGCGGCCCAGGGTGACATCGAGGTGGTTTCCACCGGTTCGCTCGGCCTCGATATCGCGCTCGGCATCGGCGGCCTGCCGCGCGGCCGCGTCGTCGAAATCTACGGGCCGGAAAGCTCGGGCAAGACGACGCTCGCGCTCCAGGTCATCGCCGAGGCACAGAAAGCCGGCGGGGCCTGCGCCTTCATCGACGCCGAGCACGCGCTCGATCCCTCTTATGCCAAGAAGCTGGGCGTCAACACCGACGATCTGCTGATCTCGCAGCCTGACGCCGGCGAGCAGGCGCTCGAGATCGCCGACACGCTGGTGCGCTCCGGCGCGCTCGACGTGCTGGTGGTGGATTCGGTTGCGGCGCTGGTGCCGCGCGCCGAGCTCGAAGGCGAAATGGGTGAAAGCCATATGGGCCTGCACGCCCGGCTGATGAGCCAGGCGCTCCGGAAGCTCACTGGCTCGATTTCGAAGTCGCGCTGCATGGTGATCTTCATCAATCAGATCCGCATGAAAATCGGCGTCATGTTTGGCAATCCCGAAACCACCACCGGCGGCAACGCGCTCAAATTCTACGCCTCGGTGCGGCTCGACATCCGCCGCATCGGCCAGATCAAGGAGCACGAGCAGGTCATCGGCAACCAGACGCGCGTCAAGGTGGTGAAGAACAAGATGGCGCCGCCGTTCAAGGTGGTCGAGTTCGACATCATGTACGGCGAAGGCGTCTCGAAGCGCGGCGAGCTCATCGACCTCGGCATGCAGGCCGGCGTCGTCGAAAAATCTGGCTCGTGGTACTCCTACGACGGCGAGCGTATCGGCCAGGGCCGCGAGAACGCCAAGCAGTATCTCAAGGATCACCCCGAGATCGCCGACAAGATCGAACAGGCGATCCGCGCCAATGCCGGCCTGGTTGCCGACGCCATGCTGGTGTCAGGCGCCGAAGGCGGCGCGGCGGCCGAAGAATAGGTTTTGACATGGACTCGCACTTAGTCCGTCCTATCGCAGTTACGTTGATCATCGTCGTGGTAGTGACGAATACGATCGAAACGCAATCTCGGGCAGGGTGCGGAAATTCTATTCCGGGTAACGTACCGCGGCTCGTGATTTGTGGGCCGATGCCAAGCAGATTGCCGCACAATGATGAACCTGAGCGCGATTCACGACCTGCTTCAGAATTAGCAGTCTTCGCTTCCGCTAATTCGACCGCAACGGTGACGAGCTCTTGGGCGGTGGCGAATAGGAGCTAACCGGGGTTTATCGGAATTAGTGGACGCCCCCCGATGCGTCCTCTTGCCGGCGCCGTGCCCCCAACGCGGCGCCGGTTTCCCTTTTAGGATCGGGCGTAATGGCGTGGCGGTGCGCTTGGCCCCGCAGCGTTCATCTGGCATGGTGCGCGCATGCCGAAAAGACGCCGGAAATCTGGACGGGTCGAAACGTCCCTGGATGTTGGTGAGCCGCAGCCCGAGCCCGCACGTCCGGCGCCGAAGCCCGCGGTTCCGTGGTGGAAGGACCCCCTCAAGCTTTCGGCCCTGGCGATGGTGATCCTGGTCGTGATCGAGCTCGGCGCCGGCTCGCGCCTGCCGCCAAAAATCGTCAGCTATCTCGATCCGCTCATTCTTTTCCTCGGCGTGCTGAGCGTCGTGCTTTCGATCATTCGTCGCTTGGAGAATCGCTAGCTGCGCTTCACAAGCGCGAAGGCAAAGTCGCGGCCGCGGCCGCGCGCAAACGCCTGGTCGATCCACAGCATGGCCAGCGGTTCCAGCAGCCTTGCGTTGGTCAACGGCCCGGCATCGGTCGCTTCGAACCCAAGATCGCTGACGAGTTTGAGCACGGTGGGCTTCTTCGCCGCATCATCGCCGGCGACGAACATCACCGGCTTCACCTTGAAACGCGCGGCGTTGGCCATGTTGTCGGCGCCGGTATGGTTGAGCGTCTTGAACACCGACGCGCCCTTGGCCCATTGCGAGACCCGCTCGCCCGCCGAAACGCTGTGGCCGATTTCGAGGCTCATGCCCTGCGCGTCGCGCCGCAGCGGATTGACACAGTCGATGACAATTTTGCCGGCAAGGTTGCCGAGCCCGCGGATGGCCGCTTCGGTGTTGGGCCACGGTGTCGCCAAGGTGACAACTTCCGCGTCGGCTGCGGCTGCCGCGGGTGTCGCCAATTGCTGCTGCGGAAGGCTCTGATACTTTGCCGCTTTGGGATCGGGCACGCCGAATTTCACGGCGTGTCCCGCCTTGCTCCAGCCTTGACCGAGCGCCTGGCCCACCGCACCGGCGCCAATGACCGCAATCCGCATGCTTACCTCCCGCGTGCCTGGATGAGATTGCCGATGCTAGGCCCGGGACCGTGCGGCGCCAACTGGACAGCGTGGCGCGCCTTGGGCTTAATGCCGCCCAGCCGCAGCGGCGGGGAACGCGCGGCCCACTTGGTTCCGGTCGGGGGAAGGACCAGATTAGCGGCATGCTGACCAACGACGTTCGCGCCCACTTTCTCGATTATTTCCGGCGAACCGGCCACGAGGTCGTGCCGTCGTCGCCGCTCGTGCCGCGAAACGATCCGACGCTGCTCTTCACGAACGCCGGCATGGTGCAGTTCAAGAACGTCTTCACGGGGCTCGAGAAACGGCCGTACAAGACCGCGGCCTCGTCGCAGAAATGCGTGCGGGCCGGCGGCAAGCACAACGACCTCGAGAATGTTGGCTACACCTCGCGCCATCACACCTTCTTCGAGATGCTCGGCAATTTCTCGTTCGGCGACTACTTCAAGGAACGCGCGATCGAGCTTGCCTGGAACCTGATCACCAAGGAATTCAAGCTACCGGCCGACCGGCTGGTCGCCACCGTCTTCGCGACTGACGACGACGCCTGGAACCTGTGGAAGAAGATCGCCGGCCTGCCGGATCAACGTATCGTGCGCATCGACACGGCCGACAATTTCTGGGCGATGGGCGAAACCGGTCCGTGCGGCCCGTGCTCCGAAATCTTCTACGACCACGGTGACAAGATTCCGGGCGGTCCGCCGGGCTCGCCCGACGCCGAAGGTGATCGCTTCGTCGAGATCTGGAACCTGGTCTTCATGCAGTACGAGCAGGTGACGCGCGAGCAACGCGTTGACCTGCCGCACCCGTCGATCGACACCGGTATGGGGCTCGAGCGCATCGCCGCCGTGCTCCAGGGCACGCACGATAATTACGACATCGACATCCTACGCGCATTGATCGTCGCCTCGGCCGAGGAATCGCACACGCCGCCCGACGGGCCGCACGCCGTCTCGCATCGCGTCATCGCCGATCATCTGCGCGCCAGCGCGTTCCTGATCGCCGACGGCGTGCTGCCGTCGAAGGAAGGCCGCGGCTACGTCCTGCGGCGGATCATGCGCCGCGCCATGCGCCACGCGCACATGCTCGGCGTCAGCGAGCCTTTGATGTGGAAGCTGGTGCCGGCGCTGGTGCGGCAGATGGGCCAGCCGTTTCCTGAGTTGGTGCGCGCCGAAGCGCTGGTCACCGAAACGCTCAAGCTCGAGGAGACCAATTTCCGCGAGACGCTGGCGCGCGGCCTCAAGCTGCTGGACGAGGAAGAAGGCAGGCTCGCCAAGGGTAAGGCGTTTCCCGGCGAGGTCGCGTTCAAGCTTTACGACACTTTTGGTTTTCCGCTCGACCTGACCGAAGACGTGCTGCGCGGCCGCGGCCGCAAGGTCGAGACCGCGCGTTTCGACGCGGCGATGAGGCGGCAGCGCGAAGAGGCGCGCAAATCGTGGGTCGGCTCGGGCGAAGCGGCGACCGATCAGCTATGGTTCGCGTTGCGTGAGGAGCTTGGCGCGACCGAATTCCTCGGTTACGACGCGACCGAAGCCGAGGGCAAGATCCTGGCGATCGTCCAGAACGGCAAGCGCGTTGACGCGGTGAAGGCGGGCGACGAAGCTGCCATCGTCGTGTCGCAGACGCCGTTCTATGGCGAGTCCGGCGGCCAAATCGGCGACACGGGTGCGCTGTTCAGTGCGAAGGGCAGCGAGTTCGCGGTGTCCGATACCCAAAAGCGCGCCGGCGAGCTGTTCGTCCATCTCGGCAAGATGACGCGCGGCGGCTTCAAGGCCGGCGATGTCGTCGAGCTGCGCATCGACGAAGTGCGGCGCAATAAGCTGCGCGCCAACCATTCGGTGACGCATCTTTTGCATCAGGCGTTGCGCCGGCGGCTCGGCGAGCACGTGACGCAGAAGGGATCATTGGTCGCGCCCGATCGCTTGCGGTTCGATTTCTCGCAGCCACGCGCGCTCAGCGACGAGGACGTCGCCGCGATCGAGGCCGAGGTCAACGGCCGCATCCGCCAGAACGCCGAGGTGCATACGCGGCTGATGACACCGGAACATGCGGTCAAGGAAGGCGCGTTGGCGCTATTCGGCGAGAAATACGGCGACGAAGTGCGCGTCGTCTCGATGGGCGAGGACAACGGCGCCGATCGTACGCCGCACGCTTTTTCGGTTGAGCTGTGCGGCGGCACGCATGTCCGGCGCACTGGCGATATCGGTCTGTTCAAGATCGTGTCCGAAGGCGCGGTCGCTTCCGGCGTGCGCCGCATCGAAGCGGTGACGGGCGAAGCGGCCGAGACTTACGTCACCGACGAAGAGAGACTGCTACGTCAGGCCGCGGACGCGATCAAGGCGTCACCCGCCGAACTACCGGCACGGCTGGCGGCGTTGCTCGACGAGCGCAAGCGCCTCGAACGCGAGCTCTCGGATGCCCGCCGCGCCGCTGCGCTCGGCGGCGGCGGAAGCAAGTCTGCCGACGGTGCGGCCAAGGACGTCGCCGGCGTCAAATTCGCCGCGCGTGCGGTGGACAACGTGCCGGCCAAAGAACTGAAGGGCCTGGCCGACGATCTCAAGAAAGAATTGGGCTCGGGTGTCGTCGCACTCGTGGCGCGCGAAGAAGGCAAGGCGTCGATCGTCGTCGGCGTTACCACCGATCTCACCACGCGCTTCGATGCGGTCGAGCTGGTGCGCTTGGGCGCTGTGGCGCTGGGCGGCAAGGGCGGCGGCGGTCGGCCAGATATGGCGCAGGCCGGCGGCCCCGATCCGTCGCAGGCTGAAGCCGCGCTTGCCGCGGTGGAGCGCGCGCTCGCGGAAAAGTCGAAGGCCGCCTAGCGTTTCGTTGCTGGCAGGAAGAGCACGTCGCCTTGGCAGGGCGTCTGCAGCGCTGCGCCACCGGGTTCGCCGGCGTAGGCGCGATAGCCGAGATCGGTCAGCATCTGCCACAACGCTGCGACGCTGCCGCGTGCACGCCGCAGATGCTCTTCGTTGAGCTCAAGCAGCAGGGCCGGCTTGAAGCGGGCGAGGGTCGCGCGGCCGCCTTCGACCATTGCCAGCTCCCAGCCTTCGATGTCGGCCTTGACGAAATCGAGCCGCGTGAGTCCAAGCCGGGCGGCAAGAGCGTCAAGCGTCGTGACTTCGACGGATTCAGTCTCGGTCGATCCCGCTCGCGTGTGCGGACCAAGATGCGCGAGGCCGAAGCCGTAGCTGCCCGACGCCTTCACCGGGATGGTCAATGTCGCCGTGCCCGGCGTTGCGCCAAGCGCCAGCGGCAGGATTTCGACATTGCGTAAGCGATTGAAGCAGATCGCGGTGCGCAAAATGCGCCGCGCATAGCTCTGCGGCTCGATGGCATAGACTCTGCCGCGGCGGGCCAGCCGCGCGAACAGCTTGGCGTATTGGCCGGCATGTGCGCCGACGTCGAGCACCACCGCATCTTCGGGAATCAGCGGCGCCAGCAGCGGCCGCATCGCGCGATGATGCTGCTTGAAGACCGCTTTGAAGAGATGCGCGAACAGTCCGGCGGTGATCCGGCCGCGATAGGGCGATGCGGCTGGCCCGCCGGCCATGCTCAAGCCATCTTCTGCTTCAGCCGCGCGTCGAGCCGGTCGAGGAACGGAATGGTGTTGAGGAACGGCGTCGTCGGGCCGATGAGGACGGCAAGGTCCTTGGTCATTTCGCCGGCTTCGACCGCTTCGATGCACACTTTCTCGAGCGTTTCGGCGAAACGCACCACGTCCGGCGTCTTGTCGAACGTGCCGCGATACCACAGGCCGCGCGTCCAGGCGAAGATCGAGGCGATCGGGTTGGTCGACGTCTCCTTGCCCTGCTGATGCAGGCGGAAGTGGCGCGTCACCGTGCCGTGCGCGGCTTCGGCCTCGACCGTCTTGCCGTCGGGCGTCATCAGCACCGAGGTCATCAGGCCAAGCGAGCCGTAGCCCTGCGCGACGACGTCCGATTGCACGTCGCCGTCGTAGTTCTTGCATGCCCAGATGAAATTGCCGTTCCACTTGAGTGCGGACGCCACCATGTCGTCGATCAGACGATGCTCGTAGGTGATTTTCTTCGCCTTGAACGACGTGACGAATTCCTTGTTGAACACTTCCTCGAACAGGTCCTTGAAGCGCCCGTCATAGACTTTGAGGATGGTATTCTTGGTCGAGAGGTAGACAGGCCAGCCGCGCTGCAGCCCGTAGTTGAAACAGGCACGGGCGAAACCGCGGATCGATTCGTCGAGATTGTACATGCCGAGCGCGACGCCGCTTTCAGGAAACTCGAAAACGTCGTAGGTCGTCGGCTTGCTTCCGTCCTTCGGCGTGAAGGTCATGGTCAGCTTGCCCGGGCCCGGCACCTTGAAGTCGGTCGCGCGATACTGGTCGCCGTAGGCGTGGCGGCCGATGACGATCGGCGCTGTCCAGCCCGGCACCAGCCGCGGGATATTTTTGATGACGATCGGCTCACGGAAGATCGTGCCGCCGAGGATGTTGCGGATCGTGCCGTTGGGCGAGCGGTACATCTTCTTGAGATTGAATTCCTTCACCCGCCCTTCGTCGGGCGTGATGGTCGCGCACTTGACCGCGACGCCGTACTGGCGCGTCGCATTGGCGGAATCGACGGTTACCTGGTCGTCGGTACGGTCGCGCTCCTCGATGCCGAGGTCGAAGTATTTCAGCTCGATATCGAGGTAGGGAAGGATCAGCTTGTCTTTGATGAATTTCCAGATGATGCGCGTCATCTCGTCGCCGTCCATCTCGACGACGGGGTTCGCGACCTTGATCTTTTTCATGCGAGGCGGGCCTTCTTTTGAACGGACCGACTGAACGCGGCACGGATGCCGGGCGGCCGCGGGCGGGCGCCCGTGCGGCGGCCGGGACAATAGCCACGGGCTTGGGGCCGCGCAAGCCGCCCCGGTGCCGCACCGCCGTGCGTTAGACGAGCCCGCTTTTCGCCGCGACGTGCGGCTGGGGTGCCTTCAGGACCGCGTCGAGCAGGTCTTCGATGCGCGGCAGCACCTGGTAGAGGTCGCGTGCGCCGCGTGGGGCGAAACCGGAATCGATCACGTGCTCGAACAGGTGCAGCAACGGCACCCAGTATTCCTGCACATCGATCAGGAAGATCGGCTTGTCGTGCAAACCGAGCTGCCGCCAGGTGATGCATTCGAGCGCTTCTTCCAGCGTGCCGAAGCCGCCCGGCAGGATGGCAAAGGCGTCGGCCAAATCGAACATCGTTTGCTTGCGCTCGTGCATGTTGCTGACGACCATCAGACGGGTCAGGCCGGTATGGCCGATCTCGCGCTCGTGCAGATGGCCGGGGATGATGCCGATGACTTCGCCGCCATAGGCCAGCGCGGCGTCCGCCATCAGCCCCATAAGGCCGACGCGGCCGCCGCCATAGACGAGGCCGATGCCGTTCTCCGCCAGGAGGCTGCCCATGCGGATGGCTGCGGCGCGGTAGCTCTCGTCGACGTTTCCGGCAGCGCCGCAATAGACACAGATACGCTTGATCAAAGCCATTCTTCGTTACCTTGGTGTTTCCGCCTCAGCATGCCCGCAAGCGGCGTTCGCGGTCGAGCGCTCAAATCACATGGTCGCGATGTCGGCGGATTTGACGCCCATGCAGGCGCTTGGCGAACCGATGCCGTTTTTGCCGCCGATTTCTGCCGTAGCGGTGAAACGGCACGCGCTTTGCGATGGGAACGACAAAATAATTGAAAAGCCCCATTAACCACGCCGCCAGGAACAGCGAAGGACGAGATGAAGCCCGTGATGTTGACTGCGCTGGTCGCGACTGGCGCGCTAATTGCCGCCACAGCGGCGGCCCTGCCGCTCGGTGGTCCGGCGCTTGGCGGCAGCGTCGGCCTGGCGCTCGCCGGTGGCGGTATGTTGGCGTGCGGCTTGGTGCTCCGCCGGCAGCGGCATGTTGCCGGCTTGGCGACGCGCCCGGTGATGCCAGCTGTACAGCCCGCGCTGGCGCCAATTCCGCGCTTTTTTCCGGAAGGTGGTCCGCACGGACGCGTCGTGCCGTTCGGGCGCAAAGGCGAGACTTTTTCGGAAGGGCGCTTGACGCGTGATCTGCTGCGGCGTGCCGAGCGTGTGTGCGCCGCATCGCGCGCCCGCATCGAAGACGGATCGCGCTGACCGGCGTCGGTCGCCGTCATAGCACCGGCCCGTTGAAGAACTGCCGGCCTTCGCGGTCCTCGATCTCGACCACCCAAACATCGGGGTCGCGATTGACCTGACGTGCGATATAGGCGTCGGCGGTCGGTTCGTCGACCGGCGTTTCGCCGGTGGCGCGCATCCAAGCGAGCTCGCCGCTCCGGCTGCGGGTTTGCGCCAGGACGGTATAGCCGAGATCGGCGCGGTTGAGCTTCACCAGGATCGTGCCGGCGTCGTCGTCGCCACGGCGCGCGACGGCGATCGGTACCGCGCGTAGCGCGCACAGCCGCACTGCCGCCTGCACCACCAGCTTTGTCTTGAGCCGCGCTTCCAACGCGTGGCTCACGCGTTCTTCGGGAAATTGAGCTCGATCATCACGCCGTTGGGGTCGGGGAAGAAGATCTGCTGCACGCCGGCGCCGGGCGGATCGCGCTCCTCGAACTTGACGCCGCGGCCGGCGATGTGCGCGCGCATTCCAGCGAAGTCCTGACCGACGAAGGCAACGTGATCGAAATTGCCGGTGTGCGCGCCGTCCGGCCCGGCGCCGATTGCGCCGCTGTCGGGCACCAGGTGGATCACCGGCTGCTCGCCGCAGTAGAGCCAATAGCCGGGAAAGGTGAGGGGTGGGCGCCATCCGGCGTGGAAGCCAAGAACGCTTTCGTAGAAATTCTTGGTGCCTTCCATGTCCCGGGTGCGCACGGTGACGTGGTTGAGCTGAGTCAACGGCATGGCGGTCTCCTGTCGCGCTGATTTTAGCGCAACGAAAGAACCGCGCGCTATTGTGCTGCCGCGACCCGCGTCTTGACCTGATCGGCGATCTTGCCGGCGGTATCCTTGGCGTTGCGATCGAGGTCCTTGCCGGCCATGACGAACCGCGCTGCGGCGACATACGGATTGAGCGTTACCGCTGCGCCCGGCAGCTTGCCGCTCTGTGCGTTGGTGTCCACGGTGTAGAGCGGTTGCGGTGCCGCACTGCCGAGTTGGTCGACCGTCGATGCCACCTGCAGGTTGGTCGCACCGGCGCCGAAGCCGAGCGCGGCACGACGCAGACGATTGCCGGCGTCGACCTGAAGGAAGGCGCCGCGCACCAGCCAGCCCGACGGTGGCAGCGGCATTCCCGGCGCCAGCCGCTCCGCGGCAATGCCGTCCTTGTGCAGATCGTCAACAATCGTGTTGGCCATCAGATCGACCAGATCGCGCGCCTGTTGTTCCGGTGTGCGCGCAATGCCGAGTGGACCTGAGCCGATGATACCTGGACGAACGCGGTTGATAAGGCTGCCGGGACCGGATTGCTGGACCTGGGTGCCGTCGAGATCGAAATCGGCGACGTAAACCACGGTCGGCGCAACGGTCGGTGCCGCCAGCGCGCTGGTGTTGGTGACTTTGGCGCCGCCGCAGGCCGCGAGCCCGGCCGCGATCGCACAAGCGAACAAAATGCCGAAATGATGACGCCGCATGTTCTGCCCCCCGCGGCTAGCGACCCAAAGATTAAAGCAAGGATGCCATGCCGCGTCCACCGCCGCCGCGTTTACCCGCGGCGCAGCACGCGCTTGGCGACGCCGGCAGCAGCTTCGCGCCAGGCCAGCAGGCGGCCAGCGAGCGTGTGAGGATTGGCGATCAACAGGCCCCAACGTTCGCGCCGCTGCGATAGGAACGACCTTTTATATGCGTCGTCGCCGCGGCCAAAATCGACCTCGCGCGGCTTGTCGCGTTCGAGCACGCGCTCCATCATCCGCATGGTCAATATCGTGCCGACGGACAGTTCGTCGAAGCGGGTCGCATGCGCCAACTTGTAGATCGTGACGCGGCCGCGCCAGACGAGCCAGCATTGCGCGGCGGCGGGCACGTCATCGACCTTGAGAATGCCGAGCCGCAACGCACCGACCGTCGCCGCCGCGCGCATCAGATGCGGCATGAAGTCGGGAAACGGCTCCGCCGTTTTCCAACTTTCGGCGTAGACGGTTTCATAGTCGCGCACGCCTTCGGCGAGGGCGGATCCGTCGTCGTGAAAGACCGTCTTGATGCGATGCGCCGCGGCGAGCGCCTTGTTCTTGCGCCGCCAGGTATTGCGCAGAGCGCTTGGCCGCCCGGCAATATAACGATCGAAATCAATGCCGGCAGTCTCCTCGTACCAGGTGCCGCTGTCGAAATAGCGCTGCGGCCGCAGGCCTGCGGCACCGAAGGCGTCGACCAAACCGGCAAACGATTCGTCGCGCGGATCGAGCCCCGTAAATTGAATCGCGCCGTATCGCGCATCGGCGATTTCGCGTGCGATTGCGCCAAGCGCCTGGCCTAACGCTGCGCCGGCGGCGGCATAAACCGGACCGTGCTCGGTGCTGTAATAGTTCGAGAGGCTCAACAGCCGATGATGACCGGGCGACAAGCGGCACACCAACGCAGCCCGCGTTTCGTCGTCGGTATAGAGCCGCACGTGGCTGCCGGTCTCGGTTCCGTAGCGCGCCAGGACGTGGTACCAGAGCGGCAGCGCGAAAAAACTCCGTTGCGCCGCGCGCGCAAAAAGATCGGCAAGCGGCGTCGGCAGGCAGCTGAAATCGGGATCGTCGTGAACGGCCATCTTACGTCGGTTTACCCGGGGCCCGACAGCTTACACCGGCGCAACGCGCGCGATAGCGCGACTCGTCGGTCCGGCGAGACGCGATGAGCCAATTCACGTTGACCGTCGAGCCCGTCGAGTCGCGCGCGGCGCTCGAAACCGAATGGACGGCTTTCGCCGACCGCGTGCCGGCCGGATTTTTTCTTGCACCGGCTTGGATCGGTACCTGGCTCGCGACGGTGCCGCCGGCGCTGCGGCTCTATCGCGCCGCGGCGCACCGTGACCGCGCGCTTGCCGGGCTTGCGATCTTGGTGGCCAATCTGCAGCGGCCGTTGCTGCGCGCGCCGTCGCTCGGCATTCATCTCAACACCACCGGCGACGAGCGCTGGGATTGCATCGCGATCGAGCATAACGGCTTCCTCGCGGCGCCAGCCGATCAGCCGGCGTTGAACTCCGCGCTCGGCGAATGGTTTGCTGCTGGCGGTGGCGGTCTCGGCGACGAGCTGCGACTTCCAGGCGTTCCAGCTGGCCTGTCCGGCGAGCAGTTGGCCCGCCATGGCTTGCTGCACAGTAGCCAGACGCGTCCGGGTTTCACCGTCAATCTCGAACGGGTCCGCGAAGCTGGCGATTTCGCCGCTCTGCTGTCGAGCAATGCGCGGCAGCAGTTGCGCCGGGCGCAACGCGATTATGCGCAGGACGGCGCACTCGCCATTGCCGAAGCACGCGACGCCGAAGAGGCGCTGGCGTTTTTTGCCGCGCTCAAAGCGCTGCATGTGCGGTCATGGCAACGGCGCGGCCAGCGGCATGCGTTCGCCGCGCCCTATTTTGAGATCTTTCACCGGACCCTGATCGAACGCGCGTTCGCGCATGGCGCGATCCAGTTGCTGCGCGTAAGCGTGGCGCAGAAGCCACTCGGCTATCTCTATAATTTCCGGCACCGCGGGCGCATCTCTTCCTATCAAAGCGGCTTCGACGATGCCGACCCCAAACGCCGTCCCGGCGCGGTGAGTCACGCGATGGCGATTGCGCATAACGCTGCGGCCGGCGCCAAGGTTTACGATTTCCTCGCTGGCGAGAACAGGCTCAAGGCCAGTTTTGCGACGGACCGTTACGAGTTGGCATGGCAAGTGGTGCGGCAGCCGCGGCTCAAGTACCGGATGGAATCCGCGGCGCGCCGCGCAAAGCATCGCGTGTTCGGTCCGGCGTCGTCGTAAGCGCGGCGACGGCGGCGCGCGCCGCCTCTTCGCCAGACATATAAGCGCCGTGCGCCGTGCCGAAATGGGCGATCGAACACGCCTCGCCGGCGAAAAACAGCCGATCGTCGACGGACGAAGCTAATGTCGCGCGATCATCGGCGTGGCCGGGCAGCGCCATCGAATAGGAACCGCGTGCGCAGGCGTCGAGGCCCCACGACGACGCCGCGATCGGCGACAGATGTGGCCTGATATCGGCGCCGAATAGGCCGGCGAGCTCGTCCGTCGCGAATGCGGCAAACGCGTCGAGACCGCCGCGCTCGAGCTCGGCGGACAGTTCGCCGCCGTAGAATCCGGCGATCACCGGCCAGCCGTGCGGCCGGATCTGATAGCTGCCGGTCTTGACGCGATCGAGCGCGCCGATGAGATGGCGATCGGTTTCGCGCGCCAAGTCGCGTGCGCCGGTTTCGTCGAGGCGCAGAAACAGCTTGTTGACAACGCCGAGTGGCAGGCCGCCGGCGGCTGCGACTTTCTCCGGCAAAGCCGGCGAGAATTTTACTTTCTCGTCGGCGATGATCGCCGTCGGCAGGGTGACGATGATAGCGCGCGCCGATAGCGTGCCCCGGTCGGTGACGATACGAACGCGCGGGCCGTCGTGTTCGATGCGCTCGACGCGCGTGTTGGATTCGACGGGCAGGTCCTCCCCATAGCGCGCGATCAACGCGCCGTAGCCTTCGAGCACGCGCCAATTGATATAGGTTGGATCGTAGCGGCCGTAATCGCGCGCCGAAACCTTGTCGAGTTCGGCGCCGTTAGCCCAGTTGCTGATGGCACCGAGCAGCGCATTCCATTTCCCATTGGGTTCGAGCACGCTCGATGCCGGCATGTCGTCGGGCGCCTCGGCAGCGCGATCGAGCCGCGCGTAGAAAGCGTCCATCGCCACCTGCCATTCGCGCTGCGCCGCATCGCCTTCGAACCATGCGACGCGGCGGCCCCAATCCGGCAGCTTCTCGTCGATCGTGAAGCCGAGCTTGCGCGCGATCGGCACCCAGGGATTGATGTTGGCGGAGTGGAGCCATTCGCAACCGAGATCGACGGATAGACCGGCTGCGGTCGGCACGGTGTAGGCGCGGCCGCCGAGGCGTGCCCGTGCCTCGACGACCTTGATCGCCAATCCCGCCGCTACCAAATGCTTGGCGGCGGCGAGCCCGGCCGCGCCGGCGCCAACGATCACGACGTCGAATTCGCCTGCACTTTCCGCCATAGTGAGCCCTTCCGTCGCATCCATCGTAAACCCATTGCCACAGATACCCGATCCCGAGGCCGTCGCCCGTCTCATCCGCGAAACCGCGCAGAGCGTCATACTGCCGCGCTTCGGCACGCTCAAGCGCGAGGACGTGCGCGAGAAAGCGCCGGGCGATTTGGTGACGATCGCAGACCTTGAGACCGAGCGCCGCTTGGCAGCACGGCTGACTGAGTTCACACCCGGTTCGGCGATATTGGGCGAGGAAGCCGTCGCCACCGACCCAGGGCGCATGAGCCTAGCGGCCACCTGTGACAGTTTATGGATCGTCGATCCGGTCGACGGCACGGCGAATTTTGCGCGCGGTCAGCCGGGATTTGCCGTGATCGTGGCTTATGTCGAGCGTGGTCGTACCCGCGGCGGCTGGATTTTCGATCCGCTCGGCGATCGGCTGGTCTGGGCGCAAGCCGGCGCCGGCGCCTGGTCGAACGGAAGGCGCCTGCGCGTCGCGCCCGCGCCGCCGCAGCCAGTCGGCGCCGCTTATGGCCGGACCGCCGCCGGCGTCCGCTCGGCCAAGGTAATCGAACAGGCCGGCATGCGCACACGCAACGTCGGTTCAAGCGGCATCGAATATATCAATCTGGCGCTCGGTGAGGCGCACTTCGCATTGCATTCGCGATCGCTGCCATGGGATCACGCCGCCGGCATGTTGATCGCCGCAGAGGCCGGCGGCCGCGCCGCGTTCCTCGACGAAACACACTATACGCCCGGCATTCACGACCGGCCGGTGCTTGCCGCCAGCGACGCCTTCTGCTGGATCCGTGTCCGCGACGCAGTCATTACGCCGGTGCGGGGGGAAGCTGCGCCATGAGCTCGATGCGCGGCAAGACTGTCGTCGTCACCGGCGCGACCGCCGGTATCGGTCGCGTCGCGTGCGAGCGTCTCGCGGCGATGAATGCGACGCTTGCACTGGTGGCGCGTGATCGTGGGCGTACCGAAACCTTGGCGGCGGAACTAAAGCGCGCCGGAGCGCCGCACGTCAGCGCTCATATCGCCGATCTGTCGCGGCCTGCCGAGGTGCGGCGGGTCGCCACCGAGCTTGCAGCGCTGCCGCGCATCGATGTGCTGCTCAATAACGCAGGCGCGATCTTCAACCGGCGTGAGCAAACCGCCGACGGCTACGAGCGTACCTTTGCTCTCAACCATCTGGCCTATTTCGTATTGACCGATCTCTTGCTCGCGCGGCTGAAGGCGTCCGCGCCGGCGCGGATCGTCAATGTCGCCTCCGAAGCGCATCGCGGCGCGACGCTCGCATTCGACGACCTGCAAACAGCGCGCGGGTACAGCGGCTGGCTCGCGTATCGCCGATCGAAGCTCTGCAACATCCTTTTCACACGCGTCTTGGCGCGGCGGCTTGCCGGGACGGGCGTGACCGCGAACGCGCTCCATCCGGGCTTCGTCGCCACAAGTTTTGGCAACAATAATGGCGGCGTTTTCCGCTTTGGGCTCGGTATTGCCAAGCAGTTCATGGCGATCCCGCCGGCGGACGGTGCCAAGACACCGGTCTACCTCGCGTCGGCGCCGGAAGTGGCGAACCTAACGGGACTTTATTTCGACAAATGCGCGGCGCGCGCGCCATCGGCCGAAGCGCAGAACGACGACTTTGCCGAGCGATTGTGGCGCGAAAGCGCGCGCATGACTGGGCGCGGCTGAGGTTCCACCGGTCAGTCGAGTGGGAAAAAGGTAACGGCTTCGGCAACGAGATTCTGGCGTGTGGCGTCGTTCGGCGGACCGTTCGGACTGGGGCCGTAGATGGTGGCGCCGAAAATTCCATCGCCGTGGATGCCGTCCGCGGCCAACGGCATGATGACACGTTCGCCATGCCCATAGCGGCCGGCATGGATGAACACCGGTCCGCTGCCGTGGGCGAAGGCCGGTTCGCTGACGACGCGTTTGTGCCGCGCGAACATCATGTCGTATTGCCGGCCGCGGAAAAATTCCTTCATCGGCTTGCCGCGCAAGCTTTCGCCAAACGCCTCGACAATGGAGTCGCCGGCCAGCCGTCCCGTAAACGTGTCGCTCGCGCTGTCGTATTTCCACGACCAGACAATCGGCAGGAACGGCACGATCGCGGCCGGATCGATGTCCTTCCAGCCAGGCATGCGCTTGCCGCCGCGTACGGCAGCCCAGTGCAGCGCGATGCTGCGCAGATCCGGCGATCGGATCGCCGCAAGGAAAGCCTGGAAGCTCATCAGCACCTCCTGGCCGCGGTGACCGTCGTGCGATT
Organism: Allostellaceae bacterium; assembly: GCA_035632055.1. Classification (GTDB taxonomy): domain Bacteria; phylum Pseudomonadota; class Alphaproteobacteria; order ATCC43930; family CGMCC-115725; genus REEB95. Next base: position 19,963 of record DASQHO010000112.1, read on the forward strand.
GGGCTCCGAACCGTTCGCGCAGCTATTCCTCGCGCGCTCTGGCTGTCAGCATACATCGGTATGACAGCGGGCGCGATGCATCGTTTATTCCCAGAGGCGTGGATCAAGGAGAATTGATGACCCGATGGGTCCTGCCACTGCGCGCGGCGCTGTGACCGGTTGCAGCCGGCCCGGGAATACAACTCATCATCGCCGCGGCAACAAAGACCCGTTCGTCTTCCTGCTGGCGCCCCGCAATGACACTGCATTCGACGCCACGGTGAAGGGCGCGGCGGTCTGGCTCGCACACTAGCCGGGCGGCGGCCAAGCCCTTATATGATGGACCCATGGCGCGGAACCCTTATGAAGTGCTTGGCGTAGCGCGCGATGCGAGCGAGGAGGACATCCGCCGCGCATATCGTCGCCTCGCCAAGCAGCATCACCCCGACCTCAATCCCGGCAACAAAGAGGCTGAATCGCGTTTCAAAGAAGTGAGCGCGGCCAATGATCTGCTGTCGGATGCGGCGAAGCGCGCGCGCTTCGATCGCGGCGAGATCGACGAAACCGGTGCCGAGAAGCCGCAATACCACGCCAACTATCGCGGGTTTGCCGAAGGCCCTGACGGCGCGAAATACTATACGACCGAAGGCGTCGCACCCGAGGATCTCGAGGATTTGTTCGCAATTTTCGGCGGCCGCGGCGGAGGTTTCCGCGCGGCCGGGGGCGAGGGGCCGTTCACGCGGCGCACCCACGTTCGGATGCGCGGCGCCGATCAGCATTACATGCTGACGATCGATTTTCTCGAAGCGATCAACGGCGCCAAGAAGCGGCTGCAGCTCGCGCCGGACAAAAGTCTCGATGTCACCATTCCGCCGGGCCTGCGCGATGGCCAGATCCTGCGTCTCAAAGAGCAAGGCGACGATGGCGTCGGTGGCGGACCCAAAGGCGACGCTCTGATTGAAGTGCACGTGGCGCCGCATCCGCTGTTCCGCCGCGAGGGCGACGACATTCACGTCGAGCTACCGGTGACCATCGCCGAAGCGGCGCTCGGCGGCAAGATTTCGGTGCCGACGCCGGGCGGCGCGGTGACGATGACAGTGCCGGCCGGCTCGAATACTGGCACCCGCCTGCGGTTGCGCGGCAAGGGTGCACCGAAAGCGAGCGGCGGCCACGGCGACGAGTACGTAACGCTCAAAATCGTGCTGCCGGAAGGCGGCGACAAGGCGCTCGCAGATTTCCTGCGCGACTGGGCGCCGAAGCATCCGTATGACCCGCGCCGGGCGATGGGGTCGTCATGATCAGCTTCGAGGCCGTATGCCAATTGGTCCGGCTCGAGCCGATCGAACTCGAGCACTGGATCGCCGAGCGCTGGGTTTTGCCGGAGAGCGAGGGCTCGACTTACGTCTTCAGCGATCTGGACGTTGCGCGGGTTCGGTTGATCGTCGAACTGCGCCGCGACCTTGCTGTCGGCGAAGATGCGCTGCCGGTCGTGTTGCGGTTGCTCGACCAGCTCTATGCGACCCGCCGTCGGATGCGCGCGCTGCTTCACGCGCTGGAGACGCTGCCGGACGAGCATCGTGCGGCGGTGCTGCGGCGCTTCGGCGAGAATTAATCGCGCATCAGTACTACGGGTGGGTTTCGCGTCGGTGCGGATGTCGCTAGACTGCCCGCCGCCATGATCTTCGCACTCATCCTCCACGTATTCGGCGCCGTCATCTGGGTCGGTGGCATGTTCTTCGCCCATTTCATGCTGCGGCCGGCGGCGGCACCGCTGGAACCGGCAATCCGTTTGCCGTTGATGCAGCGGGCGCTGGCGCGATTCTTCCCGTGGGTGTGGGTTTCGGTCGCGCTGTTGCTGTTGTCGGGCGGCGGTATGATCAAGCTTGGCGCCGGCGGCCTCGCAATCGAGATCATGATGGGCCTCGGCATCATCATGATGATGGCGTTCGCGCATCTTTATTTCGCGCCGTGGCGGCGGTTTCAGCGCGCGCTCGGCACCGGCGACTTGCCGGCTGCCGCGGCACAGCTCGGCCAGATCCGCATGATCGTCACTGCCAATCTGTTTCTTGGTCTGGTGGTGATTGCGATCGGTGCCACCGGGCCGTATTGGTGATGCGACGCGATGCTCAAGCTGTTTGATCTTGCCGGCGCCGACGACAATGTCCGGTTCAGCCCGTATTGCTGGCGCGTCAAGCTCGCGCTGACGCACAAGCGGCTGCCCGTCGAAACCATTCCTTGGCGCTTTACCGAAAAGGACCGCATCGCGCAGTCGGGACAGGGACGCGTTCCGGTGCTGGTCGACGGCGATAAATGGATCGCGGATTCTTGGACCATTGCCGAATATCTCGAGGATACCTATCCGGACCGGCCGTCGCTGTTCGGTGGCGGCGCTGGCCGTGCCCTGTCGCGGTTTTATGTTGGTTGGGCGGACACCATCCTGCAACCGGCGATGGCGCGGCTGATCGTGCGTGACATCCTCGACCGGCTTCATGCCAAGGATCGCGCCTATTTTCGCCAATCGCGCGAGGAGCGTTACGGCAAGACGCTGGAAGAAGTCGTGGCCGATCGCGAAAAGAGCTTACCTGCGTTCCGCGCCAAACTGGCGCCGTTGCGCACGGTTTTTCACGCTCAGCCGTTTCTCGGCGGCGCCGTGCCGCTGCACGCCGATTACATCGTCTTCGGCAGCTTCCAGTGGGCGCGCGCCACGAGTGCGTTCGAGCTGCTCGCCAGCGACGACGTCGTGCATGCGTGGCGCGAACGCATGCTCGATCTCTACGGCGGATTGGCGCGCAAAGCGCCGGCAGAAGCCGCGTAAAACACTGAAAACGCGGACGATTTGACGTTTGGTGTGGGCCGAGGGCCTGTACTATCCTCGGTGTAAGGCCGGCGGCGATGAACTTGGACGCGCGGCCGGAACACAGGGGAGGGGTCCATCCATGAATCGACGTAAATTCCTCGCGGCCGGTAGTGCGGGCCTCGCAGTGACAGCTGTCGCCGCGCCGGCCATCGCGCAGCAGGCGCCGACGCTCAATTGGCGCATGACGGCAAGCTGGCCGAAGAGCCTCGATACCATCTTCGGCGGCGCCGAATATCTGGCCAAGCGCGTCGCCGAAATGACCGATAACAAGTTCCAAATTCGCGTATTTGCGGCGGGCGAGATCGTGCCCGGCCTGCAGGTCGCCGACGCGGTGCAGAACGGCACGGTCGAGATGGGACACACGGCGAGCTACTACTACGTCGGTAAGGATCCGACCTTCGCATTCGATTGTACCGTGCCGTTCGGCCTCGATTACCGTCATCAGAACGCCTGGTATTGGCACGGCGGCGGTCGCGAGGCGCTCGACAGCTTCTTCAAGAGCTACAATATCGTCAGCATCCCGGCGGCGAACACCGGTGCGCAGATGGGCGGCTGGTTCCGCAAGGAGATCAAATCGGTCGACGACGCCAAGGGCCTCAAGTTCCGGATCGCCGGTCTCGGCGGAACGGTGTGGTCGAAGCTCGGCGCGGTGCCTCAGCAGTTGGCGGGTGGCGACATCTATCCGGCCCTCGAGAAAGGCACGATCGATGCCGCCGAATGGGTCGGCCCCTATGACGACGAGAAGCTCGGCTTCTACAAGGTGGCAAAATACTACTATTACCCTGGATGGTGGGAAGGCCAGGCAAACTTGGCCCTCTACATCAATCGCGACCAGTGGAACAAGCTGCCAAAACCCTACCAAGCGGTGATTGAAGCCGCGGCCGCCGAGGCCAACAACTGGACCCTCGCCAAATACGACGTCGACAATGTGCCTGCGCTCAAGCGATTGATCGGTAACGGCGTCAAACTGCGGCCGTTCAGCCGGCCGTTGCTCGAAGCTTCCTACAACGCGGCGTTTGGGCTTTACGCCGACTTGGCGGCAAGCAACGCCAAATGGAAGGCGGTCTACGAGCCGTGGAAGCAATTCCGCGAGAACGAGCTCGAATGGTTCCGTGTCGAAGAGTGGAACTTCGACAATTTCATTTACTCTCACCGGTTGCCGGCGAAAGCGTAACGCAGACGTCGGTTTTGAATGCGAAAGCCCCGCACAAGCGGGGCTTTCTTTTTTGTCCGATCCGATGATCAGTGATCGCTGGGTGGCGCCATTGGATCGTCGGAACTGGGCGCGGGCGCACTGACATCCGATCCCGGTAGACTGGGATTTGCTCCTTCGGGAATCTCCGGCGCGATGATCTGGATCTGATTGATGTCGAAATGCTTGGTCTCGACAGAAGCCAGGACCAGTTGCGGAAATGCGATGACGAGGCCGACCATGACGAGCTGGATCATGATGAACGGAATGGAACCCCAATAAATCTGTCCTGTCGTCAGCGGCGCCAAACGCTTGCCGGTGACGCGGTCGGTGTATTCCTCGCTGGGGGCGACGCTGCGCAAATAGAAGAGCGCGTATCCAAAGGGCGGATGCAGGAACGAGGTTTGCATCGTGACACCGAGCAGCACGCCGAACCAGATCAGGTCGATGCCGAGTTTCTCTGCCACCGGCCCAAGCAACGGCACGATGATGAACGCGAGCTCGAAGAAGTCGAGGAAGAAAGCCAACAGGAAGGACAGGAGATTAACGACGACCAGGAAACCAATCTGTCCGCCCGGCAGGCTCGTCAGCAGATTCTCAACCCAGAGATCACCGTTGACGCCGCGGAACACCAGGCTGAACACGGTCGAACCGACCAGGATGAACATGACGAACGACGACAGCTTGGCGGTCGTGTCCATCGCCTGGCGCAGCAGTTTGCGATCGAGGCGACGGTTGGCGAGGGCGAGGATGAGCGCGCCCGCCGAACCCATCGCGCCGCCCTCGGTCGGCGTTGCGATGCCGAGAAAAATGGTGCCGAGGACGAGAAAGATCAGCGCCAGCGGCGGCATCATGACAATGATGACTTGGCGGGTCATCAGGCTGAGAACGCGAAGCTTCAGATATTTGTCCGCGAGCGCCAACACGTAATCGACTGCGCCGACCAGCGCACAGGCCCAGATCGGATGCAGGACGTCGTAGGCCGACAGCGCCCAGCCGGCGACAACCGAAAGCGCCACGATGACGATCAGAGAGCGGTAGCCTGCGCTGCGGCCGGGTTCGCGAATGGTAATTGCCTCCAGCGGCAATGCCGGAGTCCATGTGGGTTTCGCCATGGTGATGATCGCGATGTAGATCGCGTAAAGCACGGCAAGGCCGATTCCCGGTATGAACGCACCTTCATACATGTCGCCGACCGAGCGGCCGAGCTGGTCGGCCATGACGATGAGCACCAGGCTCGGCGGGATGATCTGAGCAAGCGTGCCCGAGGCCGCGATCACACCCGACGCAAGTCGCCGGTCGTAGCCATAGCGCAGCATGATCGGCAGCGAGATCAGGCCCATCGAGATCACCGATGCAGCAGTGACACCGGTGGTCGCGGCGAGCAACGCGCCGACGAAGACCACGGCATAGGCGAGACCGCCGCGTACCGATCCGAACATCTGGCCGACCGTGTCGAGCAGATCCTCGGCCATGCCGCTGCGCTCGAGAATAAGGCCCATGAAGGTGAAGAACGGGATCGCCAACAGCGTCTCGTTCGACATGATGCCAAAGATGCGCTGCGGCAGCGCCTGCAGCAGATCGGGGCCAAGCAGGCCGTAATGCATGGCAATGGCGCCGAACAAGAGGCCGTTCGCCGAAAGCGAGAACGCCACCGGATAGCCGATCATCAGCAGCGCGATCAGCATCACGAACATGATCGGCGCGATGTTGGCGAGAAACAGCGCCGTCATTGTTTACCTTCGGATTTGATGACCATATCGCCGGTGATGTCGGGCGCAGCCGCGCCGTGCGCGTGGCGCGGCGTCGGATCGGGTATCAGGTTCATCAAAAAAGCGATGCGCTTGATGATCTCGGACACGCCCTGCACCGCGAGCAGGAAGAATCCCACCGGCATCATCAGCTTCACCGGCCAGCGCAGTAGTCCGTTCGGATTAGGTGAGTATTCGTGCAACTTGTAGGACCCGGTGAATACCGGCCACGATAGCCACATGAGCAGAATTGCCATTGGCATCAGGAACAAGACGCCGCCGAACACGTCTATCCAGGCGCGGGTGCGCGGCTTCAGCCGGCTATAGACGATGTCGATGCGGACGTGTTCGTTGCGCAGCAGCGTGTAGCCGGCGCCGACGAGAAAGAACCCGGTGTAAAGGTACCATTGGATCTCGAGCCAGGCGTTCGAGCTGGTGTCGAACGTGTAGCGCACGACGGCGTTGCCGGAACTGACGACGACGGACGCCAGAACCAGCCAATAAACCGTCTTTCCGATCTTCTCATTGAGAAAATCGATTGCGCGGCTGAGCCGCAGCAAGAACCCCAACCAGACGCCTCCCCCTCGATGTCGCGCCGCCAGCTCTCGCATTTACAGGGCGGCCGGTGGCCAGCATCGCACCGAAACACTATGCCATGCGGGAGCGAACCAATACCAGCCGCCCGCTGTCCGGCGTTCATATTCGTCGCCGTCTGGTCGACCACGGCCAACGTCAAATCGGCCACGATCGGCACCGTCGCTTGAGAATTCACGGGCAACCGGACCATAATTTACCGGCCCGGAATGACCGGGCCGCAATCGGTTCAGCAGCGGAATCGAATTCTGCAGCGGGAGAAAAGACCCATGACCCAACCGCCACGCGATGGCCGCGATTGGAGCCGGTGGCATCTGCTTTTCGTCGTCTTGTTTGTCATCGCCCTGTGGGTGCCGTTCTACAACCGGATTGAGCCGAGCCTGTGGGGCATGCCGTTTTTCTATTGGTTTCAACTCGCAATGATCGTGGTCGGAGCGATCGTCACCGCAATCGTGTACTTCATCACCGAAGCCTAGCCGGCGACCGGCGGAAAAGCGTGGATTGGGGGAGAACGCCGTGACGAACGTGAACTGGACCGCACTCATCGTCTTCGTGCTGCTGTTCGGGTTCATTACTTGGCTCGGCTTCATGGCCGCGCACTGGCGTAGGGGCGATCTCGATCTGCTGCACGAATGGGGTCTGGGCGGCCGGCGCTTCGGCACTGTCGTCACCTGGTTCCTGATCGGCGGCGACCTCTACACCGCTTACACCTTCATCGCGGTTCCGGCGCTGGCCTTCGGCGCGGGCGCAATCGCGTTCTTCGCGGTGCCTTACACGATCATCATCTATCCGCTGATGTTCGTCGCGTTCCCACGCCTGTGGCGCGTTGCGCATAAGCATCAGTACATCACCGCCGGCGACTTCGTGAAAGGCCGCTACGGCAACCGCTGGCTGGCGCTCGCAATCACGGTGACCGGCATCGTCGCCACCATGCCGTACATCGCATTGCAGCTTGTCGGCTTGCAGGTCGTGATCGGCGGGCTCGGATTCTCAGCGGCGGGCTGGGCCGCCGATTTACCGTTGATCATTGCTTTCGTAATCCTTGCCGCCTTCACCTACACCAGCGGCCTCCGCGCGCCGGCGGCGATCGCCATCGTCAAGGACATGCTGATCTATTTGACGGCATTTGCCGCGGTCATCGTTGTGCCGATCCAGCTCGGCGGCTTCGGCCACATCTTCTCGGCGGTGCCTGCTGCAAAGGTGCTGCTGGCGGCGCCGACGGGCAATTCGACCGGCGTCTATGGCGTCTACATCACGCTCGCCATCGGCTCGGCGATGGCGCTGTTCCTCTATCCGCATTCGGTCACCGGCATGCTGAGCGCATCGAGCGCGCATGCGGTCCGCCGCAACGCGGCGCTGTTGCCGGCTTATTCGCTGATGCTCGGCTTGCTGGCGCTGCTCGGATTCTTCGCCGTTGCTGCGGGCGTCGCCCAGATGCCCGAATTCGCATCCGGCTTCGCGCAGTATAAGGCGAACTTCGCCGTACCCGCCCTGCTGATCCACAGCTTCCCGTCGTGGTTCGTCGGCATCGCATTCGCCGCCATCGGCATCGGCGCGTTGGTGCCGGCGGCGATCATGTCGATCGCGTCGGCCAATCTCTATACCCGCAACATCCACCGCGAATTCTTCAATCCCAATCCGACCGACAAAGAGGAAGCGCAGATCGCCAAGTGGGTGTCGCTGATCGTCAAGTTCGGCGCGCTCGTCTTCGTGCTGTTCGTGCCGGCGCAATACGCGATCAATTTCCAGCTGCTCGGCGGCATCTGGATCATCCAGACCTTCCCCGCGGTGATCCTCGGTCTCTACACGCGCTGGTTCAACGACTGGGCGCTGCTGATCGGCTGGGCGACGGGAACGATCGTCGGTACGGCGATGGCGGCAGCGGTCCAGTTCAAGCCGACGTGGCCGCTCATGCTCGGCGGCTGGACGCTACCGGGCTATACGGCGTTCTACACGGTGATTCTGAACTTCGCGGTTGCGATCGTACTGACGCTGGTTTTCAACGCCATGGGCGCGGCACGGCGCGACCAGACGGCTCCGGCCGACTACCGGGCGTAGACGCAGGCTCGCATCACCAAATTGTCACGCGGATTTTCGGGATAATACGAAGCGCGGGCGGGCGCCCGCGCGGGCCGCTGCGCTCGGGCCAAAAACCTAAGTGCGCAGGCTCATCACGACCAAGGAGGCGATGACGACGCCGGCGAATTCGGCGCCGGCCGCGATTTGTCCCACCAAAACGCCGAACAGCGTGCTGGCGAGGGTGACGCCTCCAATCAGGGTGCTCATGGGCTTTTTTGCTCCCGTTTGACGGCAGGACAACGGGGCGTCGCGGCGCTTTATTCCGGCGAGCGGACGATGCGGCATTTCGCCCGCCAAAAGGGCGTCCGTGCCGCGAAAAAGCCTGATTTAGGCTTCGATTTTGGCCGTTGCCGCGAGCCTGGCGAGGGCCTGGGGTGTATCGATATCGGTCACGACGCCGTCGCCTTCCATCTCGATCTCGGCGACCAGTTCGGGGTAGGCGCCGATCAGGTGCCGGGCACCGACGTCGCCCGCGACGGCCCGCATTTCGGCAAAGAACTGTCGGGCCCAGAGCACCGGATTGCCGCGCTTGCCGCGGCGCGTTGGAACAATGATGGCGCGGCCCTCACGCGGATCGAAGGCGGCAGTCAGGCGCTTCAGTTCCCCGGCACTGACCCGCGGCATGTCGGCCAAGCAGATCAGCGCGCCTTCGACGTCCGGCGGCAGGATGTCGAGGCCGGTTCGGAGCGAGGTCGATAAGCCTTCGGCATAATCGGGATTATTCACCAGGCTGACAGCTAAGCCGGTCAGCGCTGCCGTAATCTTTTCGCGTTCGTGGCCAGTGACCACCACCACCGGCGTCAAGCCAGCAGCCAGGGCGGCATCGACCGCGTGCCGGACCATCGGCTTGCCGTCGACGCCGATGAGCAGCTTGTTGACCGTGCCCATCCGACGTGAACGCCCCGCCGCAAGCACCACGGCGGCGATCTTGCGTGCCGGCGGCGCGGCCGGCTGAATGCTGGCGGTCGCCACTTCGGCGCGTGGCAGTGGCCGCGACGGGATCTCGCCGAGAAGGCCGCCAACGCCCATGCTGCGCACGGCGGCGGCGTCGATCGGCAAGCCGACCATCAATCGGCGCAGTACCCAATCGAAGCCGTTGACCTGTGGCGAGCGCGCGCAACCCGGCAGACCGAGAACGTCGACCGCGCCGATGCGGCCAACGAGCAGCAAGTTACCCGGATCGACCGGCATGCCGAATTGGACAATCGTGCCACCGGCGGCTTCGACTGCCGCCGGAATCACATCGCGGCGGTCGAGGATCGCCGAGGCGCCGGCCACCAGCACGAGCTCGGCGCCATCGGCGAGCGCGGTCTTGATTGCCGGCGTCAACGCCGCGGCGTCGTGCGCAACGCGGCGCTCGCCGATGAGCGTACCGCCGAGCGTTGCCAGCCGGGCGCGCGTGACCTCGACTGTCTTGTCGAGAATGCTCGGCTTGAGGCCCGGCAATTCGGTTTGAATCAATACCGCGCGTTTGGCGGTGAACGGCGCGACCGCGACGAGGTGCGGTCCGCCGGCGACCGCACGCTCGCAAGCCGCAAGGCGCTCGCCGGCGACAGCAAACGGAATGATCTTCACCGTCGCGACCATCTGCTTCGGCGCCACGACGGCATCGGGCTCGAGCGTCGCCAGCGTGATCGCTTCGTCAATCGCGTTGAGCCGGTCGACGGCGGCGCGATCAACCCTGCAAAGTCCGGCGGTGTCTGCAAACAAGTTGGCGCGGCCGGTGAAGGCGGGCGCGCTGACGATGCCGTTGCCGGCAAGCAGGCGAGCGATGCGGTTCGCGGCTTCGTCTTCGCCGATGTCGCCCGGCTCGGGCTGCGCAGTGACGACGCTGGCCAGGCTGGCGGCGCGCAGCGCGGCGACGTCATCGGCCGTCAACACGCGGCCTTTGCGGAAAACGCGGCCGCGGAGCTTGAGATTGTGCGCGAGGATCGCGCCGGCGGCCTGGTCGAGCGGCGTATCGCCGAATTTCATCTCAGGCCGCTTGCCGGCTCTTCAGCCGGTCGGCGCGCAGCGTCGCCGTGATCTGGGCCAGGATCGACACCGCGATCTCGGCGGTTGACACCGCGCCGATATCGAGGCCGACCGGCCCGTGGATACGCGCAAAGTCGGTGTCCTTGAAGCCGGCGTCGGCCAGGCGCTTGAGCCGCGCCGCATGGGTTTTCTTTGAGCCGAGCGCGCCGATATAGAACGCCGTCGATTTGAGCGCCGCGATCAACGCCGGATCGTCGACCTTGGGATCGTGGGTGAGGGTGACGACGGCGGTGCGCCGGTCCGGCTTGAGCCGGACCATCGCTTCGTCCGGCCATTCGGTCGACAGCTCGACGCCGGGAAAGCGCTCGCTGCTGGCAAAGGCGCTGCGCGGATCGATCACCGTCACGGCATAGCCGGCCATCGCCGCCATTCGCGCCAGCGGCTGGGCGATGTGCACTGCGCCGACGACCACGAGGCGCAGGGGCGGATTGAAGACTTCGATGAAGAACCGGCCCTCCGGCGATTCGACCAGCGTGCTGCGGTCGTCGGCCAAGGCCTGCCGGATCGCCACCATCAGCGAATCAGACGGCTTTATATTTCCTTTAAAGTCAGATGTTTGCAGTATTCCTTGAAGACCAGAACTTAGGTCGGTAACGAGCGCCGCCGGCTGTCCGGCAGCCGCCGACTCGACCGCACGTTTGAGGAACTCCAGCTTCATTCGACGCGCTCGACAAAGACCCGGATCTTGCCACCGCAGGCAAGTCCAACTTCCCAGGCCTGTTCGTTGGTGACGCCGAAATCGAGGAGTCGCGGCTTGCCGTCCTTGATCGCCGCAAGTCCTTCCTCGATCACCGCGCCTTCGACACAGCCGCCCGAGACCGACCCGACAAAGGCGCCGCTGTCGTCGACCGCCAGTTTGGCGCCGACCGGCCGCGGCGACGAGCCCCAGGTCGAGACTACGGTGGCCAGTGCCACGCCCTTGCCCTGGCCGCGCCACTTGGCCGCTTGTTCGAGGATTTCGCCGTTGTCGCCAGTGTTCGCCGTCATGTTCATCCCGCCTTCCGCATCTCCGGCCATGCCGCTGCCGCGCTCAGTCGCCGCGGACCGTTTTCGGCCAGCGCGGCGACCACCGCCTTCAGGCTTTCGAGATTATGCACCGGCCGGAACTCGTCGACATGCGGCAGGATCGCCCTCATGCCGAAGGATTTGGGCGCGAAGCCCGCATAACGCAACAGCGGATTGAGCCAGATCAGCCGGCTGCACGATTTGTGCAGTCGTTCCATCTCCACCGCCAAACCGACACCGGCGTCGCGATCGAGCCCGTCGGAGATGAACAGCACGACCGCGCCCTGGCCAAGCACGCGGCGCGACCAGTCGCGATTGAACGCGGCGAGGCACTGGCCGATGCGCGTGCCGCCCGACCAGTCCTCGACCGCCGCCGCCACCTTGTCGAGGGCTTCGTCCACGTCGCGCGTGCGCAGCGGCCGCGTGATGTTGGTGAGGCGTGTGCCGAACAGGAAGGCGTGCACGCGATCGCGGTCGTTAATCACGGCATGCAGGAAATGCAGGAAGATTCGCGTATAGCGGCTCATCGAGCCCGAGATATCGCAAAGGACCACAAGTGGCGGCGGCCGCGTTACTCGATGCTTGCGCTTCAACGTGATGAAGCCGCCGGCGCGCAGCTGAGCGCGCAGGGTTGCGCGCATGTCGATGCGGGCGCCGCGCGGATCGGCGGCGAAGCGCCGCGTCGGCCGCTCGGCCAGCACGAGCGCGAGCTTCCTGACCGCGTCGCGCGCCGCGTTCATCTCGGCGGTCGACATCTTCTCGAAGTCCATTGTCTGCAGCACTTCGCGCGCCGAGAACGTCATCGCCGCATCGAGCTCGACTTTGTTGTCGCGCGGCCGTTCGGCGCCGTCGGTCTGGCCGGCGCGCAGCGCTTCGACGAGCCGGCGGCTCATCGCCTCGCCATCCTGGCTCGGCACCTGCAGCTCGGGCAGCAGCAGCCCCATCATGCGCTCGAGCAGCTTGGGATTGCGCCAGAAGACATGGAACGCCTGGTCGAAGATCAGCCGTTGATCGCGCCGGTTGACGAACACGGCGTGCAGTGCCCAGTAAAAATCAGAACGGTTTTCGAGGCCGACGGCGCGCACCGCTTCGACCGCCTGCAAGACCCGGCCGGGACCGACTGGCAAGCCTGCAGCGCGCAGCGTGCGCGCAAAATACATGATGTTGGCGACCAGATTGCCGCCGGTGGGGGCGGGAACCGCGCCGTCCATCATTGCGCCGCGGCGAGCTCGGCCTTCACTTGCGCCAGCAGGCGCTCGGCCTCGCTGCCCTGAATCTTGGCGATGTCGTCCTGGTACTTCAGCAGCACGCCAAGCGTGTCGTTGATCGCTTCAGGTGTCAGTGCAAGCACGTCAAGCTGCGACAGCGCGTGCGCCCAGTCGATGGTCTCGGCGATGCCGGGCAGCTTGAACAGGTCGCTGGTCGCGCGCAGCCTCTGCACGAAGGCAACGACCTGGCGCGACAGCTCGGCGGGCGCGTTCGGCGCCTTGAGGCGCAGGATCTCGAGCTCGCGCGCTGCGTCGGGATAGTCGATCCAGTAATAGAAGCAACGGCGTTTCAACGCATCGTGGATTTCGCGCGTGCGGTTCGACGTGATCACGACAATAGGTGGCGCGGCGGCTTTGATCGTGCCGAGTTCAGGAATCGAAATCTGATAATCCGACAGCACTTCGAGCAGGAACGCTTCGAAGGGCTCATCGGTGCGGTCGAGCTCGTCGATCAGCAGCACCGGTGGTCCGGCAAGATCGGGCTCGAGCGCCTGCAGCAGCGGCCGCTTGACGAGGAATTTGTCGGAGAAAATCTCTTCCTCGACCGTGTCCTTGCTTTCCTGGCCGGTCTCGGCGAGGCGGATTTCGATCATCTGCCGCGGATAGTTCCACTCATAGACCGCGCTGGCGACGTCGAGGCCCTCGTAGCATTGCAGCCGGATCAGCTTGCGGCCAAGCCCTTCGGCAAGCACCTTCGCCACCTCGGTCTTGCCGGTGCCGGCCTCGCCTTCGAGGAACAGCGGCCGCTTGAGCGACAGCGACAGATACACCGCGGTCGCCAGGCTGCGGTCGGCGACGTATCGGCCCTTGGCGAGCAGCGCCAGCGCATCGGCGACCGAACCGGGCAGGGAAGTCATCGAGATCACGTCCACGAAATGAGCACGAAGTGCTCATTTTTAAAGGAAATCGGCCGGCGGGTCCAATCCGCGGAGCCGGCGGCATTCCTGCCATGCGTCAGGGCGCGAAGCGCGTGGCGGCGTAATTGGCCATCTCGCTGGCCGTGTGGCTTTCACCCATGACGACACGGCCGACGCCGTGCCGCTTGAGCCATTCGGCTTCGTCGCGGCTGTGGGTGCGGGCGACCATGTCGAGCTTGGGATTGATCGAATGGGCGGCGGCGAGGATACGGCGCACCGCGCTCTTCTCCGGTATGGCGATCACCAGCAGCCGCGCGCGGTCCGGCCCGGCGGCTTCGAAAACTTCCGGCCAGGCGGCGTCGCCGTAGATCACCGGTACGCCTTCCTGGCGCAGCTGCTCAGCGAAGCGCAGATTTTGCTCGATCACGATATAGGGCACGCCCTGTTCGCGCAGCGACGCGGCGATGACGCTGCCGACGCGGCCGTGGCCGATGATAATGGCGTGGCCGGCAAGGCGCGGCAGCGTATGGCGGCGCTTGATCTCGTGCCGGCCCGAGTGCCATTTGCGCAGGAAGCCGACTTTTTCGAGCGGCGCACCGAGCGCTTCGGCAGCGCGGAACATCAGCGGCTGCAGCAGGATCGAGATCAGCGCCGCGGCCAGAACCAGGCTGCGGCCGTCACCGGGCAACAGGCCGCTGCTCGCCGCCGCACCGCTGAGGATGAACGAGAATTCGCCGACCTGCGCCAAGAGCGCCGCCACTTCGAGCGCGCTGCGTGGTGCGGCGCTCATGAGGAACAGCACGACCAGGGTGACCAGCGCGTTGCCGATAATCACCATCGCGGTCACCGCTGCCACGTGCAGCGGCGCGCGCAACAACACGCCCGGGTCGAACAGCATGCCGACCGAGACGAAGAACAGCACGGTGAAAATCTGCTGCACCGGCACGGATTCGCCGGCGGCCTGATGGCTGACGTCGGATTCGGCGATGATGATGCCGGCGAAAAACGCGCCCAATGCTGGCGACACGCCGACCAGCGCGGCAGCGAGATAAGCGATGCCAAGTGCGGAAACGATGACCGCCAGGCGGAACAGCTCGCGCGAGCCGTCGCGCGCGGTCAGCGTCAGGATCCAGGGAATGAGCCGCCGGCCGAGCGGCAACATTACCGCTGCGAAGATCGCCGCTTCGATCACCTTGATGGCGGCGACAGTGAGGGGCGCTCCCGCGAAGACGAACGGCGACGGCGTTCCGCCCGGCAACACGACCAGCACCAGCACGACGACCAGGTCCTGCATGACCAGCCAGCCGAGCGCGATGCGTCCGGCTTCGCTCATCAGCCGGCCGCGTTCTTCGAGCGCGCGGGTCGCGACCACGGTGCTGGCCACGGCAAGGCACATCGCCAGTACCGCCGCTGGTCCGGCGCCAAAGCCGATCAGCCGCGCGACGCCGAAGCCGAGCGCGAAGGATAGCGCAATTTGCAGCAGCGCACCGGGCACGGCGACCCGCCACACCGCGCGCAGATCGCCGAGCGAGAAATGCAAGCCGACGCCGAACAGCAGCAGCACGACGCCGATCTGGGCCATCTCCTCGACCGCATGTGGATCGGCAACCAGACCGGGCGTTGACGGGCCGACGACGACCCCCGCCAGTAGATACCCGACGATCGGCGGCAGGCGCAGCGCGCGCGCACCGATGCCGCCGACATAGGCGACTGCCAGGCCAACGAGGAGGGTGACGATGAGCGACGGCGCGCTTTCCATGCCGCAAAAGAATGCATGGCCGCCGCGGCGATAGCTAGCGCGGCGGCTCGGCTTTCGCGAATCGGCTAGGCCTGAGTGCCGAGTAGTGCGAGCAGGCCCCTGAGCAAATCCGCCGGCCGTGGCGGGCAGCCGCGAATATGGAGATCGACGGGCACTGCCGCGCCGATCCCGCCGGCAACGCAGGCCGCGCTGCCGGCGAACATGCCGCCGTCGGCGGCGCAATCGCCGACCGCAACCACCCATTTCGGATCGGGCGTGGCACGATAAGCGCGTTCGAGGGCTACGCGCATGTTGCGCGTCAGGGGGCCAGTCACCATCAGCACGTCGGCGTGGCGCGGCGAGGCGACGAACCGCAGACCGAAGCGCTCAAGATCGTAGAACGCGTTATTGAGCGCATGGATCTCAAGCTCGCAGCCGTTGCACGAGCCGGCGTCAACCGCGCGGATCGACAGGCTACGCCCCAGGCGGCGGCGCGCCGCACGCTCGAGCGCCTGCGCCAGCTCGGCCGTCGCCGCGTCGTCGGCCACGGGTGCGGTTTCGGTCAGCGGCGCGTGGATCATGCCTTGGAAGAGGTGCTTGCGCATCGCCGCCTCAGAGATCGTGGCCGGAATACGAGCAGTTGAACGATTTGTTGCACAGCGGAAAGTCGGCGACGATGTTGCCCTCGATTGCGGCTTCGAGCAACGGCCACTGGAACCAGGATGGATCGCGCAGATGACAGCGCGCGATCGTGCCATCGGCGGCAAGCCGCAACCAGACGAGCACGTCGCCGCGGAAGCCTTCGACAAGGGCAAGGCCTTCGCCGGCGGCCATGGCCGCCGGCAGTTCGGCGCGTGTCGCACCCGCCGGCAGACTGTCGAGAATCTGTTCGACCAAATCGAGGCTCTGCTCGGCCTCGTGGATACGGATCCACACCCGCGCATTGACATCGCCGTCGCTGCGCTTCGGCACGGCGAAGCGCAACCGATCATAAGGCGGATACACGAGGTCGCGGCGCGTATCGAAATTACGACCCGAGGCGCGGCCGATATAACCGCCGGCGCCGTATTGGCGGGCCAATTCGGGCCGGAGCGTGCCGGCGCCGACCGTGCGGTCCTGCAGCGACGCGGTGTCATCATAGAGCTTGATCAGCGGCGGGAAGCGCACGCGCGCCTCGGCGACAAGCGCGCGAATTGCAGCGATGCCTTTGTCATCGAGATCGCGCACGACACCGCCGGGTACGACGCAGTCGCGCATCAACCGGTGACCGAAGGCCGCGTCGGCGGCGCGCAGTCCGCGCTCGCGCAGCACGCCGGTATGCGCGTGCATCAGCGCAAACGAAGCGTCATTGCAGATCGCGCCGATGTCGCCGAAATGGTTTGCCAGGCGCTCGAGCTCGGCCATCAGCGCGCGCAGCCAGATCGCCCGTGGTGGCGGTTCAGCAAGGAGAGCTGCCTCGGCGGCGCGGGCGAAGGCGATCGCATAAGCGACGGTGCTGTCGCCCGATATTCGGCCGGCGAGTTGGGCGCCGCGCTCGAGCGTCGCGCCCGCCATCAAGCCTTCGATGCCTTTGTGCACGTAGCCCAGCCGCTCTTCGAGACGCACCACGGTCTCCCCGCCGGCATGGAAGCGGAAATTGCCGGGCTCGATGATGCCGGCATGGATCGGACCGACGACGATCCGATGCAGGCCTTCGCCTTCGGCCTCGCGGAATTCATAGGGTGCGCGTGCTTCCGGCCGTGAATTTTCCCATTTGCCGTGATCGAGCCACGGCCGCGTGTCACTCGCGCCCTCGGCGATCAGCCCGTAAAGGTCGCGCATCGCGCGCTCGAGCCGCTGTGCCGGCGGATGCAGCGCACCGACCGAAGGAAAAAGACGGTCGGGACATGCAAGGCTCAGCACCGCTGCCTCGCCGCTCTCGCCGTCGAGGAGCGCCATATGCGCCGTGTCGCGTTCGCCCCACAATCCCAACAGCGTCGCACGTTCGTCGGCAAGCGCATGCACGGCCTGGGTCCATACTGTCGCGTCGACGATGGCGCGCGGCATCGGTCGGTGCGAGCCGACGCGCTTGCCCTTGGCGAGAAGTTCGCTCAGCACAGCCATGGCGCGCTATCCGAGTAATTGCGAGACATGCTGGAACCAGGCGACAAGCTGCGGCGGCAGATAAAGTCCGGCCGCCAGAACCAGTGCGAGATGGGCGAAGAGCGGTCCGTAGGATGCCTTGACCGGATGGCTCTGGCCGCGCGGCTCGCCGAAAGCGAGACCGTTCAGGCGCAGGAACAGCGCGCCGAGGGCGATCAACAATCCGAGCACCAGCAGGATCGCCAAGCCCGGCGCGCGCGCGAAGGTCGAGCTCACCATCAGGAATTCGCTCATGAATATGCCGAGCGGCGGCAGGCCGGCAATCGCGACGACGCCGGCGACAAGGCTCCAGCCGAGCCACGGATGGGTCTCGGTCAAGCCGCCGATATCGGCAATGCGCTGGGTGCCCTTGGCCTGAGCGACGTGGCCGACGGCGAAGAAAATGCCCGATTTGGTCAGGCTATGCATCGTCATGTGCAACAAGCCGGCGAAATTTGCCAGCGGCCCGCCCATGCCGAAGGCAAAAGTGATGATGCCCATGTGCTCGATCGACGAATAGGCGAACAGCCGCTTGATGTCGCGCCGTCGATACAGCATGAACGCGCCAAAGATCAGCGAGACGAGGCCCATCGTCACCATCAGCGGCCCGGGCGCCACCGCGCCGGCGTTGGCCGTCATCAGCATTTTGAAGCGCAGAACGGCATAGAGCGCGACGTTGAGCAGCAGGCCCGACAGCACCGCCGAGATCGGCGTCGGGCCTTCGGCGTGAGCGTCGGGCAGCCAGGCATGCAGCGGCGCGAGGCCGACCTTCGTGCCATAGCCCAACAGCAGGAAGATGAATGCGACGTTGAGCAGCGCCGGATCGAACTTGCCGGCCTGCGCCACCAGCTTTGTCCACACCATGGCGTTGAGACCTTCACCGATCACCGGTTGCGCCGCGACATAGACCAGAATGGTGCCGAACAGCGCCAAGGCGATACCGACGCTGCCGAGAATGAAATACTTCCACGCCGCCTCGAGTGCTTCGTGGGTGCGATAGATGCCGACCATCAGAATGGTCGTCAGCGTCGCGGTCTCGATCGCGACCCACATCAGGCCGATATTGTTGGCCACCAGCGCCACATTCATCGCGCACATCAGCAACTGGTACATGGCGTGATAGAAGCGCAGATAGGTCGGCGTCAGGCGCCCGGTCTCGAGTTCGTGGCCGACATAGCTGGCGCTGAACACGCTGGTCGTGAAACCGACGAAAGTGTTGAGCGCGATGAAAACGACGTTGAGATCGTCGACCAACAGGTAGGTGCCGGCCGCCGGATGCGGCGTGAACAATAGCGACAATGCCGCAAGCAAAGTCAGGAACGCGGCGGCGACATTCAACCGCGCGGTCAGGCGATAGCCGGGCAGCAACGCCAATAGCGCCGCCGCTCCGAGCGGGATCAGAATCACCCACTCGACCCGAGCGAAGACGAGATCGCTCATCGTCGTTCTCCACGGAACTGGTCGAGCGCCGCGAGATCGACAGTGTCGAAGCGCTCTCGGATACGAAACAGGAAGATGCCGATGACGATGAAGGCGATCAGGACCGAGAAGGCAACGCTGATTTCGACCACCAGCGGCATGCCCTTGGCGCCGGTCGCGGCCAGGATCAGGCCGTTCTCGAGCGACATGAAGCCGACCACCTGGCTCACGGCGTTGAGCCGCGTCACCATGATGAGCAGGCCGAGCAATACTACGGCGAGGGCGAAGGCGAGATCCTCGCGCGCGATCGGCGCTGCTGCCGCCGTGACCCGCAGCATCACCACCATCGACAGCGCCACCAGGGCCATGCCCGCGAGCATGGTCGGGCCGATGCCAACGACCGTTTCGATTTCGCGATGGATGCCGAGACGCTCGACGATACGGCGCAGCGCAACCGGGATGATGATCGCCTTGAACCCGAGCGCCAGCGCCGCGGTGACGTAAAGATGCGGCGCGTTCTGGATGTCGGCCTGCCACGCCACCGCCAGCGCCAGCACGAACGCGTGCAGCGCGTAAATATTGAGCAGCGACGTTAATCGGTCCTGATAGAGCAGCACGAAGCTCACCAGAACGAGCCCGCCGGCAAAGAGATGTGCGGTGTCGAAGGCGAGATTGGGCATCAGAAGCTTCCCGAGACGAAACGCAAGAGCGTGCCGAGCAGTGCCAGCATCAGCGCAGCGCCGATGAATTGCGGTACCCGAAAAACGCGCATTTTGGCGATCGCGGTCTCGAACACCGCGAGCAACCCGCCGCCGATCGCAAGCTTGACCACATAGGCCGCGCCGCCCGCGAACAGCGCGGTTAGGCCGGCCTCGGGTACGGCAATGCCCCACGGTGCGAAGATGCAGGCGATCAGCGAGACATAAAGCAGGAGCTTGAGCGCCGCGGCGAGTTCGATCAGGGCGAGATGGCGGCCGGAATATTCCAGCACCATCGCCTCGTGCACCATGGTCAGTTCCAGGTGTGTCGCCGGATTGTCGACGGGAATGCGTGCGTTCTCGGCGATGGCGACGATGATCAGCGCGAACAACGCCAAACCGAGGGAGACGCGCAATCCCACCGCCGGCGCGTTCATGACGCCGGCGATAGTCGAAAGCTGTGTCGAGCCGGCGATTAGCGCCAGCGTGAACACGACCATCAGCATCGCGGGCTCGGCAAGCGAGGCGATCATCACTTCGCGGCTCGAGCCGATGCCGCCGAAGCTAGTGCCGACGTCCATGCCGGCGAGCGCCAGGAAGAAGCGCGCGCTGGCGAGCAGCGCGATGATGGCGATGAGGTCAGCCGACCAACTGAACAACAGGCCGGTGGCGAAGGTTGGCACCAACGCGGCGGCCACCCAGGTCGCGGCGAAAATCAGATAAGGCGTAACGCGGAACAGCCAGCTCGCATTTTCCGCCAGCACCACCTCTTTGCGGAGGAGGCGTGAGAGGTCGCGGTAGGGCTGGATGATCGACGCGCCGCGTCGTCGTGTCAGCCGCGCCTTGGCCTTGCGCACGAGGCCGACAAGGCCCGGCGCCAGCAGCAGGACCAGCAGCATCTGGACGCATTGCACGGCGAGGTCGTGAATCACAGCCATATCGCCAGCACCAGCAGCAGAATGACGAGCAGTGCGAAGACGAGGCTTAGATATTTGCGGATGGTGAGGAACTGGAATTGGTTGAGGCGGCCCGCAGTCGCTGTGATCGAACCCTCGATCGGCGCATAACACCAGTCCCACACCAAGTCGCGCAGGCTGACATGGAGCACCGCCGGTCGCGCGTCGCCGGGCGCCGGCATATCGACGCGCTCGCGCGCGTGGAAGGCGAGGGTGCCGTAGACCCGGCGGATCGGCTGGGCGAAGCTCGCAGCGGTATATTGCGTCAGCGGGCTCGGATCGGGCGTGCCGCAATCCCACGCCGCCGAACGCCGCAACGCACGCGATGCGAAGCGGTGGATCGCCGATGCCGAGATCAGTCCGGCAAGCCCGATGAACACGAAGACGAGAAGGCCGTCATAGGAACTGCGGCTCGCCGTGATCGGTACGATGCTGAGCCACGGATCGCTCGCCTGCACCGGCATACGGCTGCCGAGCAGGGCTTGGCTCACCGGCGCCAATGCGTCGATGAAGAAGCCGGGTAGGATGCCGGCCAGCAAACAGAGGGTGGCAAGGCCGAACATTGCTGCAAGCGAGAAGCGATCGGTCTCCTTTGCGCTTTCGGCGACCAGCGAGCGCGGCCGGCCGAGGAACGTGACGCCATAGGCCTTGACGAAGCACGCCGCCGCCAGCGCCGCCGACAGCGCGAGCAGCGCGCCGACGCTGGGCACCAGGATCTTCAATCCCCATTGCGGCACCGCCGGGCTCAGCAGGATCGCTTGGAAGGTGAGCCATTCGGAGACGAAGCCATTGAGCGGCGGTAGCGCTGAGATGGCGACGCAGCCGACCAGAAAGGCGAATGCGACGAGTGGCATGCGGTGGATCAGGCCGCCGAGATGATCCATATCGCGCTCGCCGGTGGCGGTCAGCACCGATCCGGCGCCGAAAAACAGCAAACTCTTGAACAGCGAGTGATTGAAGACGTGGAACAGCGCGGCGGTGAGCGCGAGCGCGGCGGCGAGCGGCATGGCGTTCGCCTGGAAACCGATCGCCAATCCCACGCCGATAAAGACAATGCCGATGTTCTCGACCGTGTGATAAGCGAGCAGGCGCTTCAGGTCGTGCTCCATCAGCGCATAGAGCACGCCCATCACCGTGGTGATGCCGGCAAGCGCCAGCACCGTCATGCTCGCCCACCAGCTCGGCGTGCCGAGCAGGTCGAGCACGATGCGAATGAAGCCGTAGACCGCGACTTTGGTCATGATGCCGCTCATCAACGCCGAGACGTGGCTCGGTGCCGCAGGATGGGCAAGCGGCAGCCAGACATGGAGCGGCACCAGACCGGCTTTCGAACCCGCACCCAAGAGCGCCAGCGTCAGCACCAGCGCCGCGATCAGCGGGCCGTGCGGACTGGCGCGCATGACCTCGAAGGCGTAGCCGCCCGTCGGTCCGGCCAGCAGGCCGAACGCGAGCATCAGCGTAAAGGTGCCGAAGCTCGCCATCACGAGATAGATGAATCCGGCGCGGCGGTTGCCAGCGTCGCGGTGATGCGCCATCACCATCGCCCATGACGTCAGCGACATGAACTCCCACGACAGCAGAAAGGTGAACGCGTCGTCGGCGATAACCACCAGGTTCATGGCGGCGAGGAACGCCGGATAGAACGGCAGAACGCGCGCCGGCTCCGTTTCATGTGTGCCGTAGCCGAGTGCATAGAGGCTGGCCGCGGCGCCGCCGAGATCGACCACGACGAGGAAGAACGCGGCCAGCGCGTCGGTGCGGAAATGCGCGCCGATCCACGGCAGCCCGAGCGGCAATACTAACGTCGGCGTCACGGCGCCGCTCAAGAGCTGACTGAGCGCGGCGACCAGCGCAACGGCACAGGCGGTGAGGCTCACGCCGTAGACCAGCGGCGTGCCGGCGCTGCCGCGCGCCGTGGCGACGCCGAGGATCGACGCAATGAGCAACGCAGCGACGCAGACAAGAACGACGACGAGGGTCATGCGCGGTTACAAAAGGAAAGAACCTTCGTCCCCTTCAGGAGGAGAGGGAAGGGTGAGAGGGTCAAACTCGGTTGCGTGGACTCACTCACGTTGCGCTCGTCCGCTGCTTGAGCCGCACGCCGCGACCGCCGTCGGCGCTCGCCGCGCCTTCGCCGATCAGCTCGATGCCGGCCGTTGCCAGCGCATTGACCAACTTGGTCAGGGAGTCGACGTTGCCGCGGATGACGCCGTCGCTCGCTTCCATGCGCTGAATGGTTGGAACCGAAAGGTCGCAAAGCTCTGCAAGCTTGCGTTGATCGATGCCGAGCAGGGCGCGCGCTGCCCTGAGCTGCGCGGCGGATATCACGGTTTAGCCATGATAAATGAGGTCTGAGACATCATTTATCATGGATAATCCGTGAGTCGGCCTGTGCGCAAGCGCAAACCGCGCGACAGCCTGTCGCGGCTTGCTTGGCAGAACGCTACCCCTTGTAGAGGCGAGCGGTTACCCCGCCGCCGCGACGGCCCGCCGCGCCATCACGCCGACGAGATGGGCGCGATATTCGGGGCTGGCGTGGATGTCGCCATTGAGGCCGTCCTGCTTCTGCACAACCGACTTGATCGCGTCGGCGGAGAAGTTCTTCGACAGCGCGGTTTCCATCTCCTTTTGGTGGAAAACGCACGGTCCGGCGCCGGTTACGGCAACGCGCACGCCGTCCTTATGTTTGGCCACGAACACGCCGACGATGGCGTAGCGCGACGCGGGATTGGGGAATTTCATATACGCGGCCTTCTCGGGAATCGGGAAGCTCACCGCGGTCACGATCTCGCCCGGTTGCAACGCGGTCTCGAACATGCCTGTGAAGAACGCGTCGGCGGCAATCTTGCGTTTGTTGGTAATCACCGTCGCGTTGAGCGCCACGACCGCTGACGGATAATCCGCCGCCGGATCGTTGTTCGAGATCGAACCGCCGAGCGTGCCGCGGTTGCGCACCGCCGGATCGCCGATATGCGACGCGAGATGAGCGAGGGCGGGGATCGCTTTCTGCACTTCAGGCGATTCCGCAACCTCGACGTGCCGCGTCATCGCGCCGATCACCACCGCGTTGCCTTCGCGCTTGATGCCTTTGAGCTCGGCGAGGCCGTTGAGATCGACAAGGTCAGTCGGCTTGGCCAAACGCAGCTTTAAGGTCGGGATCAGCGTCATGCCGCCGGCGACGAGTTTCGCTTCGCTCTTCTGCGCGATCAGCGCCGCCGCGTCCGCGAGGTTTTTCGCTTTGTGATATTCGAAGTTATACATCGCTTGTCTCTCCCTGAATCCTACGCTGCCGCCTTGTGGCCGCTGATCGCGCGCCACACCCGTTCGGACGACGCCGGCATTTGCAAATCACTGACACCGACAGTGCTCAGCGCGTTCAGCACCGCGTTCATCACCGCGCCCGGCGCGCCGATCGCGCCGGCTTCACCACAACCCTTAGCGCCAAGTGGGTTATGCGTGCACAGCGTTGCGTGCGTTTCGACGGCGAACGACGGCAGGTCGCCGGCGCGCGGCATGCGGTAATCCATGTACGAGCCGGTGACGAGCTGGCCGCTTTCGGCATCGTAACGGCACTCCTCGAACAAAGCCTGGCCGATGCCCTGCGCCAGGCCGCCATGCACCTGGCCTTCGACGATCATCGGATTGACGATGCGGCCGAAATCATCGGCGGCAGTCATGCTGACCAATTCGACCGTGCCCGTGTCGGGATCAATTTCGACTTCGGCGATATGCGCGCCCGACGGAAAGGTGAAGTTCTTCGGATCGTAATAGGCGGTCTCGTCGAGGCCGGGCTCGAGCGTTTCGAGCGGATAGTTGTGCGGAATGTAGGCCGCCAGCGCGATTTCGCCGAAGCTCTTGGATTTATCCGTCCCCGCGATCGTGAACTTGCCGTCCTTGAATTCGATGTCGGCTTCGGCGGCTTCGAGCAGATGCGCGGCGATCTTCTTGCCTTTGGCCTCGATCTTGTCGAGCGCCTTCACCAGCGCCGAGCCGCCGACCGGCAGCGAGCGCGAGCCATAGGTGCCCATTCCGAACGGCGTCTTGGCCGTGTCGCCGTGCACCACATCGACTTGATCGACGGGCATTCCCAATCGCTCGGCAACCACTTGCGCGAAGGTGGTCTCGTGACCCTGGCCGTGGCTGTGCGTGCCGGTGAAGACAGTGATCGAGCCCGTCGGATTGACGCGGACTTCGGCGACCTCATAAAGGCCGGCGCGCGCGCCCAATGCACCCGCCACCGCCGACGGCGCGACGCCGCACGCCTCGATATAGGTGGCAAGGCCGATGCCGCGCAGCTTGCCGCGCTTCTTGGCGTCGTCACGCCTCTTATTGAAACCGGAATAGTCCGCCGCCTTCAGCGCCAGATCGAGCGTGCTGAAATAATCGCCGCTGTCGTACGCGAGCGCGACCGGTGTCTGGTACGGATAGGCGTCCTTGGGAATGAAATTCTTGCGGCGGAGCGCGGCCGGATCGGTCTTGAGCTCGGCCGCGGCCTTGCTGACCAGGCGCTCGACGACATAGCTCGCTTCGGGCCGCCCGGCGCCGCGATAGGCGTCGACCGGCACGGTGTTGGTGAACACGCCTTTGACTTCGGCATAGATCGCCGGGGTCGTGTACGTCCCGGCAAGGAGCGTCGCATAGAGATAAGTCGGCACCGCTGGCGCAAAGGTCGAGAGATAGGCGCCGAGGCCGGCCAGC
>DASQHO010000113.1:0-18483 GCA_035632055.1 Allostellaceae bacterium
GCGAGCGCGTCGAAAGCGCTCGCCGCTTCGTTGAGATCGCCATAGGCAAAGCGGTAGCAACCGCTCTTTCCCAGGATCTCGGTTAAGAGCGAGAAACCCTGCGCACCGTGCAGGCTGTAATTCATCGCGTGGTGGCCGATCTCAATCAGGCCGGCCGCTTTTGAGAACGGCGTGAAGCGCGCCACGTCGCCGGCGCGCCAGCGCGGAAATACGACCCAGCCAACAGGTGCCGTTTCGTCGACGCGCGCCAAACTTTCGTCGGGCGCGCGCATCAACGCCACGGTGCCTTTGACGGTGTCGGCGACGGCATCGCTGAACACCGCTTGCGGCGCGAAGGCTTTCAGCAAACCGATCGACGCGTTTTTGAGATTGACCGGACGCGCCAAAGGCACGACATGGCCATCGTCGCAGCGGATTAACGCTAACTCGTCTGACAATAGGCGCCAGCCGCGATGGGCGAGGCCGGCGGTGAGCGTGCTTTTGCCCGAACCGGGCGCGCCTGGAAGAATCACGACGCGGCCATTCTTCTCGATCGCCCCGGCATGCACGATCAGAAATTGGTGCGCGAGACCGGCGACGGCGTAGTTGAGGCCCCATTCGACCAGCGGCAGAGCTTGATCGGCGGGCAGCGGCTTGAACGGATCCTGACCGTCGATGAGAAAACGCGCCTGCGGCCGCAGGTAGCGGCGGAGCCCCTTGCCGGGCATCAGCGCAACATGGAAATCGGCAAACCCGCCGACGGCTTTGCGGAACCGCGGCGGATAGAGGCGACCGAGCGCCTCGACAACTTCGCTGAAAACCGTCGTCAGCACCGCCGTGAATGGGCCAAGCCGCAGATGCATGACTGCCTGCCGCATTGCCGTCACGCCACCTGTTCGAGCAGATCGAGTTTTTGAAATAGCGCCAGGGTGCGCTCCACCGTTAATTCGGGCGCGCCACTGCGGAGCTCGAGGGCTTCGGTTGCCGCTGTCGTCAGGGAACGTATGTCAGTCGGCGTGGTCACTAGACGCACAAACAGCCAGCCGGCGAAGTCGGCAAAGTGGTGCGTGTCGCCGCTGCGGCCGTTGTAAGCGACGATTTCGCCGTCCCAAGCACGCCAGTCGACTGTGGCGGCGATCCGCCAGGTTCCGGCAGTCTCGATCGATTGTGCGCCCTCAGTCACGGCTTACGAATTGATGTTGAGGTTGACGACACGGCTCGTTGCGGCGTCGAGCTGTGCCTGCGCCAGCGATTTGGTCGACGGTACACTGGACCAGATCGCGGCAACCAGGGCGCGAATCTCGCCGACGGTTTCCGGGTAGTTGGTTGGCAAGAAGCAGCCGGCGTTGAGGATGGCGGCGGCGAGCTGCGCGCCGAAATTGCGTGCGTCGAGCGTCACCGTGTCCTTGTTGATCTTGCAGATGACGGTCAGGCCGCCCTCGAGCGCGGCGAGCAGTGATTGATCGCCGCACGTCCATTCGGAGCCGAAGGCTTGCGAGCCGCAGGCAGACTGGAAACTGGTCGACGGCGCAAAGCCGGTGCGTGACCACAATTGCTCGGTGCCCGCGAGCTTGATCCAGCTTTCGGGCGTCAGGCCGCAGTTGGTGCCTTCGGGCAGCGGATGTGAAAGATTGCCGGAGAGCGCGTTCGATACCGAACATTCGCCAGTCATCGCCAGCGCCGGCTTGCTCGCAAGCGTCACGGCCACCGGGATACCGCCGAGAATCAGCCGGCGGCTGGGCGAACGAAGGCCGCCGTCAGACCGAAGGGATTTTTCTGCGTCGTCGCGGTCGCTCATGGGTTCGTACAGCCGCCCGGATGAGGTCCGGTTTTAGCGCGAAACCCGATAAAGGACCGTAAAGCAAGATTGGCTTTTGGTAAAAATTGGAACAATCAGCGAAGCACGGTGAACTCGAATTAACCGTGTCGCGGAAACGCAATGATGATTCGGTTAGAGCGTGCGCTGGTTCTTTTGCCGTGCGCGCGTCGGATCGAAAACTACGACGTTGTCGCCGAAGGTTTGCGGCTGCACGGGTTGCGGCCGCCGCGATATTTGCGGCTGCCGCCGGTCTTTGGCGCGCAGGGCGGTTGCGAAGGCCGAAGGGCCCGTGGCGACCGCGCGCCGATACCGGTAATCGGGATAGGTCTCATCGGCGTCGAGCATCCAGCGAATGATCGCCAGCAGACCCAACGACGCCGCGAGCATGCCGGCGATGCCGAGCCCGAACGCAGCCGGCTGCGTACCGAGAGACAATGCAAGCCCTGCGGCCACGCCAGTCGCCAGCACCGCAAGGCTCGATACCGTCAGGGCGAAGTAAATTGGCCAGCGGTCGCGCATCAGACTCCTCAAGCGGAGCGACGCACGATGCTGCGCGCCGTACCAGCTCGTTAAGAATGATTAAGGTTAGCGCGCACGTTGCCGCACTGTCGAGTGTCGGCAGTCTTTACATTTGTTGCCGGCGACGCTTCGTCAGCTGCCGTTGCGGTTTTCGCCGACCTTGTGCAGCAGGAAATCGCGGAACACCGCGATGCGCTTCGAGTTGCGCAGCTCTTCCGGATAGACGAAATAGGCGGCGGCCTCGGCCGCCTTGGTCTCCGGCAAGACGCGCACCAGATTGTGACTCTCGGCGATCATGAAATCCGGCAGGACACCGATGCCGAGCCCGTTCTGAATTGCCTGCGCGATGGCATAGAGATTGTTGACCGCGAGGATCGGCCGCCGCTCATGGCCGGCGCGCGCGCCCGCTTCGAGCACCCAGTTGACGTTGCGCACCGGACGCGTTTCGGGCCCGTAGACGACGATGCGGTGCTTGTCGAGGTCTTCCGGATTGCGCGGCGTGCCGTGCTTTTTCAGGTAATCCGCCGAGGCGTAGGCGAGATAGCGCACGGTCAGCAGATGCCGCTGCACCAGATCGGGCTGACGCGGCGGCGACATGCGGATGGCGACGTCGGCTTCGCGCATCGAAAGATCGAGTTCGCTGTCGTCGAGCGCCAGGCTGACTTCGATCTCGGGATAAAGATCGACGAATTCGCGTACCCGCGGCGTCAGCCACGAAGCGCCGAAGGCGACGGTGGTGGTGACCTTGAGGGGACCTTTCGGCCGGTCCTTCGATTCCGTCAGCATCGCCTCGGTCATCGCCAGCTTGGCGAAGACTTCGCGCGCCGTGCGGTAAAGCAAGTCGCCCTGTTCGGTCAGAATCAAGCCGCGCGCGTGGCGGTGGAACAACGGCACCGACAGGCTTTCCTCGAGCGCGCTGATCTGGCGGCTGACCGCCGACTGTGACAGGTTGAGCGCCTCGCCCGCATGCGTGAAGCTGCCGGCTTCGGCGACGGCGTGAAAGACGCGCAGTTTGTCCCAATCCATCGGAGTCTATTCCGCGGCCCGTAACGCGCCGGTTTCCTGTGCGGCGAGGAACTTTTCAGCTTCGAGCGCCGCCATGCAACCCATGCCGGCGGCAGTGACGGCCTGGCGGAAGATCTTGTCCTTGACATCGCCGGCAGCGAATACGCCGGGAATGTCGGTTGCCGTCGAATCGGGCTTGGCGATCAGATAGCCGTCGGCGTCAGTTCTGAGTTGGCCTTTGAACAGGCCAGTCACCGGATCGTGGCCGATGGCGACGAAGACGCCGTCGCAGGCAAAGGTGGAGCTGGCGCCGGATTTGGCGTTCTTGAGGCGGACGCCGCTGACATGCGCCGGCTGGCCGGTGCCGACGATTTCCTCGACGACGCTGTCCCATACCACTTTGATCTTTGGATTGGCGAACAGGCGCGCCTGCAGAATCTTTTCCGCGCGTAATTGGTCGCGGCGATGGATCAGCGTCACCCTGGTGGCGTGGTGCGTGAGGTAGAGCGCTTCCTCGACCGCGGTATTGCCGCCGCCGACCACCACGACCTCCTTGCCGCGGAAAAAGAATCCGTCGCAAGTGGCGCAGGCCGAAACGCCCGCGCCACGCAGTAGCGTCTCGCCCGGCACTTTGAGCCAGCGTGCCTCCGCGCCGGTGCAGATGGCGATGGTCTCGGCAATGTACTCATCACCCGAGTCGCCGACGCAGTGAAAGGGCCGCTTCGACAGGTCGGCTTTGACGATGATGTCCTGGATCAGCGTGGTGCCGACATGCGCCGCCTGTTCTTGCATCTGCTCCATCAGCCACGGGCCCTGGATCGCCTTGGCGAAACCCGGATAATTTTCGACATCGGTGGTGATGGTGAGCTGGCCGCCCGGCGTCAGACCCTGCACCAGGATCGGTTTGAGATTGGCGCGTGCGGCATAGATCGCCGCGGTGTATCCGGCCGGGCCGGCGCCGATGATCAGGAACTTGGTGTGATGGCGTTGTGGCATGTCAGAAGCCGAACATGTGGTCGAGGCTGAAAGCGCCGGCGCGTCCGATCAAACCATGATAGCCGAAAAGCCGGCAGGTTGTGTCGCGTACGACGATATAGGACGCTGCGCCCGCACGGTCACGAATCTTCGGATCGAAGATTTCGTGATAGCGGAAAAATTGCGAGCCGGAGCAGGGAATGGCGATACGCTCGCGCGCAATCTCGGCGCCGGTGCGGTCGTGCAGGACTAGGTCGGTCGCGCTTTCGGCATGCCACGGCGTCGACGCCGGGTAAATGAGATGGCAGAGCGTGTCATGCGGCGCGTCGCCAAGGCGCAGAAACAGCCGGGTCGACAGGCCGGGCGGCCGGCCGGCATAGGATTGCGGCTCGCCCTTGTAGGTGAGCACGGTATTGAACACGTGCGCGCCGAAGCTGGTCTCGGCGGCGTGATGGCTGGTGCGATCCTCATAGCGGAACAGGCCATGAAGCCAGCCGTCGGCGGTGCCGCCGTGGGCGAAATCGTAGACCAGTTCCATATGGCCGTAATCGTCCGGCAGTTTGGTGCCGTTGAGCAGCGCGTCGGTGTCGATGGCGACCGAATCGCGCCGTGCCAAGCAGCCGAAATCGTGCCGCGCCGCCTCGCGCCCGCGCCGGTCGTAGATCACGAGCGCCACCGGCAGGTTCTGTTGCGCCGTCGACATCGGCGTCGGCAGCGCGAGCGATCGCCAGGTCGCGCGCGGCAGTACCGGTGCCGGCAGTAGATAACCTTTGCCGAGTAAATTGCCGAGATCGGCAATCGTCGGATCGGCTTTGAGGTCGGAGCGCTCGACATTGACGTGGGCGATGCGCGCCCGCCCGTGCCCGCGCACCTCGTAGCGCGGCCGCACGATGTACTTGCCGGCATGGATCTCAATTTGCTGTGGCCAACGTGCCTTGGGCAGCAAGGTCGCGATGTCGAGGGCGCGACTGGCGAAAGCTGGAATCGGTGCAGCGAGATAGGCGGTCGCCGCGTCGCCCATCAGGTTGAGGCCTACAGTATCGGGTGGAATCGCGCACGGCATCGAGTTCTGCACCCAGAGCGTCACGGTCTCGCCGGCGTCGGGCGCGGGCAGGCCGGCATAGAGCGCCGAAGGCCAGGAATTGGCGTCGTGCGTGCACGACAGGCTGTGTTCGGCGTCGTCGTCGCCGTAGACATCGAGCGCGTATTTCACCACATCGTGGCCGGCGGCGCCGACGGCGTGCAGGAAAATCTGGCCGGTGAACTCGCCGAGGCCGAAACGCCGCCGCACGTCGCGGCTATCGATCGCGACCGAGCCGAAATCTTGCGGCAGCGTCTCCTGCCAGCGCGCGATTTCCACGCCGGCCGCGTCGTAAAGCAGGCACCAGATGACAATGCGTTGGGCACCATAGCCGGACCAGTAGTTCGCGGTGACGAGGCGCGTCGACAATCCGGCGGCGTCGCGGAAGAAGACGAAATTGGTGGCGAAGTTGATCGGATCGAGATAGCGCGCGCGGTTCGTCAGCATTGCATCCGGTAGACGGAGCTCGTCGAGACTCGCCACCGCGGCGCCGGCGGGTAGCAGGTGACGGATATGCGCGATGACGCGCTCGGCGTCGAAGTTCGCGACCAGAACCGCGTCTGGGCGGCAATCCTTGAGTGCGGTCACCGGCTGCGCGCGATGACCGAGCGTAGTCCGGCCGATGGCGGTCACATCCTGTGCATAGAGTCCGGCAATCGTAAGGCCGGAGATATCGTAGATCTGCGCCAGCGCGTCGGCGCAATTCTCGGGATCGTAGATTGCGACGCGGCCGACACGCGCCAGCCGCGTGACCAGCGCACGGCCCTTTTCCGCCGCCAGCGGGTGCGTCACGGCCTTGAAAAAAGCGTTTCCGCCCCGGACGTTGCTGAAGGTCTCGATGTTGAGCTGCATGAAGGTCCGCGAGCCCATGACTTAGCAAGCAGGCCGGCCGATTTCTACCCCCTTCGCCGGCACGCCGCGGGTGCGGCCCAGCGCCGCATCGGGGTGGCAAGGCCAGACGCGCGTCGCTAGTCTCGCTGCCCATGACGCAGGGAACCAACGCGGCGAAATCGACCGACGACGTGCGCTATTGGTTCTACGCCGTCAACGCTGTCTTTTTCGTCACCGTGCTGCGCCTCGTCTGGCTTGCTCATGGCGGCACCGATCTCTATCCCGACGAAGCGCAATACTGGTTGTGGTCGCTGCATCCGGCCTTCGGCTACTACTCCAAGCCCCCGGTGGTGGCTTGGCTCATCGCGCTCACCACGCACATCTTCAGCGACAGCGAAGGCGCGATCCGGCTCGCTGCGCCGCTCTTGCATTTCGCCACGGCGCTCGTCGTCTTCCGCATCGGCGAGCGCCTTTATGATTCGCGCATCGGTTTCTGGTCGGCGCTGCTCTACATCACGCTGCCGGGCGTGTCGGCATCGGCGGCGCTGATTTCGACCGACGCGCCGTTGTTGTTTTGCTGGACGGTCGCGCTCTATGCCTTCATCCGCGCGCGCGAGTCCGGTGGGGAACGCTGGTGGTGGGCGGTCGGCGCCGCTGCCGGGTTCGGGCTGTTGTCAAAATATGCGATGGCCTATTGGCTGGCCTCGGCGCTGATCTATCTGCTGGTGTTTCGCGACGAGCGCCGACATCTCGGCCGCTTCGGCCTCGCCGTCGTTCTCGCGTTGCTGATCTATGCGCCGAACTTCATTTGGAATGCGCAGCACGGCTTCGTCTCGTATCACCACACCAGCGAGAATGCGGAGTCGCACGGTGCGCTGTTCAACCCGTCGCATCTCGTCGAATTCGTCGGCTCGCAATTCGCTGTTTTCGGGCCGATCGGGTTTGCCGCGCTGCTCGTGATGATCGGTGCGGCCCGGCGCACGCTGTTGTCGCGTCCGGCGTCATTGCTTGCAGTTTTCGCGCTGCCGACCCTGGCAATGATGGTCGTCGTGAGTTTCATCACGCATGCCGAACCCAATTGGGCCGCGCCGGTTTACGTCTCGGCAGCCGTTCTGGTGGTCGCCTGGCTGTTGCAGGGCGGCCAGCGCGGCTGGCTGATCGCTGCCTTGGCGATAGACGTCGCTGTTGCGGTCGTCGCCTTCACCGCGCACGACGTGGCGCGGGCGGCCGGCTACAGCCTGCCGGCGCGCTACGACGTGCTTCATCGCCTGCGCGGCTGGCGGCAGTTGGGTGCTGCTGTCAGCGGCATCCTGGCGCAGCACCCTGGTGCGCTGCTGCTATCGGATGATCGCGAGGACATGGCGGTGCTGATGTTCTACGTGCATCCGCATCCATTCGACGCGCTCAAATGGAACGGCGAGAGCCACCAAATCAACGACCAATTCGATCTCGAAGCCGATCCCAAGGCCGACGTCGGCCGGAACTTCGTCCTCGTCACGCATCATCCGGAGAATATCCAGCGGATCCTCGACCGTTTCGCCGCCGCCAGCCCGGTCGATCACGTCGTCATTCCGCTGGGCGGCGGCGCCGCGCGCGACTACACCGTGCGCTTCCTGCGCGACTTCAAGGGCTATCGGCAGTGATCTGGCCGCTGGCCGGGCATCGTGTTCAACGCCGATCTAAGCCGCGCATGTCCAACATGGTCGCGATTGCCCAGGCGAAAACGAAACCGATATAGAGACCGGCGATCACGTCACTCAGATAGTGCT
This sequence comes from Allostellaceae bacterium, assembly GCA_035632055.1. Lineage (GTDB taxonomy): Bacteria > Pseudomonadota > Alphaproteobacteria > ATCC43930 > CGMCC-115725 > REEB95. The sequence continues at coordinate 7,979 of DASQHO010000113.1, forward strand.
GATCGAGCGCGATGCGGCTGAAGGCGATCAGCAGCGCCGCCACGACCCAAACCGCCGTGAGACGCGGATAGAGCCGGGATAACGCGAAGGCGAGCGCGGCCGCCGTGACCGAATGGCCTGACGGAAACGACCAGTGGTCGGAATGCGCGCCGATGCCGGTAAAGCCGTACAGGTGTTCAGAGAAAAACAGCGTCGGGCGGACTCGGCCGAAGACCGGCTTGATGACATCGGCGAACAGGCCAGAGGCGGCGACCGCCAGGAACACGTAAGCCGCGCTCCAGGCCTCCGGCTTGCGGCCAGCGATCCGGAAAACGATAAAAGCGACCCCGGATACAATCACGTAAGGACCACCGAGACCAAACGCCGTGATGAACGCCATCACGGTCTGGAAGCTTGGTCCGATGCCGTGAAACGCGATTGCGATCGGCCGGTCGAACCAGAGATAGGACGCGGCGGCGGCGGTCGCGGTTGCGACCGTAAGCAGCGCGAAGCGCTTGAGTGTCGCCGATGGATGACGACACGCCGCCACAAGCGCGCCGATACCGTCATGGACCACAATCGCGCGGTAGAGCAGCCAGCTCAGTCCGGTCACCAGGAAACCGGAGGCGACAACGTCCGACAGGAAATGTCCGCCCTGTGCGATGCGCACCAGGCCAAGTGCAACGCCGACCGCGACGGCGCCGGTAATGGCCCAGCGCCGCATCCCTGTGCCTGGAACCAGCAGCGCCGCCGATACCAGGAAGAATCCGACGGCGGGATCACCGGCGGGAAATGAGCAATTGGTCACGCACTGGTTCGCCGGCACGAACGCGGGCGTGAACTTTTGGGTGCCGCCGAACTCGACGATCTGGGCCGGCCGGGCACGGCCCCAATGATCCTTGAATACCGTGTTGACCAGGAGCCCCGGACCGAGGGCCAACGCCAGCAAAAGATAAAGCGCTAAACGCCGCCGCCGCGGCCACGCAATCAACGCCACCGCCGCCAAGACTGCGATCGCGATCACGAAATAGCGCAAGTCGGCGTGTACGGCGCCAAGGATCGCGGAGTGCGAAAAGCCGCTGCCCGGAGCATAGAGTGCGCGCGATGCCGTCAGATCGATGCCGGGAACGACAATCAGCAGGCCCATCGTCGCGGCGAACAGGATGAGGAAGATCGTGACGCTGCGGGTCATGCCCGCCGCATTGTCTTGAAGCGCCGCACAACTTCGTCGGCGGCACGCACCGTGTCGTCGAGCGGCACGTAGTTCCAGCGCTCGATCGCGCCGGTGAACGGCCGCGTTGCCTTCGCCGCGCGCAGCGCCGCGTGGAAGCGCGCAAACTTGGCCGAGCCGCCTTCGAGTTCGACAACATGCACCGGCTTGCCGGTTGCAGCCGCCTCGCTGATCATGTTGACGGAATCGGCAGTGACGAGAATTGCGTCGGCCAGCGCCAGCAAACCGAAATACGGATTGTCGCCATCGCCGCTCCAGATGAATGCGTCAGGCAATGCCTGGCGCAGTTGCGCAGCCACGCCGGAACCGCTTCGCCGCGAGGTGGTTATCGCCAAGCCATAGCCCTGTTGCGCCAGCGCGGCGAGCTGCCCAATCAGCGCCGCCAACCGTACCGCGGTCAGGCGATAGACGCGATTATCGCCGCCAAGGAGCACTGCAACGAGCGGCCGACGCAAGCGCGCGAGCAGCGATCCAAAGCGGCGGGCGCCCTCGGCGAGCCGTGTCGGCGTGACGCGATGAACCGCGCCCAGGGTCACGAAAGCGTTGTGGCCGCCGTCGCCGTCGTGGCGCGGCATGACGATGAGATCGGCTTCGCTGCTGGCGAAGCCGGGATCTTGCACCTGGACCCAGAAGATCCGGCCGCCACTGGCGCGTTTGGCGGCGCGCGCCGGCGCCGCGGCCAAACGGCCGCACGAAATCATAATATCGGGCCAGGGCGCTGCCAGGCGGTCGCCATGTGGGTCAATCGCCGCCAGCGGCGCAAGCCAGGCATGCGGCGGCAGCCAGCGCCACGGTGCACGCAGCACCAGACTTTTCTCGACGACGGTTCCGCTGAGCGCTGGCGCCACGGCTTCGGCAAGGCCCAGCGTCTGATTGGCCATGCCGATCTTGCCGTCGTGCACCGCCCAGATGATCGCCGACATCCTCGTTGTCCCCCGTCCGCGGGGGCCGCCTTGCAATATTATTACCGTATACTACGATGATCGCGCTTTGGTCGCGCCTAAACCGAACGGTTGTTGCTGGCGCGCGCTTTCAAGTGACAAATCGTTGCGAGAGTCCGGGACGCTGCAATGCGACGTATAAAGCTCGACAAGGTCGATCGGCAGATCCTGCGCGACTTGCAGGACAACGGCCGCATGACCAACGTCGAACTTGCCGGCCGAGCTGGTATCTCGGCACCGCCTTGCCTGCGGCGGGTGCGCGCGCTGGAGGAAGGCGGCTTTATCCGCGGCTATCACGCCGAGGTCAATCCCGAGGCATTAGGCTTTGGGGTTACTGTCTTCGCCCAGGTCGGCCTCAAGAGCCAGGCCGAGAACGACCTGAAGGCTTTCGAAGCACTCGCGTCGGATTGGGACGAGGTGCGGGAAATCCACATGTTGGCGGGCGAGACCGACTTTCTGCTGAAAATCGTCGCCGCCGATTGGGATTCATATCAGAAGTTCCTCACCACGCGGTTGACGCCGGCGCCCAATGTGGCGCATGTGCGCTCATCGCTCGCTATCCGCACGGCGAAGTACGCGCCCGGCGTGCCGGTTGACGTCGACGGCAAGGCTTAGCGGAACTGAACTTTGATGATCTCGTAGGACCGGGCGCCGCCGCGCGGCGTTGTGACTTCAACCGAGTCCGAGATGCTTTTGCCGATCAACGCGCGTGCCAGCGGCGAAGTCACCGACAGGCGGCCTTGCGCGATGTCGGCTTCGTCCTCGCCGACGATCTGGTAGACGACCTTTTCGTCGGTTTCTTCGTCCGCCAGCGTCACCGTTGCACCGAATTTCACCACTTTGCCGGACAACTTGGAGACGTCGATGACTTCGGCACGGGCGATCTTGTCCTCGAGCTCGATCACGCGGCCTTCGATGAAGCCTTGGCGCTCGCGCGCGGCGATATATTCGGCGTTTTCCGAGATATCGCCGTGATCGCGGGCTTCCGAGATGGCGCGGATGATGGCTGGCCTATCCACGGATTTGAGCCGTTTGAGCTCGTCCTGGAGGCGCGAAAATCCGTCGCTGGTCATCGGTACTTTGGCCATAAGGAATCCTAGCAAGCTTTTGCGGAATCGGCAAAAAGCCGGCTTTCCCAGCGAAATCCGCGGGTTGGCCGGCGCTAAAACGAGCCTTCGAAATAAGATTGTAGCGTGGCGACGTCAAGTCCGCCCGCTTTTAGCGCAGCGATGGCCTCGACCGCGGCACGGGCACCGGCAACCGTCGTGTAATACGGAATGTTGTGACCCAGCGCGGTCCGTCGCAGGGTGAACGAGTCGGCAATTTCACGCGCGCCTTCTGTAGTATTGAACACAAGCTGCACGTCGCCCGACAGCATGCGGTCGACGATGTGTGGCCGGCCCTCAAGCACCTTATTGACGGTTTCGACCGGCATGCCGGCCTGCGCCAACGCCGCCGCGGTGCCGCGCGTCGCCAGCAAGATGAAACCCATCTTGTGCAACCGCCGGCACGGCTCGATCAGACCCGGCTTGTCGTGGTTGCGCACCGAGACGAAGACGGTGCCTGCCAGCGGCAACGAGACGCCGCTGCCGAGCTGCGATTTGGCGAAGGCACGGCCGAAATCGGCGTCGAGGCCCATGACCTCGCCGGTTGATTTCATTTCCGGTCCAAGGATCAAATCGACGCCCGGAAAGCGGTTGAACGGGAACACCGCTTCCTTGACTGCGACGTGCTTGCGCTTCTGCCGCGACTTCAAGTTGAAGTCGCTCAGCGCCGCGCCGGCCATCAGCCGCGCGGCGATCTTGGCGATCGGCAATCCTGTCGCTTTCGCGACGAAAGGCACGGTGCGCGATGCGCGCGGATTGACTTCGAGCACATAGACCTGGCCGTCTTTGACCGCGAACTGCACGTTCATCAGGCCGACGACTTTAAGCGCCAGCGCCAAATCCGTCGTTTGGCGCTCGATCTCCTTCACGACCGCGGCCGGCAGCGAATAGGGCGGCAGCGAACAAGCGCTATCGCCGGAGTGGATGCCGGCTTCTTCGATGTGCTCCATGATGCCGGCGACGAACACGTTTTTGCCGTCGGCCAGGGCGTCGACGTCGATTTCGATCGCGTCCTGCAGATAACGGTCGATCAGAACGGGGTTCTTGCCCGACACCTTGACCGCTTGCGTCATGTAACGCTTGAGGCCGACGGCATCGTGGACGATCTCCATCGCCCTCCCGCCGAGCACGTAGGACGGCCGGATCACCACGGGATAACCGATGGAAGTGGCCACGGCTTCGGCTTCATCGGCCTTTTTGGCGGTGCCATTCTCGGGCTGCAACAGCTTCAGCTTCTGCAGAAGCTTCTGGAAGCGCTGCCGGTCCTCGGCCAGGTCGATCGCGTCCGGTGAAGTACCGAGGATCGGAATCTTGGCCGCTTCGAGCGCGGCCGCTAACTTGAGTGGCGTCTGACCGCCGAGCTGCACGATTACGCCTTTTACCGTACCGTTGCGTGCCTCGGTTCGCACAATCTCGATGACGTCCTCGGCGGTCAGCGGCTCGAAATACAACCGGTCCGACGTGTCGTAGTCGGTCGAGACCGTTTCCGGATTGCAGTTGACCATCACCGTCTCGATGCCGGCTTCTTTCAGCGAATAGGCGGCATGGACGCAGCAATAGTCGAACTCGATGCCCTGGCCAATGCGGTTGGGACCGCCGCCGAGGATGACGATTTTGTCGCGCGGCGATGGATCGGCCTCGCATTGTGGCGCGCCGCTGGTAAATGCGGTCTCATAGGTCGAATACATATAAGGCGTCAGCGAAATGAACTCGGCGGCGCAGGTATCGATGCGCTTGAACACCGGATGGACGCCGAGCCGCGCCCTGAGCGCTGCGACTTCGGTCTCGCTCGTGTCGGTGAGCTCCGCCAGGCGCGCGTCGCCAAAACCCATCGCCTTGAGCTGCGCTAACTCGGCCGCGTTCTGCGGCAGGCCGGTGGCGCGCACTTGGTTTTCGGTTACGGCCAGCTTGCGGACCTCCTCGAGGAACCACGGGTCGTATTTGCACGCTGCCTGAATCTCAGCGGTCGTCAGGCCGGCGCGATAAGCCGCGGCGATCACCAGCAGCCGGTCGGCCTTAGGCTTGGCGAGCTCGGTGCGGATCGCCTCTTTGTCGTCGAGCGAAACGCCGCCGATCTCGGGATCGTTAAGGCCGGTGAGACCGGTCTCCATCGAGCGCAGGGCTTTTTGCAACGCCTCGCCGAAGCTACGGCCGATCGCCATCGCCTCGCCGACCGATTTCATCGACGTGGTCAGGGTCGGATCGGCCTTGGGGAATTTCTCGAAGGCGAAGCGTGGCATCTTGACGACGACGTAGTCGATCGTCGGCTCGAAGCTCGCCGGCGTGACGCGCGTGATCTCGTTCTTGAGCTCGTCGAGCGTGTAACCGACGGCGAGCTTGGCTGCGACCTTGGCGATCGGGAAGCCGGTCGCCTTCGATGCCAGGGCCGACGAGCGCGAGACGCGCGGATTCATCTCGATGATCACCAGTCGCCCATCGGCCGGATTGACGGCGAATTGCACGTTCGACCCACCCGTATCGACGCCGATCTCGCGCAGCACCGCGATCGAGGCGTTGCGCATGATCTGGTATTCTTTGTCGGTGAGCGTCAATGCCGGCGCGACGGTGACGCTGTCACCGGTGTGCACGCCCATCGGATCGACGTTCTCGATCGAGCAGACAATGATGCAGTTGTCGACCTTGTCGCGCACCACCTCCATCTCGAATTCCTTCCAGCCGAGGACCGATTCCTCGACCAGAATTTCGTGCGTCGGCGAGGCGGCGAGGCCGTTCTTCGCCAGCTCCTCGAATTCCTGCGCGTTGTAGGCGATGCCGCCGCCGGTGCCGCCGAGCGTGAAGGACGGCCGTATGATGGCCGGCAGACCCACGTGGGCCAGGGCATCGCGCGCCGCTTCGACGCTCTTGGCGATGCGGCTCTTCGGCGATTGGAGACCGATCCGGTCCATCGCATTGCGGAAAAGCTGACGGTCTTCCGCCTTGGCGATCGCCTTCTCGCTGGCGCCGATCAGCTCGACACCGTGCTTTTTGAGCGCACCGTTCTTGGCCAGCGCCATTGCGGTGTTGAGCGCAGTCTGGCCACCCATGGTCGGCAGCAGCGCGTCGGGCTTTTCCTTGGCGATGATGCGCTCGACGATGTCGGGCGTGATCGGCTCGACATAAGTCGCATCGGCCAGGCCGGGATCGGTCATGATTGTCGCCGGATTCGAATTCACCAGCACGATGCGATAGCCCTCTTCCTTGAGGGCTTTGCAGGCCTGGGCGCCGGAATAATCGAACTCGCACGCCTGGCCGATGACGATCGGCCCGGCGCCGATAATCAGGATGCTTTTGAGGTCGGTGCGTTTCGGCATCGGCTCAGCTCTTTTGCTTTTCCATCAACTTCACGAAGCGCTGGAAAAGATAGTGGCTGTCCTGCGGGCCGGGGCTTGCTTCGGGATGGTATTGCACTGAGAACACCGGCTTGCCCTTGACCCGGATGCCTTCGTTGCAGCCGTCGAAGAGCGAGACATGCGAGACCTCGGCCTCCTTCGGCAGCGTCTCAGGCAGTACACAGAAGCCGTGGTTCTGGCTGGTGATCTCGACCTTGCCGGTCGCCAATTCCTTCACCGGATGGTTGGCGCCGCGATGGCCGAGCGCCATCTTGCGCGTCTTGCCGCCGAGCGCGAGCGCCAGCAACTGATGGCCGAGGCAGATGCCGAACAGCGGCTTGCCTGACTTGACCAATTCCTGGATCACAGGAACGGCATAGACGCCGGTGGCGGCCGGATCGCCGGGACCGTTCGACAGGAATATCCCGTCGGGCTTGTGGCGCATGATGTCGTCGACGCTAGCGGTCGCCGGCACGACGGTGACGGCGCAGCCGTCGCTGGCGAGCTGGCGCAGGATGTTGCGCTTGGCGCCGTAATCGACAGCGACGACCCTGAAGCGCGGCTTGGAGAGCGTGCCGTAGCCGTTGCCGAGCTTCCATGCCGTTTCGGTCCATTGATAGCTCTGCCGGCACGACACCTCTTTCGCGAGGTCCATGCCTTCGAGGCCCGGCCAGGCGCGTGCTTGTTTTAGCAGGTCGTCGATATCGAGCTTGCCGTTGGCGCGATGCGCCAGCGCGCCGTTGGGCGCGCCGCCGTCACGGATGCGCCGCGTCAGCGCCCGCGTGTCGACGCCGGCCATGCCAACCAGGTCCATCTTCTTGAGCCAGGTGCCGAATGGCTGCACCGCGCGCCAATTCGACGGCGCGGTGATGTCGGTGCGCAGCACCAGTCCCCGCGCCGGAGGATTCACCGTCTCGATATCCTCCAGATTGGCGCCGACATTGCCGATATGCGGGAAGGTGAAGGTGATGATCTGACCGGCATAGGACGGATCAGTCATGATCTCCTGATAGCCGGTCATGCTCGTGTTGAAGCAGACTTCGCCGACGCGCACGCCCTCGGCGCCGACGCCGCGTCCCCAAAAGACGCTGCCGTCGGCTAGGACCAATGCCGCGGTGGCATCAGCGGGGCGGGCGTTCATGGTCATACCGGCGATCGAAACCTCATGCGCGGAGTCGGCGGCCGCTCGCGGCAAAACGCGCCGCTGGAGGCATCCGGCGGCGCGGCGGAAAAGCGATCGGACTTGAAGACATTGAGATAGACCGCGGATAGGATGCCGTCAAGCGCCGCCGACCGCGGCGAATCCGGAGGCAAAATGCTGCGCGACCGCTTCACCGAGTCCCTGAAAGAGGCAATGAAGAACAGGGAAGAGCTCACGGTTTCGACCGTGCGGTTGATCTTGGCGCGGCTCAAGGAAAAGGATATCGAGGCGCGGCCCAAACTCGACCGCATCGACGACGCAGCGATACAACAGATGCTGCAGCAAATGATCAAGCAGCGGCGGGAATCGATCGAGCTCTATGAGAAGGGCAACCGGCCGGAGCTTGCCGCCAAGGAAAAGGGCGAAATCGCGGTCATCGAGCGCTTCCTGCCCAAGCAGATGACCGGCGCCGAGCTTGAGTCAGCGGTCAAGGATACAATTAAGGAAACTGGCGCCGCCGGCATCAAGGACATGGGCAAGGTGATGGCGGCACTGCGTACTAAGTATGCCGGCCAGGTCGACCCAGCAGCGGCAAGCCAGTCGGTCAAGAAGTTACTCACAGGCTGAGTCGCAGCGGATGGTTTCTCGCGTCGTGCGGCTGCGGTAGAATTGCGGTCGATTCGCCGTCGATTCGCCGGCGCCGGGTCGACCACAGATTGTAGGCTCGATGGCTTTCCCGCCCCGTTTTCTCGACGAGTTGCGCCATCGGATTTCGCTCGCCGAGATCGTCGGCCGCCGCGTGAAGCTCGTTCGGCGCGGCCGCGAGTTCACCGGCCTCTGTCCGTTCCACAATGAAAAAACGCCGTCGTTCTCGGTCGTCGAAGAAAAGGGCTTCTATCACTGCTTCGGCTGTGGTGCGCATGGCGATGTTATCGGCTTCGTCATGCAAACCGAGAACCTCGCCTTTCCCGAGGCGGTCGAACAGCTGGCGCGCCGCGCTGGACTCGAAGTGCCGAAAGCAACGCCGGAAGAACGCCAGCGCGCCGAGCGCGCCGCGACACTCCAAGGCGCTATGGAAGCCGCCTGCGCTTTCTTCGAAGCGCAGCTGCGCGCGCCCGAAGGTCGCGCAGCGCACGAATATTTGTCGAGCCGCGGCCTCGACGATGCGGCGATCAAACGGTTCCGTTTGGGTTACGCGCCGGACGGACGCGAGGCGCTTAAACGCGCGCTCGGCGGCAAGTTTCCTGAGCCGCTGCTGATCGAAGCGGGCCTGATCCATCAGTCGGACGATGGTCGTGCGCCGTTCGACTATTTCCGCAACCGCGTAATGTTCCCGATCGGCGATCGCGGCGGCCGCGTCATCGCCTTCGGTGGACGCGTCATCGGCGACGGCCAGCCGAAATATCTCAATTCACCCGAGACGCCGCTCTTCGCCAAGGGCCGCACGCTCTATGGTTGGGCGGCGGCGCGTGCGGCGGCGGCACGCGACAATTCGGCGATCGTCGCCGAAGGCTATATGGACGTGATCGCGCTGCAGCGCGCCGGCTTCGGCACCGCGGTGGCGCCGCTCGGCACCGCGTTGACCGAAACCCAGATCGAAGAACTGTGGCGCCTGGCGCCGGAACCGATCCTGTGCTTCGACGGTGACGCCGCTGGCCAGCGTGCGGCGGCGCGCGCCCTCGACCGCGCATTGCCGTTGCTCAAGCCCGGCCACAGTTTGCGTTTTGCCGTACTGCCGGCGGGTGACGATCCCGACACCCTCATCCGTCGCCAGGGTCCGGCGGCGATGCGCGCGGTACTCGACGCAGCGACGCCGCTAGCCGAGATGCTGTGGGCGATGGAGAAATCGGCCGGTCCGCTGCAAACGCCGGAGCAGCGGGCGGCGTTGCGCGCGCGGTTGCGCGAGCGGGTGCGGTGCATCGCCGAACGTTCGGTGCAGCAGGAATACGTCAAGTATTTCGCCGAGCGCCTGTCGCCCCCCGTCGATACCAGGCGACACCTGTCAGCGCCGGGGCGGCGTGCCGGCGGCTGGCGAATTGCGCCGGCGCGGCGCGACCGGTTACGGCGCCCGTTCTTGGGTGCGGCCGATTGGCTCGGCCACGAGCCGACCCGCGCGCCCGACCCTGAGAACCAGCTACCGGTGCTCGGGGAGATCCTGCTCGCTTACGTCCTTAACCACCCCTTTTTATTGACCGAAGCCGCTGAAGAACTTGCACAAATAGACTTTGCCGGCGCGGGAAAACTTGACAGTCTTTCGCGCAAAATCCTAGAACTGCACCATCGCAATCCCGCCCTTGACGCAGAGACTTTGAAAGGCCACCTAAGTCGCGATGGATTCGGTCCGACCATGGAACGAATCCTGTCGCCGCGCGTCCTGGAATTTGCCCGTTTTGCCAGGGATGGTGCGGATGTCGAATCGGTGCGATCGGGGTGGGTCGACATCAAACGGCGGTACGAGCAGCAGTGCCTTTTGACGCAGATTGCCGAAGCCGAACGCAGCCTCGCGGTCGACACCAACGAGGAAACCCTCGCACGTTTGCGGCATCTCCAGGAGATGCTGCACGCGAGCCAGGCGAAGGACGACGATGTGAGCGGCGATCTGGGTTGATGGGCGGCGGGCTTTGCCGACTCTCTAATAACGACGCGAAGGCGGACCGACATGGCGAGTAAGACCAATTCGACGAGCGAGACTCCGGAAGCGCGCGAGGAAGCGGCCGATGCGCCGTTGCTCGATACCGTCTCCGCCGCGATCAAGAAGATGGTCGCCAAGGGCAAGGA
>DASQHO010000114.1:0-17828 GCA_035632055.1 Allostellaceae bacterium
AGGTGCTGGCGGGCACCGACGCGTCGATGGCGCCGGGCTTCGAGACCGCCCAGCGCCTGGCCGCCACCAAGGCCAAGTCCGACTACTGGGCCGCCGGTAACACCAAGCCGCCAGGCACCGCTTCCGCCGCAGAATGAGGCGTAAATCGCGGGGCGCCCAACGCGTCACCGTTCGCGAGGTTGCGCGCGCCGCCCGCGTGCATTTCTCCACGGTGTCGCGGGTGATGAATCCGGCGACCCGCGGCCAGATCACCGACAGCGTCGCCAAGCGCGTGCTCAAGGCAGCCGAACGGCTCGGCTATCGCACCAATGCGCTTGCTGCCGGTTTGCGCACCCGCCGTTCGCGTGTCGTCGGCATCATCGTGCCTTACATCGACAGCCCGCTCTATCCGCCGATCCTGCTCGGCATCGAAGACGTACTCAACGACCATGGTTATGTGGCGATCATCTGCAACACCCAGAACGATCCGGCGCGCGAGGAACGTGCCTTGGCCGAGATGATGGGCCGGCAGGTCGATGGCCTGATCTTGGGCACGGCGACCCGGCACGATCCGATCGTCGAAGCCTGGGTAAAACGCGGCGCGCCGCTCGTCATGATCAATCGCACCGACGAGACCGGACGCGCACCGTCGGTCATCACCGACGATCGTCTCGGCATCGGCCTGGTGATCGATCATCTCGTGCAACTCGGTCATCGAGCGATCGGACACATCGCCGGGCCGCAACAGCTGTCGACCGGCGCCGCGCGTAGCGAAGGATTCCGCCAGGCGTTGGTCCGGCATCGGCTGCGTACGAGCGGACGCGAGACCGTCATTGCCGACGATTTCAACCGCGAGGCCGGACGCCGCGCCTGCCACCAGCTGCTGAACCAGTATCCCCAAGCGACGGCGGTCGCCGCGGCGAACGATCTGCTCGCGCTCGGCGGCTATGAGGCGTTGCGCGAACGCGGCCTGGCGTGTCCCAAGGATGTATCGATTACCGGTTACAACGACAGCCCATTCGTCGATCTGCTGACGCCACCGTTGACCACCGTGCGCATACCGCAGCGCGAAATCGGTATCGCGGCGGCACGCACCTTGCTGCGCCGGATCGAGGACGACGACGCGTCAGGAATGGACGTCGTGCTGCGGCCCGAGTTGGTCGTGCGGCAATCAACGGCGGCGCCCCGATTGGCGGCGCTGCTGTCGAATACATCCGAACGGCGCTAGGCTGCCTTGGCGCCGGCCGCCGGCTTTTCGACGACTGCGACACCTTCCGTTAGCATCACTTTGTTCAACAGCTTGACCAAGGCGTAGACCGATTCGATTGCCGGCGCCGGAGTCTCGGTGACGCGCGCCATTTCGAGGATCGAACCGACGAGCGCCTCGGTCTCGAGCGCGCGGCCGGCTTCGACGTCCTGGAGCATCGAGGTCTTGTGCGCGCCGACGCTCTCGGCGCCGGCAATGCGCTTCTCGATCGACACGCGGAAGGTGACGCCGAGTTTCTTCGCGATGGTCTCGGCCTCTTCCATCATCCGCGCCGCCAGGTGGCGCGTCTCCGGGAAGCGGCAGATGTCGACCAGCGTCGCGTGCGTCAGCGCGCTGATCGGGTTGAACGACAAGTTGCCCCAGGCCTTGAGCCAGATCTCGGCACGGATGTCCTTGAGCACGCGTGACTTGAGGCCGGCCTTGGTCAGAACGTCGTGCAGCCGCTTGACGCGCTCGGTGTCTTTGCCGTCGAGCTCGCCGACCGGGAACCGGTCGCCCTCGACGTGATGGATCACGCCCGGTGCGGTGACCGCCGCCGCCGGATAGACGACGCAACCGATCAACCGGTTGGGATCAATCTTCTTCGCCAGCACGCCGGTTGGGTCGAGAGTGTCGAGCTTGCGATTTTCGTACTTGCCACCCAGGCGCTGGAAGTACCACCACGGCAGGCCGTTCTGTACCGTCAGGATGGCCGTATCGGCATCGAGCAGATGGTCGATATCCCGCGCCGCCTCTTCAAGGTGGTGCGCCTTGACCGCGAGAATGACGAGGTCCTGCTTGCCGGCGTCGGCCGCCTTGTCCACCGCCTTGACCTTGGCAATCTCGGTCTTGCCGGTTTCCCATTCGAGCTTGATGCCGTTCGCCTTGATGGCAGCGAGATGCGGGCCGATATCGATCACGGTCACCTGATTGCCGGCGAGCGCCAACTTGGCCGCGATCAGGCCGCCGATCGCGCCGGCACCAACGACGCAAATGCGCATCGGCTTGGGCGCTTCCTTGAGCAAATACGGACTCGGCACGATCTGGTTGAACGGATTGCGCAGCGAACCGACGCCGTCAATCACCACATCGACGATGTTGTGCGCTTCGGGCATGATGCCGGCGCCGAGCGATGTGCCACAGGAAATGATGTCACCCGGCATCAGCGTCATGTCGCGCGACACCATCGCCACCAGCTTAGCCGGCGGGAAGAACATGTCGGCGACCGGATAATTCTGCACTTCCTTGTTGTTGAGGATGGTGCGGACGTTGAGCTTCATGGGATCAACGCCGGTGGTGATCACCGGTCCGAACGGACCGAACGTATCGAAGCTCTTGGCGCGGACCCATTGGTCGAAGGTCGGATCCTTCTTCAGCAAGTCGACAGCGGTGACATCGTTGACGCATGTGTAGCCAAAGATATAGGCGGGCGCCTCCGCCTCGCTCACCATCGAGCATTTCCTCCCAATGACGACGCCGAGCTCGCCCTCGTAAACGATCCGGCCGGAATAGGATTTCGGGCGCTCGATCGGCGTGTCGGGACCGCAAAACGCGTTGTTGGCCTTGAGGAAATAAAGCGGCTCTGGCGGCACCGCGAAATTGTTCTTGGTGGCGAGCTGATGGAAGTTGTTCCACAGGCAGACCATCTTCGACGGCTCGCACGGCGTCAGCAGCTTGACCGCACTGCGTTTGACCGTTTCGCCGGTGGGCTTGGCGCCGCCGAACATGTCGCCGCTGTGAATCGCAATCGTGTCGCCGTCGAGCGTGCCGAAGCCGGTACGGCCGTCGCGCTCGAACCGAACCCATTGCGCCATGATTTGTCTCCCTGAATCGAAAGGTCCCGGCTAACCGTTTCGTTGTATCGTAGCGCGTTTCGGCGGATCGTCTGAAGCGCGCCAGTCGCAATGCAGCACTGGCGAACACGCGCGGCAAATCGGCCCTTTATGCGCGCACCGAGCCATGTCATATACGCGCGGGGATTATGGGCGGATTCAAGACTTATCTCGACGCTTCGCGCGATGCGTTAGCTGCTGCCGCAGCCGTCATCGACGAAGCCAAGGTCGAACGGGCGATCGGTGTCATCCACACGGCGCTGGCATCCCAGAAGCCACTGCTGATCTGCGGTAACGGCGGCTCGGCCGCCGACGCGATGCACATCGCTGGCGAACTCGTTGGTCGTTACAAAAAAGAACGACGCGCGCTCAAGGCGATGGCGCTTGTAGCCGACCCTGCAGTCATCACCGCCTGGAGCAACGATTACAGTTACGAAAGTGCGTTCGCGCGCCAGGTCGAAGCGTTCGGTGAAGCCGGCGGCGTGCTCCTTGCGCTGTCGACGAGCGGCAACTCCAAGAATGTCATCGGCGCCGCCGAGGCGGCGCACACAAAGGCGATGACGGTGGTGGCGTTGACGGGCGCGGGCGGCGGCACGCTTGCGCTCCACGCCGATATCCTGTTGGCGGTGCCGGCGACAGACACGCCGCTCATCCAGCAAGTCCATATCTGCCTTTATCATTATCTCTGCGCCGAAGTTGAAGCGCGCATCACGCGTTGACGCTCAGCGCGTGACGGCGAGTAGCTGATTGAGCCGGCCGCCGCAGGCGGCGGTGATGCGCGGCTGTCGGTTCGGCGTATCGACCTGCCGCACTTGTTCGCGCCGGCGCACATCGGCGAGCGTCTTCATAAGTGCCGCCCCCGCCGTTGTGACCAGTTGATCGATGCGGCTGTCGGCAGCAGCTGCATCGGCACCCCAAAGGCCGGCGCCATTGCCGATACGGGCTGGAAGGCCGACGTCGAACATCGCGGTCTCGCGCGGGATGAGCTTGTCGTCGAGCGCGACGTGCCGCATCTCATGCGCCAGAATCGTTGAATGTAGACATGGCTCGTTGGCGAATTCGCGCGCAACGTGAACGATACGCACGGCATAGCTCAGGCGCAGGACGATATCGTCCGGATACGCGCAGACGCCGGTGGTAAGCGCTGGCGCGTTGCGGATCCGATATTGTGCGCTGAGCGACAGTTTGACTTCGGTGACGCCGAGCGCCACATGGCCGACCGTAAGACCCACGTCATTCGACAGCTGCGCCAACGGCGTCGCATTGTCATAGCTCGGCGAGCGGCTGGCGAACTCGATGTGTGCGGCCGGCACGACGCCGCCGGGGCAGGCGTGCTGATCTTGTGCGGTAACGGTTTGCCCGGAAACGCCGGTCGTGACTGGTGCCGGTGTGGCGCAGGCCCCAAGCGAGACCGACGCCACGGAAAGTAATAGATGCCGTGGTCGCCTCAGCCGCCCGAGCGGTATGCGCGACAATAAAGCGTGCGTCGAAGCGCCTAGCGACCGAGGGCCTGAGCGAGCGTCGTGAATGTGCTGTTGAGCGCGAAGCCGACGTCCCGCAAGCTCGTCACGACGACGAGGCCCATCAGCGCGCAGATCAAGCCGTATTCGACCGCGGTGACGCCAGATTCGTCATCGGCAAGGCGGCGGAGAAAGGCGGTCATGGCGGCGCTCCGATAACAAACGGTTGATCGAATATAAATCGATTGCAAACAATCACAAATAAAATCAACGTAAATGCCACGTTCTTTCACTTCAAAAACAATATGAATGCCGTTCAGATTGACGCCGTCGCGGCGCCATGTCGGCGATTTTGTCACGATCAACGTTAAATTCGTGGCTTCACCGATACTTAACCACAAAGCGCGACACTTCCCCTAACCATTCACGTCCGCGTGCGAGGGGGACTGCCGTGTCGCGCTCCAAAGATATCGCCGCCATCACACCGCTGCGCGCCGCGCGCGGCAGCAACGCCTTGCGGATTCTCGTCGTGGCGACGGCCAGCGCCGTAACCCTGTCAGGATGCGCGTTCTTCGGTGATAAAGAGGCGGCGACGGCGGAAAAGATCGCCGCAGCCCAGGCCGATGTGATGCATCAGCAGGTCGAAGCTTCGAAACCGGCGCTCGAACGCGGTGACGAAGCCGTGGCGCAAGGTGATAACGCCACCGCTGCGACCTTCTACCGGCAAGCGCACAGCGACGATCAGAGTTCGCCGGTGCCGCTGTTGCGGCTGGGTAAGGCCGACATCGCACTCGGCCAATACACTCAAGCCTACGAGGCGTATCACCTCGTTCAGGTGCTCAAGCCGGACGATCCGGAAGCCGCTTTCCGCCTAGGTGAATTGATGCTGGTGCGCGGCTCGCCGCAGGCGGCCATCGATGAGTTCAATATCGCACTTGCGAGCCGCAAGGACGACCCGGCGCTGTTCAGCGCAATCGGCGTCGCCTACAGCTCGATGGGGCAATACGACACCGCCATCAAGACCTATCAAGCCGGCCTCGCGATTGCGCCCAAGCACCTTGGACTGCTCAACAATATGGCGATGGCCCAGTTCCTGTCGGGCGACTATGACGGCGCGGTCAAGACTTTGACGGCGCTTGTCGCGACACCGAACGCGGCGCCGCGTTATCGCCGCAACCTCGCCTTCATCGAGGCGGCGCATGGCGATATGGACAAGGCGCGCCAAATCGTCACGAGCGATGCTGACCGCGCAGCCCTCGATGCTGAGCTTGCCGCCTATCGTGGCGCCGCCGGCAATTCCGGCCAGCCTGCGGATCGCACGGCCTTGATGGGCGTCCATTTCGCGGGTCCTGCGACCCGGCCGACCAGCCAGGCCGCCGCCGACAAGGCGCCTGAAGCCGTCGCCGCCCAATAGGTCGGTGATCATACCTATGGGCTTAAGGCGCGGATTTGGCGTGGTTTTCACCGGGCATTAACCAGAGTTCGCCACAATCGATTCAGAGTAAACCCGCCGCCCGACCGCCGCTCGTCTTGATTCGAACGACATCGGCCGGAATGGACGCGAGAGGACCGACCACGCGATGTTTGCAACTCTTCCGCCTCGCCGACTGCTGCTACTGGCAACCGCCATGGTGTTGTCGCTGGTCACCGCGCTGGTTGTGCGCGCATGGGTCGAGCATGTGCGTACCGAGGCCGCTGGGCCGGTCGCCGCTCAAATGGCGGCGCCGCCGCCGCCCAAGATGATCCTCGTTGCGGCCAAGGCGCTACCTGCCGGCCATTTCATCCGTACCGAAGACCTTACCTGGCAGAGCTGGCCGGATAACGACGTGTCAAAATCGTACATGGTCAAGGGCGCGATCAATCTCGACACGATCGTCGGCTCGGTCGCGAAGAGCGGCATCGCACCCGGCGAACCGATCAGCGATCTGCGTATCGTCAAGAAAGGTGACCGCGGCTTCCTCGCCGCGATCGTCACGCCCGGATTTCGCGCCATCACCGTGCCGCTGCAAAGCGGCGTCGGACTGTCCGGCCTGGCGATGCCCGGCGATCGCGTCGATTTGATCCTAACGATGGACGTCCCGTCGGGCGACAAGAACGCGCAGCCGCGACGCTTGTCGGAGACGGTATTGCAGGACATTCGCGTGCTCGCGGTCGACCAGAAGATCGACGACCAGGCGCATGATTCGCCCTTGGCGCGCACCGCAACTCTGGAGGTGACGCCGAAGCAAGCCGAAGTCGTCGCGCTGCTGCCCGAAATGGGCAAGCTGGCAATGACGTTGCGCAGCGTTGGCACGGCCGAGAACGACGCACAACCGCATCAGCCGACGCTTACCTGGGATACCGATGCGGTCGAGATGCCGTTTGCCCATCATCGGACCGGTGGCACCTCGACGGCCAGTGATCAGGTCGACATCGTCCGCGGCACCAGTAAATCGTCGATCGATTTCACCGGCGGCCGCGCGGTCGAGACCGCTGCCGCGCCGCCAGCGCCGGCGCAGCCGCAGGCGCAGGCGCCACAAGGTTCGGCCTATGGCGCCACGGGCGCGGCTGCCGCTAAAGCGATCGGCGGAGCCGGACGAGCAATGGGCAAATGATGCTGCGTCGTCCGCATAATCGATTCGTCGCGCGCGCAATCCACGCGCTTGTCCTCGCGATGTCGCTGAGCCTAGCGCTCGCGCCGGTCGCCGCCTATGCCGGACCGCAGATCATCGCGCCAAATGGCCAGGTCATCTCGCTCGCCAGCGGCAAGGGCGTTATCCTGCGGCTGGACCGGCCGGCAGGGAACATCTTCGTCGCCGATCCGAATGTCGCCGACATCCAAGTGAAGTCGCCAACAATCATTTATCTCGTCGGCAAGGCGGCCGGCACCACGACGCTGTTCGCGCTCGACAAGCAGGACAACGTGCTCATCAACAGCCCCATTGTCGTGCACGCCGACGCCGCCGAACTCCAGCGCGCTCTTAGCCAACTGGTGCCCGGCACCAAGGGCGAGGCCAAGCCGTTGGATAACTCGATTATTCTCCAAGGGCCGGTCAATTCGCCCGCCGAAGGCGACGACATCCGTCAAATCGCGGCGCGTTACGTGCCTGACCCCAAGCAGCTGGTCAACAAGATGCAGCTCGTTGCGCCCAACCAAATCAACCTACATGTGCGGATCGCCGAAATTTCGCGTACCGCGTTGAAGGAGTTGGGTGTCGCTTGGACCAATACCGGGACCGCCACTTCACATGGGCCGAGCTTCAACGGCAGCCTGACCAGCACGCCCGCTGCCACTATCGGCGGGACGGCGGCGAACCTGCTCGGCTTTGCCTATACCAGCGGACCGCTTGCCAGCACGAAGATCAACGCGACGCTCGACGCGCTCGAGACCCACGGCCTGCTCACGGTTCTGGCCGAGCCCAACCTGACCGCCGTGTCGGGTCAGAAGGCGAGCTTCCTCGCTGGCGGCGAGTTCCCGGTCCCGGTACCGCAATCCGGCACTGGTGGCAGCGCCGTTGTCACCATCGACTACAAGAATTTCGGCGTCAGCCTGTCGTTCATCGCCACGATCCTGAACAGCGGGCGCATCAGCCTGCATGTCGCGCCCGAAGTCAGCCAGATCGACAACTCGACCGCCATTACGGTCGCCGGCGTCTCGGTACCCGGTCTGTCGACGCGGCGTGCCGAAACTACGGTCGAACTCGGCAGCGGCCAGACCTTCGCAATTGGCGGCCTGATCCAGAACAACGTCAACCAGAACATCAACAAATTCCCGTGGCTCGGCGACGTTCCGATCCTCGGTCAGCTCTTCCGCTCGGAAGCCTTCCAGCGCAACGAGAGCGAGCTGGTGATCCTGGTGACACCCTATGTCGTCAGGCCGGTCAATGGACCGATGGTGACGCCTAACGACGGCCTGGAGCCGCCGACCGACGCGGATATGTTCAACGGCGCGATGAACCATCCGCAGACCCAGGGGCCCTCCATACCCGCTCCGGTGCCGGCCGCCGCTGTCACCACGCTGCCCGATGGCCGCAAGGCTGCGATGCCGTTGAGCCAGGTTGGCTTCGAGCTCGATTGAGAACCCGCATGATAAACGCCCATTCCCGCTCGTGCCGCTACCCAGTCCTCGCCGCTGCGATAACCGCAGCGCTGCTACTTTCGGGCTGCGCTCCGGCTGCGCCCGACATCGCGCCGTTCAACCGCATCCAGGTAAAAACGGTGCAGCTTTCGCATACGGTGCATTTCGCTCCGAGCAGCGCGATGCTCAGCCAGGCGGAGGCCGCCGACCTGCAAGGTTTCCTCGGCGCGGATCGCCGCGATGGCGTCGGCGGTGTCACGATCGTCGGCGGCGATAGCGCGATGGCCGATGCACGCCGGGCCAGCGTCAGCCAAGCGCTGGATAACCTTGGTGTTGCGCACCACGTAGCGCCGGCCGATCCCAACTTCACAGCCGATGCCGTCGTCGTGACGGCCAATCGTGAAGCAGCGTTGCCGCCTGTGTGCCCGCCCTGGGCAGCGATCGGCTCCTTCAATCCGTCGAACGGGACGATCAACACGCTCGGCTGCTCCAACGCCGCGGATCTCTATCTGATGGTTGCTGACCCGCGCGATCTGGTTTCAGGCCACGCGGAAGGCTCGACGGATGCAGCGCCCAGCATGCGCGCGGTCGAGGCCTATCGGACTGGCGAACAGAAAGCCAATCCGCAGGCTGAAAGCATCGGTTATGGAGGCGCTTCGAGCGGTTCAGGCGGCGCGGCGTCATCGAGCAGCATTTCGGGTGGTGGCAATGGACAATAGCGAGAACCTCGCTCCGGATACCGAAGTCGGCCAGGGCCCCGGCCCGCGGCTGCTCGCTTGCGTTGCCGAGCCCGAGACCCGGCAGGTGGCGCGCGATCTCGCGGCGGCCCAAGGCTGGCGCAATCCGGTTGCCGTCGAAGGCGGTATCGCCGCCGCAAACGATTACATCGCCAAGCACGCGCCGCCCAATCTGCTGATCGTCGATGTCGACGACGTCGAAGATCCGGTGAAGGCGCTGGGCGATCTGGCCGAACTCTGCCCGCCGGAAATGACGGTCATCGCACTCGGCAAGCGCAACGAACTGACTCTCTATCGCACCCTGATCGAACTCGGCGTCACCGACTACCTGCTGAAACCGGTGACGCTGGCCATGCTCGAGCGATCGCTGCGCGGCGACAGCAAGCGCCAGTTCGGCCAAGGCACAGCCAAGGCCCAGGCCCACGTCGTCAGCTTCGTCAGCGTTCGCGGCGGCGCCGGCGCCACGACCATTGCCGGTTCGGTCGCCTGGTGCCTAGCGCATATCTATCAGAAGCGAGTGGCACTGATCGATCTGGACATGCAGTTCGGTAACGTAGCGCTGTCGCTTGACCTGGTACCGGCGGCCGGCCTGCGCGAGGCGCTTGAATTCCCGTCGCGGCTCGACAGCCGCCTGCTCGGCGCCGCCATGCTCGAGGAGAGCCCGCGGTTGAAGGTTCTGGCGGCCGAAGAGCCACTGGTCGATCAGATGCACGTCGCACCGGGCGCGATCGACACCATGCTCAATGTGCTGCGCCACGATTACGACTATGTCGTTGTCGACTTGCCGCGTGTGCTGTCGGACGAGGTCCGCCGCGTCTTGACGCTGTCGGCGACGGTCGGCTTGGTGACCGATTTGTCGCTGGCCTCGGCGCGCGACTTGCTGCGGCTGTCCGATTTCGCCAAGACAATGACGCCGGCGGGACGCCACCTCATCATCGCCAACCACGTCGGTGCCAAGCATCGCGGCGAGATCGCCAAGGCCGAGTTCGAACGCGTCACTGCAGTCAAACTCGACCACGTCGTGCCGTTCGAGCCCACCGCAGCGCTTGCAACCGCATCCACCGGCAGCGTGTTGCCGGCGGCGCTTAAACATGCGCCCGCCGCGGCGGCAATCCGCGCCGTTGCCATGCACATCGCCGGTATCGAAGCCGCGGCCGGTAAAACCGGCTCGGTCCTCGCCAAGCTACCGTTGGCGAATCTGCCGGCCAAGTTCTCGCCACGCGCGATGCTGCCGAGCTTCCTGAAACGGAGCGCCTGATGTTCGGCCGCCGCGGAGTAAGCGCCGACGAGCTTCAGCCGCGTCCGCCCGTGCCGGACGTTCGCCCCCGGCCGACCGAGGTTTCACTGGTCAGGCCTTTGCCGCGCGTGGGCGATACTCAAGACCCGGGGCCGCGCGCAACCGAGCCTGCCACCTTCCCCGAGGCTGCCCAGGCCGCGCCTCGTCCCACCGCGATGCGCAGCGCAAACGTCAACGAGGCGGCGCCGCGGATTTATCCGCTGGTGCTGCAGCGCATCGACACCGAGGTCGCTGCCAAGCTGCAACGCGACGAGCTGGCGCGCCAGCTCGCGGAAATGGTCAGCGAGATCGTCGTCGAGCAGCGCATCAACCTCAATCAGGCCGAACAGCGCCAGCTCGTCGCCGTTCTACTCGACGATATGCTGGGTCTCGGCCCCCTCGAGCCACTGTTGGCCGACGAGAGCGTAACCGACATCATGGTCAACGGCGCCAAGCAGGTCTATGTCGAGCGCCGCGGCAAGCTCGAGCTCACCGGCGTGTCTTTCCGTGACAACGCGCACGTGATGTCGATCGCCACCCGCATCGTTACTCAGGTCGGCCGCCGCATCGACGAATCGACACCGCTGGTCGACGCGCGCCTGCTGGACGGCAGCCGCGTCAACATCATAACCCCGCCACTGGCACTTGACGGCCCGACCATCTCGATCCGCAAATTCTCCAAGAAAGGCATCACGCTCGACGTGATGGCACGGCAAAAGAACATCTCGCCGGCGATGGCGACGGTGCTCAAGATCGCCGCGCGTTCGCGCCTCAACATCCTCATCTCGGGCGGTACGGGTTCCGGCAAGACGACACTTCTGAACGCCATGTCGCAAATGATCGATCCTGGCGAACGCATCGTCACGATCGAAGACGCGGCCGAATTGCAACTGCAACAGCCGCACGTCGTCCGGCTGGAGACGCGGCCGTCCAACCTCGAAGGCAAAGGCGAAATTTCCATCCGCGATCTGGTCAAGAACGCCCTACGTATGCGCCCCGACCGCATCATCCTGGGCGAGATCCGCGGCGCCGAGGCGCTCGACATGCTGCAAGCAATGAACACCGGCCACGATGGGTCGCTTTCGACAATCCACGCCAACCGGCCGCGCGAGGCGCTGACCCGTCTCGAGAACATGGTCGGCATGGCCGGCGTCAACCTGACGCCACGTGCCGTCCGGCAGCAGATTGCGGCCGCCGTCAACCTCATCATCCAGATCAGCCGCATGCGCGACGGCATTCGCCGCGTCGTCGCCGTCACCGAGATTGTCGGAATGGAAGGCGACGTGATCACGACGCAGGATCTCTTCACCTACCAGTACGAAGGCCAGATGCCGGACGGCTCGCTCAAGGGTACGTTCATGTCCAGCGGCCTGCGACCCCACTTCATCACGCGGGCGGAGTATTACGGTCTGGATCGCGCCCTGCTCGAAGCCGTTGGGTAGGCGTCATGGTCGACGCCATCTTCCTGCTGGTCGTCTTCTTGCTCCTGTTTGGCGTGACGTATTCCGGCTGGTCGGGCGCAACCGATACCAAGGAGCGCGCCGACATCGTCGATCGGCTCGGCAAGGTCCGCGACCGTTTCGTCGGCAAGCCTGACCCCGAAGCCGTCGCTCTGACCCTGAAACGGGAAGAAAAGAAATCGCGCCTCGATGCTCTGGCCGGGCGTTTCCTGCCTAATCCCGATCATTGGCGCAAGAAGTTGGCCCGCACTGGCACCAATCTCACCCTCGGCAAGGTGGCGATCGGCGCTGCGATCTTCGGCCTGATCCTCGGCGCCGGCTTGACCGAGATCGGAATCGCACCGATCATCGGTTGGCCGGCAACAATTGCCGCGACGATCCTCGGCCCGCGCCTGCTCATCAACTATCTGGTTAACCGCCGCGCGACGCGCTTCATCGCCATCTTTCCCGATGCCGTCGGCTTGATGGTGCGTGGCCTACGCGCCGGCCTGCCGTTGACCGAGACTGTCATCGGCGTGACCCGCGAGATTAGCGAGCCTGTGGGCGCCGAATTCCGCCGCATCTCCGACCAGATCCAGCTCGGCCAGCCACTGGAAGAAGCGCTGTGGGAAGCCGCGAGCCGTCTCGACCTGCCCGAGCTCACCTTCATGGCCATCGCCTTCTCGATCCAGCGTGAAACCGGCGGCAACCTCGCCGAGACGCTCGAAAACCTCGACGTAATCCTGCGGCGCCGCCGGCAACTGCATCTGAAGATCCGCACCTTCTCGGCCGAGGCCCGGGCTTCGGCAACGATTATCGGCGCGTTGCCGTTTGTCGTAATGGGAATACTGGCAGCGCTCGATTTCGATTATGTAGCGCTTCTGTTCAACACGCCGTCCGGCCACATGTATCTGACGGCGGCGATGACGACGCTGGTGGTCGGTGTCCTCATGATGATCCGCTTGGGCCGGTTCCGCATATGACCGGGCTCGGCGAAACCTTTTTCACGCTCGCGATTGCCGCCGCGATCTTCGGCGTCCTGGTGACCGGCTACGGTGCCTGGGACGCGGCCGCGCCGTTGCGCAATCGTCTCGCCGCCATGGTTGCGCGCCGTGTTGGCGCGGCACCGCCCGCCGGTTCGCCGCGCGCCCGGCAGCGCCGCGCTCCCGAGCTCGGCACGACCTTGCTGAAAACGCTTGTGGAGAAGCTGAAACTCACCCGCGGCGCGGACGCCGATAAAGCCGCCGACTTGCTGGTCCAGGCCGGCTATCGCAACCGCGAGGCGCTGGTCCTGTACGTCGGCATTCGCCTGCTGCTGCCTTGCACCCTGACCAGCTTGGTCTTGATCTTCAGTACGCCGTTCGATCTGACGGCAACGCACGTCGCGATACTCGGCGCCGTCGTCGCCATCGGTTCGACCTATGCGCCGCCGATCGTGCTGCGCAACATGGTCAAAGCCCGGGGCCGCCGTTTCCATTCCGCGCTGCCGGACGCACTCGATCTGCTCATGATCTGCGCAGAATCCGGACTCAGCCTGGACGGCGCGATGATTCGCGTCGCGCGCGAATTCCGGCGGTTCATGCCGGAGATGAGCGACGAATTGCACCTCACCGCGCTTGAATTGGGGTTTCTGCCGAACCGGCGCGACGCGCTGACCAACCTGGTTAAGCGCGTCAACATTCCGGCGATGCGCAGCCTGGTCAACACGCTGGTGCAGACCGAGCGCTACGGCACGCCGCTGGTTCAGGCGCTGCGCGTCCTCGCGGCCGAGCTACGCGAAGAGCGCATGCTCAAGGCCGAAGAGAAGGCTGCCAAGCTGCCGGCGATCATGACGATACCGATGATCGTCTTCATCCTGCCGTCGATGTTCATCGTGCTCATCGGGCCGGCGCTTATCCAGGTCTTCAAGGCGTTCTAGCGCCGCGTCGATCCGCCAGTAGGCAGCTTTATATCCATCAGCCGCGCGGCGTTGCCGCCAAGGATCAATCCGCGTTCGCGCGCGGAAAGGCCAGGCGCCCTCTGTACGAACTTCACCGCATCCGGTAGCGCCATGTCGTAGGGATAGTCGGTGCCGAGCAGGATATGATCGGCACCGTACTGCTCCACCAGATAGGCCAACTGGTGGTGGGTGAAGACTATGGTGTCGAAATAGAGCGTCTTCAGGTAGCTCGACGGCGCTTTGCTGATCTTGGTGCGGGCGTCCGGCCGGACGGCGTGACCATGATCGATGCGCCCGGCATAGGCGGGCAAGTAGCCCCCGCCGTGAGCGCAGACGATTTTGAGCCTGGGATAGGCCTCGAGTACACCGCCGAAAATCAGATGGTGGATCGCCACCGTGGTGTCGAGCGGATTGCCAACGATGTTTTGGAAGAAATGATCGCCAAGCCGGCGGCCATCCGGAACGCCATGCGGGTGCAGGAAGATTACCGCACCGAGTTCCTCCGCCTTGGCGAAGAACGGCCGGAAGCGCTCGGCCGACAATTCGTCCTGCTCGACGTGCGGACAGATTTCGACGCCTTTGAGGCCGAGTTCGTGCACCGCACGGGTGAGTTCGCGGACGGCATATTCCGGCACCTGCATCGGCACCGTGGCCAACCCGACGAATCGATCGGGATGGGCGGCACAGATGCGCGCAATATTGTCGTTGATCACGCGCGACGTGCGCAACGCCAGTGTGCCGTCGGCCCAATAATAGTATTGCATCGGCGCCGTCGACATCACTTGGATATCGATGCCGTCAGCGTCCATGGTCTTGAGCCGCTCCTCGATTGAGGTCAGCTTCGGCCCGATGGCAGACGCCTGCTTGGCGTCGATCTGTTTCGACGCAGCGCTTTGGAAGAACGCGTAGGGATCGTGTTGCGCTCGCATCAGCTCTTTGACCAGTGCCGCCGCCTCGGGCGTGAAGACGTGGCAGTGGATATCGACTGTTGGCTGGCGTGCGCTAGAGGCGTGCGTCTTGGTCTTGGTCTTGGTCTTGGTCTTGGTCTTTTTGCGGCGCAGGGCGGCAGCGCCCGCGGCGGCCGGTGCACAGGTATAAACGAAACTCATGCGCGGCCACCGCTCCGTGCCGCGCGGCACGCCTGCCAGATTTTTTGCGGCGTCGCGGGCATCTGCAGCGCACGCCCGGCATCGCCAGGAATGGCATCGGCAATCGCGTTCATGAGCGCCGCGAGTGCACCGGTGGTGCCGGCCTCGCCCGCGCCTTTGACACCGACCGGATTGGTCTTGCAAGGAAACTCGAGCAACGCATCGTTCAGTTTCGGCGGCATGTCGGTCGCCCGGGGCATGGCGTAGTCCATGAACGAGCCTGCAAGCAGCTGGCCCGACTGGTCATAAAGCGCGTTTTCGAGCAGTGCCTGACCGAGACCCTGGGCAACGCCGCCGTGGATCTGGCCTTCGACGATCATGGCGTTGAGGATGCGGCCGGAATCGTCGGCGCTGCTATACGCCACCATGGCGAGTGCGCCGGTCTCAGGATCGATCTCAACCTCGGCGATGTGGCAGCCGTTGGGGAAATGCTGCGGTGTCTGCGACACCTTGTTGGTGTCGAGCGATTCGGCGATCTCGCCCTTGGCCTTGAGTTCCTGCGCCTTCTTGGCGACGTCGAATAGCGACAGTCTCCGGTCGGTGCCGGCGATCTCGAAAATGCCATTGCGATAGGCGATGTCGGCCTCCGCCGCTTCCAGCAATTGCGCTGCCACTTTCTTGCCTTTCTCGATCACCGTATCAGCAGTGAAGAAGATGGCGCTGCCGGCAGCCGCGGCCGAGCGCGAGGCAAAGCTGCCGTGACCTTCGACGCCAAGGCGCGTATCGCCCTCGCGCACCACCACCTTGGCCGGATCGATGCCGAGTTTCTCGGATGCGACTTGGCGAAAGACCGTCAGATGTCCTTGGCCGGTGGATTGCGCGCCCAAGCCAACGACGACAGTGTCATCGCCGGGAAACGAGAGCGATGCGCCCTCCGGCGGGATTGCGCCCGAATGCTCTAGGAAGCATGAGACGCCGATGCCGCGTAGGCGACCGCGCGAAGCGCTCTGCTGTTTGCGCGTGGCAAGGCCCTTGAGGTCAGCGAGTTCGAGTGCCTTGTCGAAGACCGCTGGAAAATCGCCGCTGTCATAGACCGTGCCCATCGCGCCTTTGTAGGGCAGCTCCGCCGGCGTAACGAGATTACGGCGACGCAAGACAACCGCATCGATGCCGCTAATGCGCGCCGCTTCCTCCACCAACCGCTCCATCAGATAGTTAGCTTCGGGCCTCCCGGCACCACGATAGGGACCGAGCTGAACCGTGTTGGTCAGGACGCACAGCACGTCGCAGACGATGCGTGGAATACGATAAACCGACGGGAAACAACGCACCATGTTGATCGTCGCGGTGAGCGGTCCGGCACCATTTGCGAAAGCGCCCATGTCGGCAACCGATTTGACGCGTAGCGCAAGGAACTTGCCATCCTTGTCGAGCGCGAGTTCGCCCTCCATCACCTGATCGCGTGCCTGATTGTCCGACAGGAACGCCTCGGAACGCGTCGACGCCCAGCCCACCGGCCGGCCGATCCGTTTGGCCGCTACCAGGATGGCCACGTATTCGGGATAGGCGCCGCTCTTCATACCAAAGGCACCGCCGACATCGTCGGTCAGGACCCGCATTTGCTCCGGTTTGACGCCGAGCAGTTCCGCCATCTGATTGGCCATCAGCCAAACGCTCTGGGTCCCGGTTCTGAGCGTGTATTCGCCGGTCTTGACGTCGTACCAGCCGGTCGCCGTGCGCGGTTCCAGGCTGGCAACAGCCAGCCGCTGATTCGACACAGACAACCTGGCCACCAACGGCGCGCTGGCGACAATCCTAGCAACCTCGGCAGCATTGCTGCCGTCCTTGTCGAGTGGCCAGGTAAAGTCGAGAGCAATATTGCCGGGTGCCTCTGCCCACACCTGCGGCGCGCCGGGCTCAATGGCGCGGCGGGCGTCGACCACCGCGGGGATTTCGTCGTAATCGACTTCGATCAGTTCGATGGCGTCCTGTGCCTGCGCGCGGCTTTCTGCGACCACCATCGCAACCGGCTGGCCGGCATGAACCACACGGCCTTCGGCCAACGCCGGCCAGCGCGGCGCGACGAGTTTCGTGCCGCCCCGTCCAGGCACCGGCAGCGGGTGGGCGAGGCTGCCGGTGCCAGTCATGTCATCCGCCGTCAACACCGCCAGAACGCCCGGCGCCCGCTGTGCCACCACGGTGTCGAGGCGGCGGATCGTCGCCGACGCCATCGGCGCGCGCAGGAACGCAGCAATGGCCTGGCGCGGTTCGTGCACATCGCCGGTATAGCGGCCTTTACCCCGCAACAGCGGTTCATCCTCGATGCGCAGCTGGCGTGTCGTGCCCGTGGTCATATACGTGCGTCCCCGTTTCTTGTGCGGCGCGATTCAAACGAAGTCGAATTGTGATGGAAGGTCGTCGGCGCTGACGTAGGGTTGTTCCACAATCGTGTCCGAATTGGCGACATGGCCGGTGGCGAGTTTCACGCGATCATCGCTGCTATCGAACACAAGGTTGGGGCTGCGCTCAACCTAAATGATCACGCGATAACGCGACGGCTGGCGCCGGTGTCCGGCGATCGGCCGTGGCGAATTCGGCATTCACGACTAAATCTCTGAAATGCCGGATATTTCGACGCTCAGACGGGACCGAAGAGGGTGGGATCGGCGAACTCGTCGCCGCGGGCCTGTTCGAGTTCCTGGTTGTAGCGGCGGAGGGCATAGGCCTCGGTGACGAAGCCGATGACCTTGCGGTCGGTGGCGCTGGCGAGCACCG
>DASQHO010000115.1:0-9597 GCA_035632055.1 Allostellaceae bacterium
CGCGCGATGGCGCGCAGCGCCGCCGCGGTCGACCGCTTGAAGACCTCGGCGGGTGAATCGTTGTCCGACATGGCCGTGGTTTCCGGCGCGTCAGCTGACGGTGACGCGGACGCCGCTTTCCTTGAGTTCGCTGCCGAAGCAGCGCTGGTAGTATTCGGCCACGGTGGCGCGCTCGACTTCGTCGCACTTGTTCAGGAAGGTGGTGCGGAAGGCGAAGGCCATATCGTTGAAGATGCGGTTGTTCTCCGCCCAGGTAATGACGGTACGCGGCGACATGACGGTCGAGATGTCGCCGTTGATGAATCCGGCGCGGGTCAACTCGGCGAGCGACACCATGGCGTGGACGATGCGGCGGCCCTCTTCGTTGTCGTAGGACGGCGCCTTCGCAAGCACGATGTCGACCTCGGCGTCGTGCGGCAGGTAATTCAGCGTCGCGACGATGTTCCAGCGGTCCATCTGACCCTGATTGATCTGCTGCGTGCCATGGTAGAGGCCCGTGGTATCGCCGAGGCCGACGGTATTGGCGGTCGCAAACAGGCGAAATGCCGGATGCGGACGAATAACGCGATTCTGGTCGAGCAGCGTCAGCTTGCCCTCGACCTCGAGCACGCGTTGGATGACGAACATCACGTCGGGCCGGCCAGCGTCGTATTCGTCGAAGCACAGAGCAGTCGGATGCTGCAGCGCCCACGGCAGCAGACCTTCGCGGTATTCGGTGATCTGCAGCCCGTCCTTCAGTACGATCGCGTCTTTGCCAACAAGATCAATGCGGCTGATATGGCTGTCGAGATTGATGCGGATCAGTGGCCAATTGAGGCGCGCGGCGACTTGCTCGATGTGAGTCGACTTGCCGGTGCCGTGATAGCCCTGGATGAGGACGCGCCGGTTGTAGGCGAAACCAGCGAGAATCGCGAGCGTCGTGTCACGGTCGAAGCGATAAGCCTCGTCGAGATTCGGCACATGGTCGCTCGACCGCGAAAAGGCCGGCACTTGCAGGTCCGAGTCGATACCGAAGGTCTGCCGCACCGAAACCGTGATGTCCGGCCGGTCGATGGTTTCGTCGGATGGGGTCGTCGAATTCACTGGCATAACCGCTTTCTGTCGCCGTTCTTTGTCACGAAGTGTAGCAGGCCTTGAGCGTCGAATAGGCCTGGTTGATGATTTTGAGACGCTCCTCGGCGTCCTTATCGCCGCCGTTGGCGTCCGGATGGTTCTGTTTGACTAGCGCCTTGTAGCGCGCCTTGAGATCCGGCAATGGCACCGGCTCGCTCAGGTCGAACACCGCCAGCGCACGCGCCTCGGGCGATGCCGGATGGCGATGCCGCCCGGCGGCGTTACCGTTGGCCGCCGGCTCGTCGTCGTCGAGATCGAACAAACCGTCACCCTTGAGTCGCGCCTGATAGCGGAACGTGCGCGATCCGAGCGGCCAGGTCGGCCGCTGCCAGACGGTATCGCGCCGGATTTCGCGCTCGATATCGTCTGGCGACATTCCGGCATAGTAATTCCACGACGAGTTGTACAGCCGGACATGATCGAGGCAGAACCACAGATATTCGTGCAACGCCGAACGCGACCGCGGCGCACGGAATTCGCCCATTCCAGCACAGCCAGGATGGTCGCAAGGCCGGTGTTCTGCCGCCCTGTCCGGGTCGACATGGCTCGCGCTTACGGGACGTGGCATGATGTTTCTTAGTATGGAGAGGCGGTCGATTCCTGACAAGGCCGAGCCGGTCGCTGGTTGCGGATCTCCGCAAAATGGGCTTATTTCCGAGGTTTTAAAGGGCTAAATCGATGTCCGGAGCGGTCGCCGAGCGAATCCGCAACAAGCTCGCTGCTTTGCAGCCCACGCGGCTGGTTATCCATGACGACTCCGGCCGCCACGCCGGACATGCTGGGGCACGCCCTGGCGGTGAAAGCCATTTCCGGCTGGAAATAGTTTCACCCGCCTTCGCAGGCGAAAGCCGCGTTGCGCGGCAACGGCGCGTCTATGCATTGCTCGCGGACGAACTGCGCGCCGGTGTGCATGCGCTGCAACTGACCACCCTGGCGCCCGGCGAGGACCGCGGTGTGGGCTAAATGCCCGAATACTCAGCCACTACAATCATAGGTTGTATCGTGCTATCGGCGTTCTCTTAAGGGTTGCAACGCGCGTAAATCGCGCTAAAATTTTAGCATGGATTCCCGTGAACAGAGGCTGGCCGGTCACGATCGGACCGGAGGCGGAGAACGAGTGCGCGCAAGTTCTACACGCTCGACGCTGGTCAATCGCAACGTCACGGTTGAAGGCCATCGCACCAGCATCCGCCTCGAGCCGGCAATGTGGGAGGCGCTCGCCATGGTCTGCAAGCGCGAGAGCAAAAATCTGAACGAGCTTGTGACTGGAATCGCGCGCGGCCGCAATCAATCGACGCTCACGGCGGCGATCCGCGTATTCCTGCTGACATACTTCCAGGCAGCCGCGACCGACGAAGGCCACCTGCGCGCCGGCCACGGCATTGCGCGGCCGCGCGTTCGTGTGTGACGCGCGCCCTTAGCTGCGCGCGTCGGTGTAGTAATCCGGCCAGAGCCGTTTGACGATCTCACCGTCGCTGCGGAACGCGTGACATGTGTCGATGAGGCGCGGCCTCTCTTTCGGCGGCGATGGCGGCGCATCGCCGTGCGCCTGCGTCAGGCGGCGGCGATAGGGATAAATCGTCTGATAGGCCGTGGTCGCGATTGGCCCCATCAGCTCGACCAAATGAGTACAACCCTCGATCCCGCCAAGCCGCTCACGTACTTTCGAGAGAAACCCTGGCCGGAGACTCAAACCCTCGAGGCGCGCGAAATTCGGCGTGATCGCCGGGCAGACCGGAAACGGACTTTTATCGGTGACAGCTTCGACGCTGCGTATGACCAGGTCGTCATCGACGGTGAGCCGGACCCACATGTCATGCACCGGATCGCCCGGCTCGATACGGCCGCGATGGTCGTTATCGAAGGCATAGGTCTTGGTGTCGGTCAGATGGCCTTCGATATCCCACAGATGGTCGTCGCGGCGATAGCCGCGGCAGTGGATTTGGCGCGTGTGGATGTGCTCACGCGGCGACGCGGATGACAGCGGCATGACCGGACCCTCCGGAAACGGCGAACTATTGAGAGGCGCGCACCGGCTGCGCCAGCGTCTTGACCGCCTCGCGCAGAAACGCGCGCAGCGTGTCGGCGCCGACGTCGCGGCTGACGAAGGCTTCGCCGATATTGCGCACCAGGATGAGACTGATCCGGCCGTCCTTGACCTTCTTGTCTTTGCCCATGAGCTCAAGCAGGGCGTCGGCCTCGACGCCGTCGATCTCGGTGCGCAAGCCGACGGCAGCGAAGTGGCGCCTGACCCGGCTGGCAGCGTCCGCCGGACATAGACGCAGCTTGGCCGAAAGGTCGAACGCCATAGCCATACCGAGTGCAACCGCCTCACCGTGCAATAGCGCGTTGCCGAATCCGGTCGCGGCCTCCAATGCGTGGCCGAAAGTATGGCCGAAGTTCAGCAACGCGCGTTCGCCGGTCTCGCGTTCGTCGGCGGCAACCACCGCCGCCTTCGCAGCGCAGCTGCGCAACACCGCTTCGCGGCGCAGGTCTGCATCGCCTTGCAGCAGCGCGCCCGCCTTGCTTTCGAGCCATTCGTAGAACCCGCGGTCGCGAATCAGCCCATATTTCACGACTTCGGCGTAGCCAGCGAGCAGCTCGCGGCGCGGCAACGTGCCGAGTGTGTCTGTATCGGCAATCACCAGCGCCGGCTGGTGAAACGCGCCCACCAGATTTTTGCCCTGACGCGTGTCGATGGCGGTTTTGCCACCGACCGAGCTGTCGACCTGCGCCAGGAGCGTGGTCGGCACTTGGATGTAATCGAGTCCGCGGAGCAATGTCGCCGCGGCGAAACCGGCGAGATCACCAACGACGCCGCCGCCAAGCGCAATGATCGGCGTCGTACGTTCGACACCAGCCGCGAGGATGTTCTCGCACAGCTTCTGAAAGTGCGCGAAATCCTTCGTCTCCTCGCCGGGCGGCAGCGCGATAGCGTCGTGCGTGAAACCTGCCGCGTCGAGGCCACGCCGCAGCGTGTCGAGGTGCAACCGCGCCACATTAGCGTCGGTGACGATCAGGGCGCGCTTCTGGCGCACGACACCAGTGATCAGCGCGCCTGCTTGTGCTAGCAGCCGCGCTCCGACGACGATATCGTAGCTGCGGGCCCCGAGTTCGACGCGCAGCCGCTGGGCTTCGCTCATGATGCGGCACCCGCCGGCACGCCCAGATAGGCCGCAAGGGCCGCGACGACGCGCTCGAGCGTCATCTCGGCCGGTCCGTCGATGCTGTCGACGGTGATGTCGGCCTCGGCGTAGATCGGATAGCGTTCGGCCATAAGGCGTTCGAGCACGGCGCGCGGGTCGCCGTCCTTGAGCAGCGGCCGATTGTTGCGGCGCATCACCCGCGCCAGCATCAAGTCGAGATCGGCGCGCAGCCACACGGTGATCGCGCGCTCGCGCAGCAAGGCGCGCGTCGACGAATCCATGAAGGCGCCGCCGCCGGTGGCCAGAACGTGCACCGGATTGGCGAGCAGCCGCTTGATCACCTCGCGCTCGCGATCACGGAAGAACGGTTCGCCGTGCGCGGCGAAAATCTCCGCGATCGTGGCGTTGGCTGCCTTTTCGATTTCGGCGTCCGCGTCGGCGAACTCGATACCGAGCCGCTGCGCCAGCCGGCGTCCGACGGCCGTCTTGCCTGCGCCCATCAAGCCGACAAGCGCGACCGTTTTGCCGACGCGCAACGCGCGGTGTGACGTTGAAACGCTCATGCGGCGCCGATAAACTGACGGTGTTTGCTCATCGTCGGAGCCTAGCATATCGCCGGGATTCACCGCCAATCGGCCCGCGCAGACCGGGCTCGTCGAGGAAATCGGAGTCCATGGGAAAATTCATTTTGATCGCGCTCGCGACCCTGGTCGTGTTGATCATCGTCGGCGGCGGAGTTTTGATGCTGTGGCACGTCCCGGCGCCGACCACGCGTATCGAACACCCCATTCCCGATGCGCAACTGCCGCATTGACCGGCCACCGGCGCGGCAGATCGCCATATGGCTGGTGACCGCGGCTCTGTTGGGCGCGGCGCAGGCGTCAGCGCAGCCGATCCAATTGACTCCGAGCCCGACGCCCGCGCCGACAGGCCCGACATCGGTCGCACCGCCGCAAAGCCTCGACAGCGGCGATCAGATTCAGGTTGCACCGCTGCAGCCCGTGGACACGTCGTGGACCGGCCTGCTCAACGCCGAAAAAGGCGGTTTCCCGCACGACATGTGGAACGGCGCCAGCCGCGGCTTCGTCATTGCCGCGTTGCCGCAGCTCCAGCCGGTGACCTCGCCGGAGCTCACCAGCTTGGCGCGCAGGCTGTTGCTGAGTGATGCAGCGGCTCCAGAACCAGCCGGCAACACGGCCGCTACGAATAACGGCTCGCGCCTGCTCGAGGAGCGTATCGACCGGATCTATGCGCTGGGCCTGGTGCATGATGGGCTGGCATTGATCGAATCGCTGCCAGAATCCGCGATCACCGACACCATCGACCGCAATCGTGTCGAGCTGCGCTTCGCCGCAAACGACGCAACCGGCGCGTGCAACGACGTCAACGTCCGCATCAGCCGTTACACCGAAGCGTGGTGGGCGCGCGCGCTGATCGCCTGTCAGGCGCTGGCCGGCGATTTCGCCAAAGCGTCGCTCGGCCAGAGTCTACTCGCCGACCAGAAAGCGCCGCCCGATCCGGAATTCGACGCGCTGATCCGGTTGTTGTCGGAGCATGGTGCGGCGCGCATTGCGCGGCTCGGCGATCCGACGCCATTGCGCGTGACCCTGCTGGCGGCCGCCAAGCGGCCGCTGCCGACCGAGGCGATCGCGGTAGCCGATCCCGCCGCGCTCGCCGGATATGCAAGCAATACAAACGTATCGGCGGATGACCGTCTTGCCGCGGCCGAACGCGCCGAGGCGCTCGGCGTTTTGCCGCCGGCGGCGCTTGCCGCGGTCTACGGCGCGATCAATTTCAAGCCCGAGGAACTGGACCGCGCCCGCAGAGCGATCCGGCCGCCGGCGACGCCCCGCGACCGCGTCCTGCTCTATGCGCTGGCCAAATCCGGTGGCGATTTCGCCGTGCGCATGGCAGCGATCGAAGCGTTGGCCGCTGACGCTGAAAAACGCGGGGTATTCGTTCCGGAAGCCGGCTTGTTGGCCCCGACGCTGGCCGATATCCCGATTGCCGGTGCCGATCCGAAATTCGCTGCGGTCGCGGCGCGCGTCCTGCTCGCAACCGGCGCTGCGGATGGAGCGATGCCGTGGGTGAACGCCGCCAGCGACAAGGCGACACTACTGTTGAGCCTGATCGCAGCACCTGGCGTGCCGCGCGTAGACCCCAGCGTTGCGCACGATGCCGTCGCGGCGGCCGGCGACGCTGCCGCTGGTCCGCGTGCCGGACTGCTCTATGCCCTGCTTACAGCTTTGGGGGTCGACCGGGCGACGCTGGCCGATCTCACGCCAGCGGCATTGACCGCGCCGGCCACGCCAGGCGCACTACCGAATGCGGCGCTATGGGAAGAGCAAGAACGGGCGGCAGACAATGGGCAATTCGGCGCGACCGTGCTGGCAACGCTGCTGATCGTCGAAAGCGACAGCCGTCTGACTTCGGAATCTCTGCTGCTTGGACGCGCTGTCTCCGGATTGCGCGCGATCGGGCTCGATCATGACGCGCACACCCTGGCGCTCGAGGCGGCGCTCGACGCCGGCATCTGACATGGACCGGCATATCGAGGCGTTCCTCGAAATGCTTGCCGCCGAACGCGGTGCCGCCAAATTGACCTTGGACGCCTATCGCAACGACCTGCGGCAGGTCGATGGCTACATGCAACAACGCGGTGTAACGCTGGTCGCCGCCACGAGCGACCACCTGCGCGGCTATCTCGCCACCCTCGCAGCTGCACGCCGCGCGCCGGGAACCTCCGCCCGCCGGCTGTCGGCGCTACGTCAATTCTACCGCTTCCTGGTTCTGGAAAAGGTCCGGCGCGACGATCCGACAGCGGCACTCGATGGTCCGCGGCTGCGTCGGCCGCTGCCTAAAGTGCTGGTAGCAGACGACGCCGAAAGGCTGATCGCCGCCGCGCGAGCAAAGGATGGTGCCGACGGCGTGCGGCTCCTATGCCTGGTCGAGTTGCTCTATGGCGGCGGGCTGCGGGTGTCGGAATTGGTGACTTTGACTGTCGCCGCCGCCCGTCGTGACCCGCGTTTTCTTATCGTGCGCGGCAAAGGCGACAAGGAGCGGCTGGTGCCGCTGGGTCGGCCGGCGCGGCGCGCACTCGACGCCTATCTCGCAGTGCGTGACCGCTTCCTCAAAGATGACGCGAAATCGCGCTGGCTATTTCCGTCACGCGGCGCCGAACGGCATCTGACGCGACGGCGGTGCGGCCAGCTGATCGCCGGGCTGGCGCGTGAAACCGGTCTTAAAGTCTCTCCACATGTGCTGCGCCACGCCTTCGCCAGCCATCTGGTGGATCGCGGCGCCGATCTGCGCAGCGTGCAGGAAATGCTCGGCCACGCCGACATCGCCACGACACAGATCTATACGCACGTGCAAAGCGAGCGCCTCCGCCGATTGGTAAACGCGGCGCACCCGCTGGCGCGCAAGAAATAGGGCCTCGCGCAGGGTGGCGCCGCCGTGCGCCGCATGCTAGGTCAAGCCGCCATGCGTCATTTTCTGGATTTCGAGCAGCCGCTCGCCGACCTCGAAGGCAAAATCGAAGAGCTGCGTCACATCTCGGATGGCGGCGATCTCAACATCGCCGAGGAAGTCGCGAGGCTCGAAACCAAGGTCGAGAAATTCCTGCGCCAAACCTACGCCAAGTTAACGCCGTGGCAGAAAGTTCAGATCGCCCGTCACCCCGACCGGCCGCACGGCAATGATTATCTCAAGCGGCTGATCGCCGACTTCACGCCGCTCGCCGGCGATCGGACCTTCGCCGAGGACCGCGCCATCATCGGCGGCCTCGGCCGCTTCCGTGGCCGCTCGGTCGTCGCCATCGCCCACGAAAAGGGTGCCGATACCGACGCGCGCGTACGGCACAATTTCGGCATGGCGCGGCCGGAAGGCTATCGCAAGGCGCGACGGCTGATGGAAATGGCCAATCGCTTCAAACTGCCGGTGGTGACGTTCGTCGATACTGCCGGTGCTTATCCCGGCATCGATGCCGAGGCGCGCGGCCAGGCCGAGGCGATTGCGCGCGCGGTCGAAGCTTGTCTCGAGATCGAGGTACCGCTGATCGCCACCATCATCGGCGAAGGCGGCTCGGGCGGTGCGATCGCGCTGGCCGCGGGCAACGTCGTGCTGATGCTCGAGCACGCGGTCTATTCGGTCATCTCGCCCGAGGGGTGTGCCTCGATCCTGTGGCGCAGCGCCGAAAACGCGCAAGACGCGGCCGAGGCGCTGCGTCTGACCGCACAGGATTTGCTGCGGCTTGGCGTGGTCGACGGTGTCATACCCGAGCCGCTGGGTGGCGCGCACCGTGCCCACGAGGCGGCAATTACCGCTGCCGGCGACGCGATCGAGAAGGCACTGCTGCCGTTGTTGAAGCTCGACGGACCGAGCCTGCGAACGGCGCGCCGGGCAAAATTCCTGCAAATGGGAACGCGCGGAATCTAGCTCGGCGGCGGGCGCAGGACATAGCCGGTGCCGCGAACGGTATGCAGCAGCGGCTGATCGAAACTGCGGTCGATCTTCTGCCGCAGTCGGCTGATGTGGACGTCGATGACGTTGGTCTGCGGATCGAAGTGATGATCCCAGACCTTTTCCAGCAGCATTGTCCGCGTGACGATGTGGTCGGCGTTGCGCATCAGGTATTCGAGCAGTCGGAATTCGCGCGGCAACAATTCGATAGTGCGGCCAGCGCGGGAAACCTGGCGCGCGATCAGGTCCATTTCGAGATCGGCAACCTTGAGCTTGGTCTCGGCCCCGCCGCGGCGAGTCAGGGCCTCGAGACGCGCCAGCAGTTCCGAGAATGCGAACGGCTTTGGCAGATAGTCATCGCAACCGGAATTGAGGCCCCGCACCCGATCTTCGACATCCCCCAATGCGCTTAATACCAGCACCGGCGTCAGGTCGTTGGCCGCGCGCAATGCCGCGATGATCGAGAGGCCGTCGAGGCCTGGGAGCATACGGTCGATGATCATGGCATCGAAGTTGCCGCTACGGGCGCGATCGAGCCCCTGGCGTCCTTCCGACGCGAGTTGGACGCGATGGCCGCTTTCAGTCAGGCCCTTAACGAGATAGGCCGCTGCCTCGTGATCGTCCTCGATAACCAGGATACGCACGCGCGTCCCCTCACCCGCATCAGCCCTTTTCCGCGCCGTTCTGGACCGTGAGCGCAACGTATTCGTTGACGCCGTGCCGGTTGATCAGCAACAGCAGCGTCTGGCTCGGACCTTTCGCCTTCTGCGCCGCTTCGAACTCATGCACCGCCTCGCGCGGCGTCGACACCGGCTTGCGGTTGATCGAGACGATGACGTCGCCCGGCTGCACGCCGATTGCGCCGAGCGGCGAATTG
>DASQHO010000116.1:0-37216 GCA_035632055.1 Allostellaceae bacterium
CCCGCGTAACCGCGACCCATATTCCGCGCCACGCGGGCGGGGCAGTAGCTCAGTTGGGAGAGCGCGACGTTCGCAATGTCGAGGTCAGGGGTTCGATCCCCCTCTGCTCCACCATCCGCCCCGGCGGGGCCGTCGATCCAAGGGAAAACGATTAATCATGAGCCGTCGCGCGCTGGCCATCGCGTTCGTATTGGCGGTCGCCGCGGCACCGGCGCAGGCCGGCGAGGTTTATCAGGTCTCGACCATTTCGAGCCTGCTCGCCGGCGGCTATGACGGCACGGTCACAGTCGGCGAACTGCTGCAGCACGGCAATTTCGGTCTCGGGACCTATAACGGCGTCGATGGCGAGATGGTGGTGCTCGCCGGTCGGGCCTATCGTTGCTCGGTCGATGCCGTCGCCCATCCGGTGAAGGCGGCGATGCAAACGCCGTTTGCCGTCGTGACCGACTTCCATCCGCAATCCGCCGCGACGGTTACCGCCGGCCAATCGCTCGAACAGCTCGAAGCGATGCTAGACCGCGTGCCGGGGAGCGCATCGCGCATCGTCGCAGTTCGTATCGTCGGCCGTTTCCAGGCAATGCAGATACGCAGCGAACCGAAGCAGCAGCCGCCCTACCGGCCATTGGCCGAGGTGATTCAGGCGCAGCAAGTGGTCCACGACCTGGGTGTGGTAGACGGCACGCTGGTCGGCTTCCGTTTCCCCGTCACCGCCAGCTCCGTCAATGTCGCCGGCTGGCACTTTCACTTTATCACCGCCGATGGGACGCGCTGCGGCCACGTCCTCGGCTTGACGACGGGTGCGGGCCGTACCGCGATGCAAGAAGTCGCTGACTTGCGCGTGCGCTTTCCGGCGCAAGCGCCCGCGGCGGCGGCAAGTGCGGACGCCGTCCGCGCGGTGGAGCACGCGCAATAAGCGTCGGCAGCGACTCAGCCGAAAGCCGGCGGCCGCGGCTTTTGCATGAAGTCGAATCCGTCGAGCAGGTTGTAGGCCTTGGCGTCACGGTCTTGCAGCGGCTTCAATCCGAACCGCGCCTCGATCAGCGCCAGCACCGAAGTCGTATCGGCGATGCGGTCGTCGACATAGCCGCGCCGCGCCCACGGACTGATCAGTAGCGCCGGTATCCGCGTGCCGCAGCCGTAAGCGTCCGGCATCGGCGGCGCGACGTGGTCCCAGAAACCGCCGCCTTCATCATAGGTGATGACGACCGCGGTTTTCTCCCATAGGGGGCTTTCGCCGAGCGCCCTCAGCAGGCTCATCACCCATTGCTCGCCCCAGCGCGGCGCCGAATTCGCCGGATGCTCGTCACGTCCGCCGGTCGCCTTCAGGAAGGCCACTCGCGGCAGCCGGCGGTTTTTCACGTCCTCGAAGAAATCGCTGCTGTCGCAGAAGCGGCCGTTTTTCACGTTGCCAAACCAGGTCGGGAAATATTGGAACGGATTGTGATGCGGTAGATAGAGATCGGCAGTATCGACGACGGCAGAGCCATCGCCGGCGTCGAACGCGGTTTTCATCGCCCACGGCTTTACCGCGTTCCAGCCTTCGTTGTACCAGGCCCAGGAGAGCGACGCGGCGTCGAGGCGATCGCCAATGGTCGGAAAGGTTTGCTCGTCAGGCGGTGGCGACAGGTCGATCGAGCCGGCGAAGGTTTCGGTCGGGCCGTTCACCGGCGGCGCGTCGTTTATCAACACGCCATGCTTGTCGTAGGGCCGGTCGAAGACCGGCGGCTCGAGGCTGCCCATCTTATTCGCCGGCGCCTTCGACCACGCAGCCGAGCGCGCGGCCACGAGATAGAGTGCGTTGCCGGTCGAGCCGCCCGACATCGCCTGGAAGAAGTGGTCGAAGAGGACGTACTCGTCAGCGATGCGGTAGTAATCCGGCAAGTCGGCACGCGTGTAGTAGCCGAGCACGGCGCCCGACGGCGTCGATTGGGCAAGCATCATCTTCACTGGGTCAGTTCCCGGGCCTTTTTCGAAGAACTCGTGCTTGCCCTTTAGCGCCAATGCCACGAAGTAATCCATCTTGCCGTGATCCATTTGCGCGAACATCCGATAGAAATGGTGCATCGGATCCCACGGCACATTGGCGTCGGCTGGGACATAGTGCGCCATATGGAACGGTTTGTTCTCGAGAACGGCGTGGGCGAAGCCTGGAATCTGATAGGGCAGCGGCAGATAGGTATAGGGAACGCCGGCCGGGTTTTTCTGCAATCCCACAAAGCGCGAGTCGCCCTGTCCGTCGCGGTCAAGCAGGCCCGCGACGATGGCCCCATGCGGCGATTGATAGGCGCCGAAATAATGATCGAAGCTGCGGTTCTCTTGGTAGATCACAACGATGTGGTCGATCTTCTCGCGCAGTTGGCGTAAATCGGGTGCGGCCGGTTCGGCCGCGCGTACCAGCGGCGCGAAGCGCGTATCAAGCAAAGCCGCGCCGCCCGTCGCCGCGATCGATTTGAGAAAATTCCGGCGGCCCTGCCTCAAGATCGTCATCGTCGTCACCCCATACGGCCGTCAGCCAGCGTGCCCCAGAGCGGCCGCTGGCTGCAAATATCACGCTTTGATTGCAGTTGTACGACGCCAGCCGCAGCCTCGCCGGTGTCAGCTCTTGGCGGCCTTGCCGTAGTGAATGACGCGCACCTTCTCGATGGTGACGAGGCCGCTCGACATCATGCTGTCGAGCGTCGGCAGAAACGCCTCGATCCGCGCATCGGCATCGACGATTTCGACGACCATCGGCAAATCGTCCGAAAGCTGGAGGATTTTGGCGGTGTGCAGGATGCTCGACTGGCCGAAGCCGATCGAGCCTCGGATCACGGTGGCGCCGGCAAGGCCAGCTTCGCGCGCCTTTAGCACCAGCGCTTCATAGAGCGGCAGGTGGCCGTGCCGGTCCTTTTCGCCGACGAAGATGCGCAGCAACGCCGCGTCTTTTGGAATCTGCATGGAATTCTCCTGCGGCTACCGGTTGATCGCGGCGGCGGCGACGTGGCCGAGCCATACCGCGGCGAGGCACGCGATTACCGAAATCACAACATTGATCCCCGCCCAGAGCCACTCACCGTCGCGCGCAAGCGTCAGGGTCTGGTAGCTGAACGAGGAGAACGTCGTGTATCCGCCGCAGAGACCGACCATCAGGAAGATGCGCGCGTCGCTCGGCAATAGCCAGCGGCCGTCGGGTCCGCTCAAGGTGCCGATGAAGCCGATGAGGCATGAGCCGGTGACGTTAACCAGCACGGTGCCCCACGGAAAGGTCTCGCCGATCACGCGATCGACGGCGCCGGCCAGCCAGAACCGACCCACGCCGCCGAGCGCGCTGCCGATCGCGATCCAAAAATAAGTCGTCACCGCGCATCCTCCTGCGCCGTTATGTCCGAATCCGACGGGCACGAAAAAACCCGCCATCGGCGGGTTTCGGACAAACCCCCGCCGCGTTGCCGCGGTAGGAGTCATCAGCCCAGCGGTTTTATCCGCCCAGCGGTTTTGGGGAACTCCATCCCCTTTGCAGTGCGTGTCGATATAGCGGAAAACCGAAACTCCTTCAACGTAGGCTAGCGCCGGCTGCCAGCCCGGCCCGGCGCCATTCGCGGCGGCGCGCCTCGGAGGTGCGGGAGTGGCGGCACCGGCGTTGGGTAGAAATTTGGCTGGTGTGCGCGATAAAGCTCGGCCTCGAGCCGCCTCTTCCAACTCGCCGAGCCGAGAGTGACGACGATTGCGGCAGTCAGTACGCCGGCGAATGCTGCCACGACGATGGCGATCTGCGATACGGTCGACGGATCGGGAAGCAGCCGCATCGTCGGCACCGACGCAAGAAACAGGAACACGCCAATCGCTGCGCCGCTCGCCAAACCGAGCAGCGTGAACATGAAAATCCCGGCAACGAGCTTTGGATAAACGGATTTCATAACAGCCATCCGCCTACGCGTAGCAACCGATTAAAAATATCGCTGGAGCGGTGAATAAACCCTTGAGTTTCCTTAACAGTTTTGGGAATTATATACTTGACAAAAGTGCCACAAGCGCTAGGATTACGGCCATACACGGGAGATTCCGATGGCCGATCTGCAAAGCCCTATTTTCACGAACGAGGAACAAGCCCGCGAAGCCCTAGAGGCTGTGCGCTGGCCTAACGGCCCCGTGTGCCCGCATTGCGGCGCTGTGGATCGCCAAGCCAAGGTTGATGGCAAGAAGCACCGCCCCGGCCTGCACTACTGTAACCATTGCAAGAGTACCTACACGGCCACGGTCGGTACCGTGTTCGAGCGATCCAAAATCTCGCTCAGCAAGTGGTGGATGGCTTGCCATCTCATGTCATCGAGCAAGAAAGGGATTTCGGCGCACCAGCTGCACCGCATGCTTGGCGTGACCTACAAAACCGCATGGTTTATGTCGCACCGCATCCGCGAGGCGATGAAGCAAATGAACCCTGCGCCGTTCGGTGGCGACGGCAAGGTTGTGGAGGCGGACGAGACTTACGTTGGTGGTAAAGACAAGAACAAGGCCAAGAGTAAGCGCGGGCATCGCAAGGGCCGCGCTGGCGTTGCCACCAAAGAGGCCGTCTATTCACTGGTCGAGCGTGGCGGTGATGTTCGCTCATTCCATGTCGGCAAGGTGACAGGCGACGGCTTGCGCCAAATCCTGACGGCGCAAGTGAAACGCGATACGTCGCTTATGACGGACGAGGCCAGCACGTCTATGTGGGTCGGCCGCGAATATCCGAAGCACCAAACCGTCAACCACGCGGCGGATGAATACGTGCGCGGCGAAGCCTATACAAACACGGTTGAGGGCTATTTCAGCGTCCTAAAGCGCGGCATCGTCGGCACGTATCACCACGTTTCGCCGCAACACTTGAGCCGCTACCTAGCCGAGTTTGATTTCCGTTACTCAAACCGCTCGGCAGTTGGCGTGTCGGATGCAGAACGTGCCGAGCGCTTGATCAAGGGCGTCGAGGGCAAGCGCCTGACGTATCGGCGGACTAACGAAGCGCGCCGCGTTTCGTAAGGGTGCAGCTAAGCTTTCCGATTTACTGGCTTTGCTCGATTCGACGGGCGACGAGTCACTTTAGGACTCGATTTTCCCGGCTTGTGCGGCTTATGAGGCATCTGGGCCAACCGACCCATGATGCGTCTTGCTTCAGCGATGGGGTCCGCCATAACCAAACGTCTCATATTTCCATTTCCGAGGAAATTCAAACCTTACGCATTATCCATCGGCGCAGTTTGCATCCAGTGGGCAATGCTTGAAACATCGGCCGACTGGCTACTTGAAACGTTGTCAACGGTTAAGGGCGCAAAAAAATTCCAAACGATCTCCCACAACATAGATTTTCGCGAGAAACTACGTATCATTGTGGGCCTTTCCTATCTGCGCCGCCGAAAACAATTTTTTGAGATAACGAAATGGTGCGTAGATCAAATCGATAATGATCTTCGCGGACGCCGCAATCGCTTTGTGCATGACTTGTGGCAATTAAAGCCTGCGGACGGGACGCGGCGTGGGGCACGGCTTGCAACAATTGAGCGCATCGATCGCACTAGTGGATTCAAAAAGAAGCCGCGGCAAATCGAATACTATACCTTCAGAACAGGATCGGAATCTCCGCATGAGGTTATGGCACTCTGCGACGACATTCATCGGATGGGACTACGCCTAACCATCCTTAAATTTTTCTATGGGGGCGCCAACGCAAACGGTTGCCTAGCAATGCTTCAATACAGCGCTCCATTACCTCCTCTGGAGGCAAAACGATTCGGGCTTCCTCCGGAAGATGGCGCATTAATTCGTCGACTGCGCGCTGAAATTCCACAGACGTAATCTCGATTAATGGCGCGCGACGTTCGCAACTTCTTGATTCTACAGTCTGGGGTTCTTTTGTCACGTATATAACTCCCCAGTTTTTCATCTGGGAACAGGGTGGGCGCCGCCGATGTGGCACCCCTGCGCTTGACGCACGGTGCCTGCGGCTCAAAATATGAGGTGGAACCGGGCGCCGACGCCGTCATTGACGGAAAGGCGCCCGGATGGTTTTGGAGACTGCGATGTACTCGGCAACGACGCGTTCGATCAAGGTGACGGTGGAGCCTCATTTTCTCGAGGACCAATCGTCGCCCGTCGACGGGCATTTTGTCTGGGCCTATCGCGTGCGCATCGAAAACCAGGGCGGCGAAACTGTCCAGCTGCGCCGCCGGCATTGGCGCATCACCGATAGTGTAGGTCGCGTTCAGGACGTGCGCGGTCCTGGCGTCGTCGGCGAACAGCCGGTGCTTGCGCCGGGCCAGAGCTTCGAATACACCAGCGGCACGCCACTCAGCACGCCCTCCGGCATCATGGTCGGGACCTACCAGATGGAGACCGGCAGCGGCGAGCATTTCGATGTCGACATTCCGGCTTTTTCGCTGGACAGCCCGCACCAATCTGTCCGGCTCAACTGAGGTGTTTCGCCATGCCTAAGGATCATACCGAGAAGCGGACCCGCAACGACGTGAAAGGCGGCCGCCCGTCGCGCGAAGAAGCCGAAGAGGCAGTCCGCGTCCTGATCCGTTGGGCGGGTGACGATCCCGACCGCGAAGGCCTCAAGAGCACGCCCGGCCGCGTAGTGCGCGCCTACGAGGAATATTTCTCCGGCTATGGCACCGATCCGGCCGATGTCCTCGGCCGCACCTTCAAGGAGACCAATGGCTACGACGAAATCGTCGTGCTCAAGGACATCCGCTTTGAAAGCCACTGCGAGCATCACATCGCACCGATCATCGGCAGGGTCCATGTCGCCTATCTGCCCGACAAGCGCGTGATCGGCATTTCCAAGCTGGCGCGGCTGGTGGAGGTGTTCGCCAAGCGGCTGCAGATCCAGGAAAAGATGACGGCCCAGATCGCCATGGCGCTCAACGATGCGCTCAAGCCAAAGGGCGTGGCGGTCATTGTCGAAGCTGCGCATCAATGCATGACGACGCGCGGCGTCCATAAGCCCGGCGTGGCGATGGTGACGTCCCATATGCTGGGTGCGTTCCGTGACGACCCGATGACGCGGCGCGAGCT
Organism: Allostellaceae bacterium; assembly: GCA_035632055.1. Lineage (GTDB taxonomy): Bacteria > Pseudomonadota > Alphaproteobacteria > ATCC43930 > CGMCC-115725 > REEB95. The sequence goes on from DASQHO010000116.1 coordinate 7,030, forward strand.
ACTTGCGATCGTCGGTGCGCCGTCGAACGCCGCGCTGACCAACGTCTGACGGCCGATGTCTGCCGGTTAGTTGGTAACGAAGCCGGTGAAGTGGCTGCGGATTTCGGTTTCCATCTGGTGATCGAACGCGGCCATGACTTCCTTGGTCATGTCGTACCAGGTCTGATCGCGCTGATCCGGCGAGATGTTCTCGGCGACGCTCTGCGAGCGCGACGCGTGCGCGGTCGCAGTCCGGACAACGAGACCGGTGGAATCAACGATGTTGATCGTCGCCTGCACGGTCACGTCATAACGCTCCGACTGATCGTTCGTGAACAATCCCTGCATGCCGGGCGTGCGCGGCAAAGCCGTCTCGACGACGCTCGCCTCGCTGATGTCAACGACGGCGCGGTCTTTTCCACCGGTTGCCGACAACCGATCATGTGCCCAATTCTCGATTGCGTGCAGCGGCGTCACCGGAAACTGCGTCTCGACATGCGGTGCCGCCGACGACGGGGTGTAATCCTCGCGCAGCCCCACAGTGTTGACCGCCAATCCGATCGGCGGCTGGCCGGTGAAGCGTATATCGGGATACTGCGGGTGCGGCGGCGGCGCGTTGCACGCGGCGAGCATCGCGGCGGCAGCCACGGTGAACACGACACGCACGGTACGACGCACTTGCATGAGGTCTCTCCGGTTGTTCGCGCTCGATCGCTCCGCTCCGAACCGGCGCGAGACTGGCACCGGAAGGCGGCCATTTCAAGGCGATTGCCGGAATCGATTCAGTGCGGCGCCATCGCCGCCACCGCGCTTTCGTCGAAACTGTAGGTGGCGTTGCAGAACTCGCAGGTGACAACCAGCTTGCCGTCGACTGTCAGCTCGACCAGATCACGCGGCGGCAACGCGGTTAGCATGCGTTCGACGCGTCCGCGCGAGCAGCGGCATTGCGCCGTCAGGGCGTGCGGCCGATAGACGCGCACGCCGTCTTCGTGAAACAGGCGGAAGAGCAGCGTCTCGGGCGCCAATTTGGCATCGAGCAACTCATTCGACGTGCTGGTTGCCATCAGCACCATGGCCCGGCGCCAGCCCTCGTCTTCAGCCTCGCGCGCCGCAGCCGCGCTATCATTCTTCGGCAGGCGCTCGATCATCAGCGTGCCGGCGCGCCACTGCGGCCGACCGTCCGCGCCGGGACGCTGCCCGACTGCGACCTTGATGCCGGCTTCGACCTGCTCGCTCTGGCGGAAGTAGTGGTGCACGCACTCGGCTAGTGATGCGCCTTCGAGCGCGACGATGCCCTGATAGCGCTCGGTGTGTTCGCCCTGGTCGACGGTCAGGGCCAGATAACCCGCGCCGAGCATCCGCGGCACGGATAATTCGGAATCCGGATCGAGTTGTGCCAGCCTGGCCGCGTCGAATTGCGCATAGCCGCGGACTGCGCCGGCGGTAGTCACGTCCGCAACCAGCAGGCGAATCGGTCCATCGCCCTTCGTCTGCAAGGTGAACACGCCGTCATATTTGAGCGCGCCGGACAGCGAGATCGCGAGCGCAATCGCTTCACCGAGCAAGGTCGCCACCGGTGCCGGGTAGTCGTGCCGCGTCAAAATCCGGTCGAGCACGGGGCCGAGCCGGACAAGGCGGCCGCGCAAGCGGAAGGGATCGACTTGGAACGGCTGGACAATGTCGTCGGCAGTGCGGTCAGGCATTGCCGCTATGTAGGTTCAGCCGAGGCACCAGGCAAGGATGCCTTTTTGCACGTGCATGCGGTTTTCGGCCTCATCCCACACGGCCGATTGCGGTCCGTCGATGACCGCTGCCGAGACTTCCTCGCCCCGCTTCGCCGGCAGGCAATGCATGAAGATCGCATCCGGTTTGGCCCGCGCCATCAGCGTCTCATCGACCCGGTAAGGGCGCAGCATGGCGTGGCGCTCGTCCTTATCCTTGGCGCCCATCGAGACCCAGGTGTCGGTTACGACGCAGTCGGCGCCGGCCGCCGCCGCCGCTGGATCCGTGGTCAGCACGATCTTGGCGCCTTCGGCGCGTGCGCGGTTCACCGCCGTTTCGGGCGGCGCCAGCTTCGCCGGGCAGGCGGCACGTAGCTCAAAGCCGAAGCGCGCTGCGGCATGGATCCAGCTCACCAGCACGTTGTTGCCGTCGCCGCTCCACGCCACGATCTTGCCTTTGGCCGGTCCCTTGCGCTCTTCGAGCGTCATGACATCGGCCATCACCTGGCAGGGATGGCTCGAATCCGTCAGGCCGTTGATCACCGGCACCGTGGCATTCTGCGCCAGCTCTTCGAGCTTCGCCGGACTGTCAGTGCGGATCATGATCGCGTCGACGTAGCGCGAGAGCACACGCGCGGTGTCGGCGGTCGTTTCGCCGCGCGAAATCTGGCTGTCGGCGGCCGTGAGCGTAATGACGTCGCCGCCGAGCTGTTTCATCGCCACTTCGAAGCTCAGGCGCGTCCGCGTCGACGGCTTCTCGAAGATCATGGCCAGGATCTTGCCGGTGAGCGGCTTGGTACGGTCGCGCCCCGACTTGAATGCGACGGCATGGCCGAGAATGTTGCGCAGCTCGCCGGCCTCAATCCGGTCGAGATCGAGGAAATGGCGCGGCGTCTTGCTCGTGCGGTTCCGGCCGCTCATGACCAGGTCCGCGCGACGCCGTCGATAAGGCCGACCGCTTCGTCGACATGGTGCTCGTCTATGATCAGCGGCGGCAGCAGCCGCACCGCGTTTTCGCCAGCGCCGACGGTGAGCAGGCCGGCGCGCCGCAGCTTCTCGACGACTTCGAGATTGGGCACGATGCATTTAAATCCGGTGAGCAGGCCCTTGCCGCGCACTTCGGCGAAGATTTTCGGATAGGTCTTGACCAAGGCTTCGAGCTTGGCATGCAGCACCTTGGCGACCCGCTCGACCCGCGTCAGAAAGCCGGGCTCGGTCATCACTGTCAGCACTTCGTTCGCCACTGCCATGGCGAGCGGATTGCCGCCAAATGTCGAGCCGTGCGTTCCGGCGGTCATGCCCTTCGCGGCTTTTTCGGTGGCGAGGAAGGCGCCAACCGGAAAGCCGCCGGCGAGACCTTTTGCCAGCGCCATGATGTCGGGCGTCACGCCAGCCCACTCATGCGCGAATAGCTTGCCGGTACGGCCCATGCCGGTCTGAACCTCATCGAAAATCAGCAGCAGCCCGAACTCGTCGCACATCGCACGCAGGCCCTTGAGATAGTCGGCCGTCGCCACCGCCAGCCCCCCTTCGCCTTGCACGGGTTCGACGATTACGCCGGCGGTCTCCTTCGTTACTTTCGCGCGCATCTCGTTGAGGTTGTCAAAGGCGACATGGTCGAAGCCTGGCGTCGGCGGACCGAAGCCTTTCAAGTATTTCTCGGCGCCGGCTGCGGCGAGCGTTGCCAGCGTGCGGCCATGGAACGAGCCGGTACAGGCGATAAGGCGGTACCGTTCCTCGTGCCCGGATTCCGCGTGATACTTGCGTGCGACCTTGATTGCGCCCTCCATCGCTTCGGCGCCCGAATTGCAGAAGAACACGGTGTCGGCGAAGCTCAGTTTGACGAGCTGTTCCGCCAACAGTTTCTGTCCGGCGATCTGATAGAGGTTGGAGCAGTGCCAAAGCTTTTGCGCCTGCGCGGATAGTGCGGCAATGAGCCGCGGGTGGGCGTGCCCGAGCGACGTCACAGCGACGCCGCTCGAGAAATCGAGATAACGGCGACCGTCGGTGGCGTAGAGATAGGGACCTTCGCCGCGGTCGAACGTCAGTTCGCTCCGCGCGTAAGTCGGCATAACGGCTGGAATCACGGGACTCTCTCCTCGGCGATGAAGACGCAAGAATACGGACGGCGACCGGCGACGCTCAGCGTCGTCGCGGCAACGCAACCGTTCGCAATTCCTGGCCGTGCCGGGCGCGCCACCCGCTTGCACGCTTCATCGCTTGGCTCCAGTCCTCCGGGGAAGCGCGCGGAGTATGGGGCGGCCGTTAAGCGCCTGTCAACGCCGGGAGAATCGTCATGCCTTGAGCTTATAGCCGCGCTTGAACATGGCGTGGCACAGCACGATGAGCGCCGTATTGGTGACGATCATCACTATAACGCCGACGGCAAGCGAACTGTCGGCATGGCCGGTGAGGCCGTAGCGGAAGCCGTCGATCATGTAGAAAAACGGATTGGCCAGCGCGACATCGCGCCAGATGCCGGGCAGGACGTTGATCGAATAGAAGGTGCCGGATAGGAATGACAGCGGCGTGACGACGAAATTGGTGACCGCGGCAATGTGGTCGAACTTGTCGGCCCAGATCGCGCCGATGATGCCGAGAACCGACAGACAGAGCGAAGCAGCCGCAGCGTGGAACAGCATCAGCCCATAATTGTAGACGTGCAGCGGCACGAAAACCGCGATCACCGCCGCGACCACGACGCCGACGACGAGGCCGCGCGTCACGCCGCCTAAGGCGAAGCCCCAGACCAATTCGCCGGGACCGAGTGGCGGCATCAGTACGTCGACGATGTTGCCCTGGACTTTAGCGATCATTAGCGAAGACGATGTATTGGCAAAGGCGTTCTGTACCATCGCCATCATGATCAATCCCGGCGCCAGGAATTCGGTATAGGGAATGGCACCAATCATGCGCGTCTGGCCGCCGAGGGCGAGCAGGAAGATTGCCAGGAACAGCAAGGTCGTGACCACCGGCGCCGCCACGGTCTGCATGTAGACCTTGAGAAAGCGGCGCACCTCGCGGACGTACAGCGTCCACAGGCCGAGCCAATTCACCGCGCCGATTTTGCGCGCGGCCGGACCGGCAGTATCCATATTGAATCTCGTCTCCAAGGCAGCGAAGCTTAGCAGGGGAGGGCCGGCGTACGCCAAGACAACCCGCGATGGCAGAGCCGCGCAGAGCGCGCAAGCTTCCGCGCCGGATGACGGCTGAGCGACTGGAGAATATCGCGCTCCACTATCTGAGCCGGTACGCCAGCTCAAGCGGCAATTTGCGGCGCGTCCTGATGCGCCGGGTCGAGCGCGCCGCGGTTGCACACGGCGACGACCCGGCCGACGGTGCGCGCTGGATCGACGCGCTGGTTGCCCGTTTTCAGCGCTCGGGCCTGATCGATGATCGCGCCTATGCGGCTCAAAAGGCGGCGAGCTTGCAACGCCGCGGCGCATCGCGCTTCGGCATCCGCGGCAAGCTGCGGCAGAAGGGCGTCGAGACCGATCTCATCGATGACGCAGTGGCAACATTGGATGACGGTGGTCCCGGCACTGGCGAATTCGCAGCCGCCTGCGCCTTGGCCCGGCGGCGCCGGCTCGGTCCCTGCCGCCCGCCCGGCCAGCGTGCCGCGATGCGGCAGAAGGACCTCGCAACGCTGGCGCGCGCGGGGTTTCGTCTCGATATCGCACGCCGGACCTTGAGCGCACCCGATCGCTCGACACTCGAAGCCTGGGGCCGCGGCGAAAGGGAGGACTAAGGCCTCTTAGCCCGGTTTCCGTGGCTTCACGCCGTTGCGTCCGCGCGCAGGCGCCGTACCGCTGGCATCGTCGCCGAAATAGATCGTGCGCGCGGGGAACGGCATCTCGATGCCTTCGCGATCGAATACCTGCTTCATGCGGCGATTGAATTCGCGCCCGACCGTCCACTGGTGGATGGGCTGTGTCTTGATCCGCACCAGTATGATGACGGCGGAGTCGGCGAAGCGATCGACGCCGACGACGTCGAGCGGCTCGAGGATCCAGCGCGCGAATGGCTTCTCCTTGCGCATCTCGTCGACGATCCCCGTCAGGACCTTGATGACGCGGTCGGTATCCTCGCTATAGGCGACGCCGACGTTGGCGACGTAATACGAATAATCCTTGGTCAGGTTCTGGATGACTTTCGCTTCGCTGAACGGAACAGACAACACCGAGCCGTCGACGCAGCGCAGCTTGATCGTCAGGATCGACATTTCTTCGACCACGCCGGCGTGGCCGCCTCCCAAATCGATCACGTCGCCGACGGCGAACGTGTCGTCGATCAGCACCCCAATGCTGGTGAGCAACCCTTTGACGATCGATTGCGATCCGAATCCAGCGATCAAGCCGAACACTCCGGCACCTGCGATCAACGCACCGACATTGATGCCGATCGCACCGAGCACTGCGAAGACCACAATGATCCCAATAATGATGACGGCGACGACGCGCAGGAAAGGCACCATGGTTTGCGCGCGCGCCCGGCGGCGGCTGTCACTCTCGAGCCGCAGCATGTGATTCTCGATCGCCAGGACGAAGGCTTCCCAGGCGACCACCGCGGCTGCGAACACCACGGCGATACTGACGAGGCTGCCGACGATGGAGCTGGCGGCCGCCGTCTGGACCCAGACGAAGGCGTCGATCCCCCATGCCTGCAAGAGCGCCAGCGCCGCCACGACGTAGATCGCGAGTGACGCCAACGTGGTCAAAATCGGTATGTAGCGATTGGTCCGGCTCTCAAGCGTCGGAAACCGCGCCTTGAGTTCCGGCTTGATCGCAAATCCATGCTCGCTCGCGCGGTTGACGAACTGCACGGCCAGTGCCGCGGCCAGGACCACCACGACGCTCAATAGCGTCGCGCGCACCAGGATCAGGAAACCGCCCGCGATGTGCAGCACTGAAACGCCGAAAGTGCCAGCGACGACGATGATCGCCAGGATGTGCCAAACGGCGGCCAGGCGCTGGCGCAACAGCCGCCAGCCGCGTCCGCCCCCCATTGAGACGTCGCTAGAGCCGCGCAGCCAATTCGCCACGGTCGTCCGGTTCTGCAGAACGAAGATGATCGCCAAGATGCCGAGAACGAGCACGACAATGCGCAGCAAGATCGCATAGATCGCGCCTGGTACGCTCAGCCACCAGCTGCAGCCGGCGATGGCGAAGCCATAAAGACCGAAATTTGCGAACCGCCGGATCCAGATGTAGAGGTAGTTGCGGGTTTCCTCACTGAGCCGATAGAGCGCCAGGGCACTCGGCGACAGCAGCAACACGCGCGCGATCGCGGCGACGACACGCGACCAGAGGTAGGCCGTGATGACGGTCGTCGCCACCTGCTCGGTGACGAAACGCTTCGCCGTCAGCGGCAAGACGAAGAACGCCACTGCCGCGAAAGCTGCGATCGGCAGCGCCTCGAATATCGCGTTGATGAGCAGATAGACGAGGCGCCAGGCGATCGCCTCGCCGGTTCGTGCGCCGAACCGGCGAGCCGGCGCGCGCAGCAACAACCACACGAACCAGTCGGCCACGAGCGCGAGGCCGATGATGATCGCCAGCCGGGTCGTGACTTCGAACCAGCGCTGGCGGGTTTGCTCGTTGCTGGCCTGTTCACGTATCCAGCCGGCGACCCGTGGGGCGTCGACGGCGACCGTCGCTGCGGCGAGGACTTCGTCGCCGATCGCGTGCGCGCCATCCGCCAGGCCGGCGAAGAATTTACGCGCGGCCTGCGATGGCGAGGTCTTCTGGACTCCGCGCTGCGCCGCGATCAGGCCTTGTAACTCGGTAACGAGCTTCTTGCGCGCCACCGGATCCTGGATGGTGTCGACGAGGTTTTGCAGTTCGTCGGCTGTGACCGGAGCGGCCACAGGCGCCGCCGGTGCGTCCGTTGACGCGCTGGCGGCAGGTGCCGGCGGTGTCTGTGCACGGACCGGGGCGGCCGCCAAACTCGACAGCAAAACGGCGGCGAGCGCGAGCGTGCGCAAAGGGCGAACGGCGTTCAAGGCGCGCAAGCTTAGCCGTACGCTCGCGTTGCGCCAACCGTCACAGCAACCCAGCGAGGCGCGCGGCGGCAGCGCCCAAAAGACCGATGCCGGAGACCGCCAGCAGGCCGCCCGAGAATCGCGGCAGCCACGACATGCCGATGCGCCTCAGCCACGGCGTCGCCAAGCACAGGCTGACCCACCAAGCCAGCGAGCCGGAAAAAACGCCGACGACCAAGGCGGCGATGCTCAGCTGGCCCGACACCGGATCGAAGCCGATTTGCGTGAAGATCGCCGCGAATGCCAAAATTGTGACCGGATTGGCGATGGCGAGCGCGAAGGTCGACAGAAACGCTGCCGCCAGACGCTCGTGTCCGATCGGGCCGATCTGCACCGGGCGCGGCACGATCAGACCCTTCACGCCGACGATCAGCAGAAACACGCCGCCGCCGATGCCGAGCGTGTCGCGCCAAGCGAACAGCCAGTCGCGGATGAAGGTTAGACCGAAGCCGGCGATTGCGCCGAAGGACGCGTCGGCGCAGGCGGCGCCCAAACCCGAGACCAACCCGAAGATCGCGCCTTCGACGATCGTGCGGCGCACGCACAACATCCCAGCCGGGCCGACCGGGACCGCAAGGATGAGGCCGACGACGATGCCTTTGGCAAATATGAGAAGCAGCATGACTCCGGTCTCGGCGCGTGCGCCGCGGACCATAGTCCAGGTGCCGGGCTAGGAGCTAGCGGACGTCGGAGCCTTGCGTCTCAACCGGCGGCTTGAGTCGGTTTGCGGGCGTTACGCTGCCGCGCCGGGGTTGTGGCGAGGTCGGCAATCGCCGCGAGTGCGTGCTGGCCATAGAAATTCTCGTCGAACCGATGACTGCCGATGAAGTGGAGAAACTTGGCTTCCGCGCGCGGGCCGCCCGGAAAGAAGCAGGAGTAGGACGGATACGGCAAAACCACCGGCCGCGGCGAATTCGCAGTAACGAAATTCGACGCGCACTGTTCGGTGCCCCAGCCGCGCCAGCCAGCGCCGGTCAGCTCTGACATGATGGCGTCAAATTCTTCGAGCCGGTCGCGGCTGAATGCGCCTTTGGCGAAGCCAGTGAATCCGGACGAGCCGCGGACATAAAGCAAGCGGTCGGAGTTTGGGTAACGGTCGAAGACGCGTTCGGCGACGATGCCCGGCTGATTACCCGGAATGTCCTGCGCGGCTTTTGCCGCAGCCCGCATCGTCACCAGCGGCCAACCGTCGCTTAACGTGAACGGCAAATTGTTCGTCAGGCAGTAGGTAACTTCGTCGAGCTCGGCACCAATCGCCAGGGTGTCGCAATCAACTTGAACAACGTAGCCGTCGCGCGCGCGGTCGAGGATGTAGACCAGCCTCTCCCAGGTACCGCCGCGCTGGCAGCGTCCGGTGTCAATGACCTCGAGCGCTTGGATTTGGATGCCGTCAAAGTGCTCGGCGAGCAGATCGCGCCGTGCGTGCGGCATGGTGTTGGCGATGATCGCCACGACGTTGCCGCGACCCAGCCGGCGATAGAGTGTTTTCATCGCTAGCAGATAGAGCTGCACGTCGTCATCGCCGACCATACTGACGAAGGTCCACGGCGCGGCGACCACGCGGACCGGCGGTGTCGCGCGAATGCCGCGCGTGGCCCACTCGAAACGTCGCGTCCGGATCTGCTTGCGCAATTGGTACAACATCGCTGGACGATCCTAGCGACGGTCTGGTTGGAAATTGCTTAAGTCGGGATCGGCGGAGCGAGCGGTATTGTGTGCGGTCGACGATGCCATCTGACCGTACTGGAAACGGGCCATTTGGCGTTGACAATCGCGGTACAGGCTTTGAAGCTGGCAGACAATTAATCAGCCGATAACCAAACAGGGAGCTCCGACCGGCGCTCGCGCGTCGGCTATGGGCGCAGAAAATCATGGAGAAAACAGACTATACGCGGCTCAATCAGGCGCTTGTCGATTTACTGGCACTCGACGTGCCGCCGATCGCGATCACCTTCGTCGATACGGCGCCGACGGACATCGCGCGTCCCGCCGAGTCGATGCCGCCACCGACGGCCGATGGGCGCACCGGAACCGTTGCTGCCAGCTGCGTTTTCTGGGTGTTGGCAACCCGGCAGACCTTTGCGACGATCGCGGCCGACCACGGCAATTGCAGCGTCGGCAGTTTGACGCACGGCTTCAAGACGCTCGCCGAGGCAGCCGAGGGCGCCGATGTCGCCGGACTCGTTGAAGCAAACTGGGTCGCGCCGGAGGTTTTTCCCAAGATCGCCGCTGTCACGCGCAAGCCGGGTGCGATCATCTATGGACCACTGAGCCGGACCGCTGTCGATCCGGACGTGGTGTTCCTGCGTCTCGACGCCAAGCAGATGATGAAGGTGCACGCGGCCTATCCCGAGGTGCGATTTGAAGGCAAACCGCAATGCCATATCATCGCCATCGCGAAAGAGCATGGCGCGCTCGCAGCTTCGACCGGATGCGCGCTGAGTCGCGAACGCACCGGCATGTCGGATTCCGAGATGACGTTTGCCGTGCCGGGTCATCGCCTGACCGAATTAGTCGAGCGACTGAAAAGCGTTCACGCGGCGGACTTGTTGGTCATGGGGTTTGCTCGCGAGGACGCGGCGCGCTTTCGGGCAATCGCCTGAGCGTAGCCGGTGCCACGCGACGGTAAACCGCGCTTCGCTCGCATCGCGAACTGCGTTATGATTCGGTACGGGGGAGTTGATGTCTTCTGTACTGGTTCGCTGGCATGCGGGTGTGCGCGGGCAAAGCCCGTGGAGCGTAGCCGCCATCGATGTGCGTGGTTTGCCGGGATGGCTGATTGCAAACGTCGTTGTCGGCGGCCTGTACTTCCTCCTCGGTATCGCCGTTGCCCGGTTCTTCGCCGCATACGGCCTTTTCCCGGCGCCAATCTGGTTGCCGGCCGGCGTCGCCATGGTGGCCGCGATGATCGGCGGGTGGCGTCTCTTTCCCGGCATCTTCGTCGGCTCGTTCCTGACCAACGATCTGCTATTTGCCCCGGCGCTTTACATCTCGACGATCATATCGGTCACCAATGGGCTCGGGCCCGTGGTCGGCGCCGTCGTGTTGCGGCGGTTGCGGCCGCGCACCGGCCTGTTCACAGCGTTTGCCGGCGTTCTTGGCTTCCTCGTCTGTACGACGTTCCTCAACCCCGCCATCACGGCCACTGGCGGCGCCATCGCGACGACGCTAGGTCATCCGGATCCGGCGCTGTTCTATTCGATTTGGGTGAATTGGTGGCTGTCGGACAGCGGCGGAACACTCTATCTCGCGCCGGCACTGATCCTGTGGCTCGGCCTCGAACCTGAGCTGGAATCGCAGACGGCCAGAGCACGCGCCGGTTTCAGCCGCCGCGACTTGGCGGTATGGGCCTGGATTGCCGCCGTCAGCATCATCCTATTTTTAACTCCACCACTGCGCGGCACGTATATCCGGTCGGCGTTTCCGTTTCTGCTCGTGGTGCCGTTGTCGTGGATCGCGCTGCGCATGTCACTGCGCTCCGCCTATACGCTGGTGTCGCTGGTGGCTATCGTGGCGACCGCCGGCACCGTCGCCGGCTATGGCCCATTCCAGAATCATTCCTTGGCTAATCCGCTTCAGCTCGTCGGTACCTTAGTCGTACTGCTGGCGATGAACGTGCTGACTATCGTTGCGCTAATGAGCGAGCGGCGCGAAGCCGAGAACGCCAATCGGGTCAAGTCGATGTTCCTGGCGAAAACCAGCCATGAGCTCCGCACGCCCCTCAACGCCATCATCGGATTCTCGTCGCTCATCGACGCGCAGACCCACGAGCCGTTGACCGACAAAAAGTACGGCGACTATGCCCGGCTCATACAGTCGAGCGGCAAGCATCTGCTGGCGCTGATTGACGATCTGCTTGAGATGGCGAAAATCGAAGCGGGCCGGCTGGAGTTGCGTGAGGAACGCGTGTTGCTGACGGCAGCGATCGAGGATGCGGTGGCGTTGATCGAGATACCGGCGCAGGCGAAATCGATTGCCGTGACGACGAGTGGACTGAAGGATTTTGCGGTCAAGGCGGATCCCAAGGCCGTGCGCCAGATTCTGCTCAATCTTCTCTCCAACGCGGTAAAATTTACGCCCGAGGGCGGCGAGGTCGGCGTCACCGTCACCTTGGGTGACCGCGGCGATGCGGTGATCCGCGTGGCGGATACCGGTATCGGCATTCCGGCGGATTCGATCGAGCGGGTGTTCCATCCGTTCGAGCGGGTGCAGCGTGAGCCCAACCGCAAAATCGAAGGCACCGGCCTCGGTTTATCGATCACGCGCGGGCTCGTTCAGCTACATGGCGGTGAGATCAGCCTGCAAAGCCGCGTCGGTGAAGGCACAATCGTCACAGTGGTGCTGCCGGCCGAGCGCGTCGTCGGGACGGCCCAAGCGCGCAGCGATGTCGATAGCGGCCGACCGACGCGTAAGGCGACAGGCTGACGCAACCGGCGGGCGAGCGACATTACAGTGAATTAAGTGTCCGCCGCGCGTTTGAACATGCTTGATTCGACGACGTAAAACGCCGCAGATGACGCTCCGCGGCACGGCAACCATGCGTAATCAATCCCGAACCGATGTTCCCATGGCCGAGATGATCGAGGTCCGCGACCTCACGCGCCGGTTCGGCCACATTCTGGCGGTCGATCACGTCTCGTTTTCGGTCGGTCGGGGCGAAGTGCTCGGCTTCCTCGGTCCGAACGGCGCCGGCAAATCCACAACAATGAAGATGATTACAGGTTTCCTCGCGCCGACCGAAGGCACGGCGATCGTGTGCGGCGCCGACATCGTCGCCGATCCGATCACCGCCAAACGCCGTATCGGCTACTTGCCCGAAGGCGCGCCCGCCTATCCCGACATGTCGCCGCGCAGCTTCCTGCGCTTCATCGCTGAAATTCGCGGCTTCGCCGGCGACGAAGCCAAGCGGCGCATCGATCTTGCGGTGGCGCGGACGGCGCTCGCGTCCGTGATGGAACAGCCGATCGAGACTCTGTCCAAAGGCTTCAAGCGCCGCGTCGGCCTGGCACAGGCCCTGCTGCACGATCCGGACGTACTCATCCTCGACGAGCCGACGGACGGACTCGATCCCAATCAGAAGCACGAGGTCCGCACCCTCATCCGCGCGCTGGCGCCGGAAAAGGCCATCGTGATCTCGACGCACTTGCTCGAAGAGGTCGATGCGGTCTGCACACGCGCGATCGTCATCTCCGCTGGCCGCCTCTTGGCCGACGCGACGCCGGTCGAGCTCGCCGCCCGCTCGCGTCTGCACAACGCCGTGCGCGTCAGTCTCGTGGACGGCCACGACGAAGCCGAAACCGCATTGCTGCGTTTGCCCGGCGTGGCGGCCGTCGAAAAGGTCGACGAATCCGGTGACCGGGCGCTCCTTGTCTTGCCACGCAGCGGCCAGGCCATCGTTGGCGAAGTTACAGATCTGGTGCGCACCGCGGGCTGGGCAGTCCGCGGCCTGAGCGTCGAGCGCGGCCGGCTCGACGAAGTCTTCCGCAACATTACCGCCTGAGGCGCCCGTGCATTCGACCTGGGTCATTTTCCGGCGCGAACTGGCCAGCTATTTCACGACGCCGCTCGCCTATGTCTTCATTGTCATTTTCCTGGTGATGGCGGGTGCGCTGGCGTTTTTCGTCGGTAATTTCTTCGACCGCGGCCAAGCCGATTTGCTGCCGTTCTTCAACTACCATCCCTGGCTCTACCTTGTGCTGATTCCAGCGCTGGCGATGCGGCTCTGGGCGGAGGAACGCAAGAGCGGGACGATTGAACTGTTCCTGACCTTGCCGATCTCGGTTGGATCCGCTGTCTTCGGCAAGTTTTTCGCCTCCTGGGCGTTCGCGGCGATCGCGCTGGCGCTGACCTTCCCGTTCTGGATCACGGTCAACATACTCGGCCATCCCGATAACGGCGTGATCCTCGCGAGTTACATCGGCAGCTTGCTGATGGCTGGCGCCTTCCTTTCCATCGGTGCGGCACTCTCGGCGTTGACCAAAAACCAAGTCATCGCGTTCGTCATCACTGCCGCCGCCTGCTTTATCTTCACTGTGAGCGGGTCGCCGATCGTGCTTGGCTTCCTGACACCGTGGGCGCCGACGGCGCTGATCAACGTCGTCGCCTCGCTCAGCTTCCTGACGCATTTCAACGCGATCATGCGCGGCGTGATCGAGGTGCCCGACGCGGTGTTCTTCGTTTCGGTGATCGCCTTGTTCCTCTATGCCAACGCCGTGATCGTCGAATTGAAGAAGGCGGATTGAAGCGGACGATGAATATTCAATTGTCCCGCCGTACTGTTGCGCTCGCGTCGCTTGCTGCGGCCATCGTTCTGTTCGTCGCCGTCAACGTCATTGCGGGCAACTGGCTAGGCGGTTTGCGGATCGATCTGACACAAGAGGGCCTGTACACCTTATCGCCGGCAACGCGTGCCACGCTCGCCAAGATCCGCGAACCAGTCACGCTGCGGTTCTATTACTCGCCGCAGCTCGGCCGCGAAGTTCCGTCCTATGGCGTCTTTGCCGACCGCGTGCGCGAAATGCTGCAGGAATACGCGGCAATGGCCAAAGGCAAGATCGTGCTCCAATCGCTCGATCCCGAGCCGTTCTCGCCGGTCGAGGATCGCGCTGTCGCCTTCGGTCTGCAGGGTGTCCCGCTCGATCAAAGCGGCCAGCAGGTCTATTTCGGTCTCGCCGGCACCAATTCGACGGACGATCAGGCGGTTATTCCGTTCTTCCAGACTGATCGCGAACGCTTCCTCGAATACGACCTGACCAAACTGATCGCCGGTCTCGCCAATCCGCACAAGACCGTCGTGGGTCTGGCGACGCAATTGCCGCTGGAAGGTGACTTGATGGCGGCTATGCAGGGCCGTCCGCTGGTGCCGTATGTCGTGATCGAGCAGATGCAGCAGCTTTACGACATCCAGACGCTCGGCACGGATTTCGACGCGGTTCCGAGCAACGTCGACGTACTGATGCTCGTGCATCCACAGCACCTGTCCGATAAGACGCTCTATGCGATCGACCAGTTCGTCCTCAAGGGCGGGCGTGCCTTGGTATTCGTCGATCCCGATTCTGAAACCCAACGGCTGCATCCGAGCCGGCTCAATCCGCCCACCGCGCCGAACGACAGCAGCCTCGACAAGCTGTTCGCCGCCTGGGGATTGCGCCTGGTGCCGAAGATGGTCGCCGCCGATCGCACCAATGCCGAGCGCGTCAACGCCGGCACCGCGGCCAACGTCCAGGCCGTCGATTATGTCGGCTGGTTGACGCTCAAAACCAACAGTCTCAGCCGCGACAATCCGATCACCGCCGATCTGTCACAGATCAACGTCGCGACGGCCGGCGCGCTCGAGCCGCTGACTGGCGCGAAAACAACGTTCGCGCCGCTGATATCAACCTCGACGGATTCAATGGAAATCCCGGCCGATAAATTCCAGACGCCCGATCCCGCCGCACTGCTCGCCGGATTCAAACCCGGTGGCAAAAAGCTAGTGATCGCGGCTCAGATTACGGGCCCCGCCGCGACCGCCTTCCCGGACGGCCCGCCCAAAGGCGAGCAGGGCAAGGTAGCGACGGCCGACAAGAAAGCCGATGCGCCGCCACCTGAGCAGATCAAAACCGCGGTCAAGCCGATTGACGTCGTCGCGGTCGCCGACACCGACGTCCTCGACGACCGTTTCTGGGTGCAGGTGCAGGACTTTTTCGGCCAGCGCGTCGCCGTGCCCAACGCCAACAACGGCGATTTCGTCACCGACGCCATCGATGTCCTCGCTGGCGGCGCCGATCTCATCGGCTTACGCAGCCGTGGCACGGCGGTACGGCCGTTCACGCTCGTGCAGAACATCCAACGCGCTGCCGACGAGCGCTACCAGGCGAGCGAAAAAGGTCTCGAGGACAAGCTCAAGGACACCGAGCAGGAGCTCAAGGATCTGCGCGATAAGGGCACGCATCAAGCCGGCGCCGTCGACGCCGCGCAGAACGAGGCCATCGAAAACTTCCGCGCCCAGTTGCTCGCGACCCGCCGGCAATTGCGACAGGTTCAACTTGCGGAGCGCGAAGATATCGACAGGCTGCAAAGCTGGGTTGAATTCTTCGACGTCGCGTTCATTCCGATCCTGGTGGCGCTTGCGGCTATGGTGATCGGCGCCGTCCGGGTGCGGCGGCGGCAGCGCCGGACGGCAACCGGCTGAGGCGAAGAGGGCAGCATGCGACAGCGTCATCTGCTGATTCTGCTCGCCGTTGCCGCGCTGGCTGTGGTGCTGGCGGTGGCGTCGAGCATCGGTGGTTCAACGGCCCAGAACGATCCGCTGATTGGTGCGCTTGTTCTGCCGGATCTCGGCCAGCAGCTTCAATCGGTCGACCGCATCACGATGGTCCGCGGTGTGCAGAAGGTGACACTGAAACACGCAGCGACCGGCTGGCAGGATGAAGACAAAGGCGGCTGGCCTGCTGATGCGACGCGCGTTCGCCATTTGCTGCTCGGTCTGGCGGAGCTCCGTTATGTCGAACCGAAGACGCGCGAGCCGAAGCTTTATCCGCGCCTCGGTGTCGAGGATGCCGGCAAGCCCGATTCCAAATCGACGCTGGTCACGGTCGCAGGCGCCAATGGCAAGCTGCTGGCCGACATCATCGCCGGCAAAAGCAAGTATGACGAGCTCGGCGGCGGCGATGATGGGTTGTATCTGCGCAAGCCGGGCGACGTCCAGAGCTGGCTCGCGCGTGGGTCGCTGGATCTCGCCGGTGATTCGGGTGTTTGGCTCGACAAGACGCTGTTCGACGTACCGGCGGCGACGATCAAGGAGGCTGTCTTTACCGCGGCCAACGGTACTGAAGTCACTATTGCGCGCTCCGCCGCTGGCGACAGGTTCCATCTCGCCAATTCGATACCCAAAGGCAAGAAGCTCAAAGACGGCGATCCGCTAGCCGAGCCGGCCGGCGCGCTGGCGTCGCTCGAACTCGCCGACGTCCAGCCGGCGGCAGCGATTGCATTGCCGGAAAACGGCATTGCGCATGCCCGCTTTACGACATTCGACGGCCTGACGGTCACGCTCGCCATTGCCGACCGGGACAAGACCAGTTGGGTGCAGATCAGCGCTGCCGGTTCCGGCGCTGCGGCCGCTGAGGCGCAGGCGATCAACGCCAAGGTTCGTGGCTGGCTTTTCGCGTTCGCGGATTATAAGAGCGGTCTGTTCAAGACCACGCTCGCGAACCTGATTGAGCCGGCCAAATCGTCGTGAGCGAGACGGTCGCGTCGCCCTGCGTACGGGTCTGCGCCATCGATCCGTGCACCAGCCTGTGCCGTGGTTGCTGGCGGACACTGGCGGAAATCGCGGCTTGGCCGACGCTCGATGACGAAGGGCGACGTCGCATTCTCATGGCTGTAGACGCCCGCCGGACCGGATGACAGCCATGCGCTGGCACGGTCGCAAATACCGCTCCGCCTGCCTATATCATCGCCGCAGGAGGGTTCCCCGATGCACGATATGGCAGCGACGATCCGGCCCGTGGCCAAGCTGGTCCGCGGCATTCCCGCCAACGATGGAGCCGGCGTAAAGCTGACGCGGGTGATCGGTAGCCCCGCGCTGGATTCGCTCGATCCCTTTTTGCTGCTCGACGAGATCCGTTCGGCCGACGGCGCCGACTATATCGGCGGCTTCCCCGAGCATCCGCATCGCGGCTTCGAAACTGTGACTTATGTTCTCGCCGGTCGCATGCGCCATGGCGACAACAAGGGGAATAGCGGGCTGCTCACACCCGGCAGCGTGCAATGGATGACGGCCGGCCGCGGCATCGTCCATTCGGAAATGCCGGAGCAGCAGGACGGACTGATGTGGGGGTTCCAGCTCTGGGTCAATCTGCCGGCGACACACAAGATGATGGCGCCGCGTTATCAGGACATCGAGCCGGGCCGTATCCCCGAGGCCGTGTTGGTCGGCGGCGCCAAGATTCGGGTGTTGGCGGGCGTATTCAACGACGTGAAAGGTCCGGTCGCGGATATCGTGACCGACCCCTTGCTACTCGACGTGACGTTGACTGGTTCCGGCGAGGCGTTGGTGCCGCTGCCCGCGACCCACAATAGTTTCGCGTATGTCTTCGACGGCACGGCGACGGTCGGTGCCCCGGCCACGGCGGTGGCGCGCGGCCAGATTGCAGTTCTGGGCACCGGCAACGCCGTTCGGCTCGCGGGCGGTCCGGGGCGTGTGTTGCTCGCCGCCGGCAAACCGCTCAACGAGCCAGTGGCGCGTTACGGTCCGTTCGTCATGAATACACCGAACGAGATCCGCCAAGCGATTGCCGACTATCAATCCGGCGGGTTTTGAGAGTAGGATTCGAATCGTCCACGGGGGTAGACGCACGCATGAAACGGTTCGCCGGCCTCGTTGTCGCACTCGCTTTATTGGGTTGCGTCGGCCCGACCTGGACCAAGGACGGCGTGACGCCGCAGCTCGTCGCCAAGGATCTATCGGATTGCAACAGTCTTGCTTCGGTCGCGACGCAGCGGGATTCGAATATCAACCAGGATATTCTCGCCGCGCGCAGCAAGGATTGGCAGGACACCGGCGCGCTGTTCACCGTGCAGCAAACTTATGCCGCCCAGAATCAGGCACAGTCGTCCGACATCATATCCCGGTGCATGATGGCGAAAGGCTACGCGCCCGGTGGTTGAGCGCCTAGCGGCGCTGCGAGGCCGTCGGTTTGGGGCTACGCTCGATCGTGCTCGGACCGTAGCAATGTTCGGGACCCGGAAAGGCGCGCGTCCGCACGTCCTCGGCGTAAGCCGCCGCCGCCGCCGCGATCGCCGAGTTCAATTCGGCATAGCATTTGACGAAGCGCGGCTTGTGCCCGTCCGACAGGCCGACCAGATCCTCGGTGACAAGAATCTGGCCATCACAGGCGGGTGAGGCGCCGATGCCGATCGTCGGCACGTGAATCGCTTCGGTAACGCGGCCCGCCACCGGCTCGTTGGTGCCCTCGATGACGATGGCGAACGCGCCGGCCTTGGCGATGGCGCGAGCGTCGGCCATGACGCGGTCGGCCTCGGCTTCGTTGCGTCCTTGGGCGCGGAAACCGCCGAAGACATTGACCGATTGCGGTTGCAGCCCGATATGGCCGAGCACCGGAATGCCGCGATCGACCAGGAAACGAACCGTGTCGGCCATGGCCTCGCCGCCTTCGATCTTGATGCCGGCGCAACCGGTTTCTGCCATGATGCGCGCTGCGTTCTTGAACGCCTGCGCCGGACTTTCCTGGTATGTGCCGAATGGCATGTCGACGATAACGCAGGCGCGCGCCGCGCCGCGCACTGCCGCCGCGCCGTGCGCGATCATCATCTCAAGCGTCACTGGCAGCGTGCTGTCGAAGCCGTAAACCACCATGCCGAGTGAATCACCGACCAGCAGCAAGTCGGCGATCGGATCGAGGGTTCGCGCCATGGCCGCGCTGTAGGCAGTCAACGCGACGATCGGTTCGCCGCCTTTGCGCCGCGCGAGTTCAGCGGGAGTGCGCTTCTTGCTGTCGGGGGCCGCAACGCTCATACGAACTCCACAGGGGGTAGCGAACGAACTATTCTACTGCAGTGCAGCAAAATTGGGCAGTATCGTTTCGCAAACGCTCGAAAAGCCGAAAAACACCTGATTCATGGCCGATTTAGCACCACGGCGGACTTGTCATCGGGCTTGAAGCGGCTTAAGTCAACGGCGGTTTCTGCTGGAGTGTTCAATGGGTTATCGGGTCGCGGTGGTTGGCGCCACCGGCAATGTCGGGCGTGAAATGCTGAGTATCCTCAGCGAGCGCAGCTTTCCCGCCGACAAGGTTCATGCGGTCGCTTCGACGCGTTCGATCGGTGCCGAGGTGTCGTTCGGCGACGACAAGGTGCTCAAGGTCGAAAGCCTCGACACGTTCGACTTCGCCGGCGTTGACATCGCGCTGTTCTCGCCCGGCGCCAAAGTGTCCGCCGTGCATGCGCCGCGCGCCGGCAAGGCCGGGTGCGTCGTCGTCGATAACACGTCGCAATTCCGCATGGACAAGGACGTGCCGCTGGTCGTTCCTGAGGTCAATCCGGACGCGATCGCGCAGTACAAGAAGCGCAATATCATCGCCAACCCAAATTGCTCGACGATTCAGATGGTGGTCGCGTTGAAGCCGCTGCACGATTTGGCGCGGATCAAGCGCATCGTCGTCGCCACATATCAATCCGTCTCGGGCGCTGGCCGCGACGCAATGGACGAACTGTTCACGCAAACCCGCTCGGTTTATGTCAACGATCCGATCAAGCGCGAACGCTTCACCAAACAGATCGCGTTCAACTGCATCCCGCAGATCGACGTCTTCCTCGACGGCGGCGTGACCAAGGAAGAGTGGAAGATGGACGTTGAGACACGCAAAATTCTCGACTCAAACATCGCAGTCACTGCGACTTGCGTGCGCGTTCCGGTGTTCATCAGCCATGCCGAGGCGGTGAACGTCGAGTTCGAATCTCCGCTCGACGAGGCGACTGCGCGCGAGGCGCTCAAGCGGGCGCCCGGCGTGGTCGTCGTAGATCGCCGTGCCGAGGAGGGCTACGTGACGCAAATCGAAGCCGCCGGCGAAGACGCGGTCTACGTCAGCCGCATCCGCCGCGATCCGACCGTGCCGCATGGACTTAACCTTTGGGTCGTCGGCGACAACCTGCGCAAAGGCGCGGCGCTCAACGCCGTCCAGATCGCCGAGCTGCTGGCGCGCGATTATCTCAAGAAGTCGGCGACCAGAGAACCGGCGCGCGCTGGCTAGCGGATGCGTCCGCGCCGCAGCGTCCTATTCGTTCCGGGTGTCAACGCGCGCGCGCTGGAAAAGGCGCGTGGTCTCGACGCTGATGCACTGATCTTCGATCTCGAAGATTCGGTCGCGCCGGACGCCAAGGGCAAAGCACGCGCCGCGATTGCTGGGGCGATCGCGCAAGGCGGCTATGGGCGGCGCGAGCTGATCCTGCGGATCAACGCGCTCAACACCGAATGGGCCGAAGACGATCTGCGCGCGGCAGCACAGATGAAGCTGGACGCCGTCCTGCTGCCCAAGGTTGAAAGCGAAGCCGAGCCGCGAAAGGCGGAAGCAAGCCTAATTTCGGCCGGCGCGCCGCTCGATCTCGGCATCTGGTGCATGATTGAGACCGCGCGTGCCGTCCTGCATGCTGAGGCGATCGCCGCCGCCACGCCTCGGCTCAGGGCGTTCGTCATGGGCACCGCCGATCTGTCGAAAGAGCTCCATGCCGAGGACACGCCACGGCGCGAGCCGATGACGACCGCACTCGGCCTCTGCATCCTCGCCGCCCGCGCCTACGGCTTGGCCGTGCTCGATGGCGTCCACTTCGATATCGCCGATACCGACGGCTTCATCCGCTCGTGCCGGCAAGGCCGGACGCTCGGTTTCGACGGCAAGACCCTTATCCATCCGAGCACGATCGCGGACGCCAACCGGATTTTCGCGCCCGACGAGGCCGCGCTCGCGTATGCGCGCCGCGTGATCGCTGCTTTCAACGAAGCCAAGGCCCAAGGCAAGGGTTTGGCGGTGCTTGACGGGCATCTTATCGAGCGGCTGCACGTTGCCGATGCCGAACGCATCCTGGCATTGGCCGCTGCCATTGGCATGCCAGATACCGCGCGCTGAGTTCGCGCGGCACATTCGCCGCCTGCAAGCGTGCCGTGTGCGGCCCGGCGTTGACGTCATGAAGGGGGAGGGCTAAACCAAACGCTCTTCGCACGTGCGAAAGCGCAAGGTTCTTGTGCCAATGACTCCCGCCGAGCGGCCGCTTTCACCCCATTTGCAGATCTACAAGCCGCAATTGACATCGGTGCTGTCGATTACGCATCGCGGCACCGGATTGGCGCTTGGCGTTGGCGCGGTTTTCTTTGTCTGGTGGCTGTCGGGCGCAGCTTGGAGCGATGCCTGTTTCCGCGCGGCGCAGGCTTTTTGGGGATCGTGGCTCGGTAAGCTGTTCCTGCTCGGCTGGACGTTCTCGCTGTTTTATCACCTGCTCAACGGCGTGCGACACCTCTTGTGGGATATCGGCTTCGGCTTCGATCTGCCGATGACGTATCGCACGGGTTGGACCGTGGTGGCGTTCAGCGTGCTGTT
Organism: Allostellaceae bacterium; assembly: GCA_035632055.1. Taxonomy (GTDB): domain Bacteria; phylum Pseudomonadota; class Alphaproteobacteria; order ATCC43930; family CGMCC-115725; genus REEB95. The sequence goes on from DASQHO010000116.1 coordinate 28,863, forward strand.
GACGCTGTTTGCTTTCGGCGGTGGCCTCCATGCTTGGGGTTCGCTGTGAGCGGTAGCGCTGCCATACGCCACTGGCGGGCACAGCGGGTCAGCGCACTCGCATTGATTCCGTTGGCGTTGTGGCTGGTCGAATCGCTTCTGGCGCATCTTGGCGCCGATCGCGCGCAAATCCAAAATTGGCTTGGCCAACCGGTTCCGGCAATTCTGGCGGCCGCGCTGGTCGTCGCGGCGTTCTTTCATCTGGCGCTCGGCGTGCGCGTCGTGCTCGAGGACTACGTCCACACACCCGGGCGACTGGCGGCGGCGTTGTTGGCCAATCGCGTGGCGTGCTGGGTGCTGGCGCTAATCGCGCTCGCGGCCATCGCCACATTTGCTTTCGAGTTGTGATCGTGTCGGCAGCGTATCCCGTCACCGAGCATGTCTACGACGTGGTTGTGATCGGTGCGGGCGGCGCCGGCTTGCGGGCGAGCCTCGGCATGAGCGCTGCCGGTCTCAAGACCGCCTGCATCACCAAGGTGTATCCGACTCGCAGCCATACCGTGGCGGCGCAGGGCGGCATCGGCGCCGCGCTCGGCAATATGGGCGAGGACGATTGGCGCTGGCACATGTACGACACCGTCAAGGGCGGCGACTGGCTCGGCGACCAGGACGCGATCGAATATATGTGCCGCGAGGCGGCTCCCGCCGTCATCGAGCTCGAGCACATGGGCGTGCCGTTTTCGCGCACGCCCGAGGGCAAGATTTATCAACGGCCCTTCGGCGGCCACACCGTTCACTACGGTAAGAATCCGGCGCATCGCTCGGCGTCGGCGGCCGACCGCACGGGCCACGCCATCCTGCACACGCTCTATCAGCAATGCCTCAAGCACGATGCCGAATTCTTCATCGAGTATTTCGTGCTCGATCTGCTGATGGACGGCGGCGTCTGCCGGGGCGTCGTCGCCTGGTGCCTCGAGGACGGCTCGATCCATCGCTTCCGGGCGCAGATCGTGGTGATGGCCACCGGCGGTTACGGCAGGACCTATTTCTCCTGCACGTCGGCGCATATCTGTACGGGCGACGGCAATGCCATGGTGTTGCGCGCAGGATTGCCGCTACAGGACATGGAGTTCATCCAGTTCCATCCCACCGGCATCTACGGCGCCGGCTGTCTGATCACCGAAGCCGTACGCGGCGAAGGCGGGTATCTCACCAATTCCGAGGGTGAACGCTTCATGGAGCGTTATGCGCCGCATGCCAAGGATCTCGCGTCACGCGACATCGTGAGCCGGGCCATGACCATCGAGATCCGCGAAGGCCGCGGCTGCGGTCCCAAGAAGGATTACATCCATCTGCATATCGAGCATCTCGATCCGGCGGTGATCCACCTGCGGTTGCCCGGCATCGCCGAGACGTCGCGCATCTTTGCCGGCGTCGACGTGACGCGGGAACCGATTCCGGTTTTGCCGACGGTGCACTACAACATGGGCGGCATTCCGACCAATCTGCGCGCCGAAGCGCTGGCGCCGACGCCCGACGATCCGGAGCGCGTCGCGCCCGGCTTGATGGCGATCGGCGAGGCTGCCTGCGTCTCGGTGCATGGCGCCAACCGGCTTGGCACCAATTCCCTGCTCGATCTCGTCGTTTTTGGTCGCGCCGCTGCCCAGCGTGCCCAGGAAATCGTCAAGGCGGGTGCGGCGCATAAGCCGTTGCCCACGTCGGCCGACGACCGCGCGTTGTCGCGGCTCGATCGTGTCCGCCATGCCAAAGGCAAGACCAAAACCGGCGAAATCCGCTTGGCGATGCAGCGAGTCATGCAGGAGCATTGTGCCGTCTTCCGCACTGCCGAGCTGCTCGAACAGGGTGTTCGCAAAATGACCCAGGTCGTATCATCGGCCGGCGATTTGAGCGTGTCCGACCGTTCGATGATCTGGAACAGCGATCTGGCCGAGGCGCTTGAGCTCGACAATCTGATGGCGCAGGCGACGGTGGCACTGCACGGTGCACGAGCACGGACCGAAAGCCGCGGCGCGCACGCACGCGAGGATTTTCCCAAGCGCGACGACCAGAATTGGTTGAAACATACCTTGGCGTGGATGAACGGCGGCAGCCAAGTCGAGCTCGGCTACCGGCCGGTGCACAATTTCACGCTGTCGAATGACGTCCAGCCTTTCCCGCCCAAGGAACGCGTTTACTAGGAACCGCCATGGCCGATTTCTTCCTGCCCAAGAATTCCAAGGTGGTTGAAGGTCATCACCACCCGGCGCCAAACGGCGCCAAACGGGTGAAGACCTTCCGCATCTATCGCTGGGACCCCGAAGCCGGCGGCAATCCACGCATGGACACTTATGACATCGATCTCGATCAGACCGCGCCGATGGTTCTCGACGCGCTGATCAAGATCAAGAACGAGGTCGATACTACGGTGACGTTCCGCCGCTCGTGCCGCGAAGGCGTCTGCGGCTCGTGCGCGATGAACATCGACGGCACCAACACACTGGCTTGTCTCAAATACATCGCCGACGTGAAGGGCGATGTCGAAATCTATCCGTTACCCCACCTGCCGGTGATCAAGGATCTGGTGCCGGATATTAGTGCCATGTTCGAGCAGTACAAGTCGATCCAGCCGTGGCTCAAGAGCAAGACGCCGCCGCCTGCCGACAGCGAGCGGCTGCAATCGATTGAAGAGCGCGCCAAGCTCGACGGCCTGTGGGAATGCATCCTGTGTTTTTGCTGCACGTCCGCGTGTCCGAGTCACTGGTGGAATCCGGAAAAATATCTCGGCCCGGCTGTATTGCTTCAGGCCGAACGCTGGCTCGCCGACAGCCGCGACACCGAGACCGCCGAACGGCTTGATCAGTTCGAGGACCCATTCAAAGTCTATCGCTGCCACACGATCATGAACTGCACGCGCACCTGCCCCAAGAGCCTCAACCCGGCGCAGGCTATCGGCGAAATCAAGAAGAAGCTCGTCGCGCGGGTCTAACGCGCTAGAACTCGATTGTGCCGTCGATGACGTGATCGAGTCCGATTTCCGATATGTGCAGTGTCATCTTGGCCGCGACTTTGCCGCGGCTCTTGAGCTTGCCCGTGCTGATCGCCTCGCGTACCGCGTTCTCGATCTCGCGCTGCGACGTGACGCCGACGACTTTGAGGAACTTGCGCACTTCCATGTTGAACCGGTCTTCGTCCATGTGCCGTCTCCTTCCGTCGTGGCATGCCAAATCCGATGGCATCGTAGACGAGACTGTGTAATCACGCCGCAATTTTGGCTATGACTGGGCCGTCGATGCAACCCTCCGGCCAGACGTCAGCCGCACAGCCAAATTCACAGATATCCGGTCCGCTTGCGCGCTATCGCGCGCGCGTCGCCGCCGGCGAACTCGTGTTCGATACGGCGCAGGAACGTGTCGCGGCGAGACTCGATACGCTGTGGTCGGCCTTGGTCGACGATCGCACGGCCAATGTTCGGCGCGGCTGGCGTGCGCGGTTAGGCCTGATGCGGCCGCGTGTCGCGCCGCCGAAAGGCATCTACCTCTATGGTGGCGTCGGCCGCGGCAAGACCATGCTGATGGATATGTTCTTCGGCGCGGTCGGCTTGGCCTCGAAGCGGCGCACACATTTTTATGCCTTCATGACCGAGGTGCACGACCGCATCCACGCGCTTCCTTCGGACACGGACGATCCGATCCGGCGCGTGGCGGCAGCGTTCGCGAAGGATTCTGTCTTGCTCTGCTTCGACGAGTTTCACGTCACCGACATCGCCGATGCGATGATTCTCGGCCGCTTGTTCGAGGCGCTGCTCGACCTCGGCGTCGTCATTGTCGCCACCTCCAACCGTGCGCCGAGCGAGCTTTACGAAGGCGGCCTGCAGCGCGAGGGCTTCCTGCCGTTCATCGCACTGATCGAACGCCAGCTCGACATCGTCGCGCTCGATAGCGCGCGTGACTACCGCATGGCGCGCCTGATCGGCCGGCAGACTTATTTCACGCCGGCCGACGACCGCGCCTACCGGGCGGTGGAACGCGCGTTCATGGCCTTGACTGATAATGCTTCGGCGTATTCCCAGACACTCACAGTGCTCGGCCACAAGCTTATCGTGCCGCGCGCGGTGCGCCGCGTGGCGTGGTTCAGTTTCGCCGAGCTCTGCGGCGGCACGCTCGGGCCGGCCGACTACCTCGAACTGTGCCGACGGTATCACACCTTTGTCGTCGACGGCGTGCCGCGCATGGATCCGACGCGGCGCGACGAAGCCAAGCGCTTCAACATCTTCATCGACACGCTTTACGACGCGCACGGTCGTATCGTGATGTCCGCCGAAGTGCCGCCGGACCAGCTCTACACCGCGGGTGACGGCGCCTTCGAATTTCGGCGCACGGCCTCGCGACTGCACGAGATGCAGAGCCCGGAATACATCGCCACGGTTCCGGGTTAAACCGATGTAACGGTCGTCCCCTTGCCGGAGGGGCGAAATCGCGCTAAACCCGCGCCGTTCTGCGCACTCCGCGCGGTTTCGCACTGCCCAAAATGAGGTCATCGATGGCACGCAACAAGATCGCGCTGGTCGGGGCCGGCCAGATCGGCGGTACGCTCGCTTTGCTCGCCGGCTCGAAGCAGCTCGGCGACGTCGTCCTGTGCGACATCGTCGAAGGCGTGCCACAAGGCAAGGCGCTCGATCTGGTTGAAGCGACGCCGGTCGAAGGCTTCGACGCCCGCTATAGCGGCAGTAACGACTATGCCGCGATCGCCGGTGCCGACGTGGTGATCGTCACCGCCGGCATACCGCGAAAGCCGGGCATGAGCCGCGACGATCTGATTGGCATCAACGCCAAGGTGATGCGCCAAGTCGGCGCCGCGATCAAAGCGCACGCGCCCAACGCGTTCGTCATCTGCATAACCAATCCGCTCGACGTGATGGTTTGGGTGCTGCGCGAAGCATGCGGGTTGCCGCACCACAAGGTCGTCGGCATGGCCGGCGTGCTCGACAGCGCACGCTTCCGATATTTTCTCGCCGACGAATTCAAAGTCTCGGTCGAAGACGTCAGCGCGTTTGTTCTCGGCGGTCACGGCGACAGTATGGTGCCGCTGGCGCGTTACTCGGCGGTCGCCGGCATTCCGCTGCCAGATCTCATCAAGATGGGCTGGGCGACGCAGGATCGGATCGACAAAATTGTCGAGCGCACACGCAATGGCGGCGGCGAGATCGTCAATCTGCTGAAGACGGGTTCGGCGTTCTATGCGCCGGCGGCGTCGGCAATCGCCATGGCGGAATCCTATCTGCGCGACAAGAAGCGCGTGCTGCCGTGCGCAGCGTGGCTCGACGGTCCTTACGGGGTCAAAGGCCTTTACGTCGGCGTGCCCGTGGTCCTCGGCGCCAAGGGGGTCGAGCGCGTCGTCGAGATCGCGCTCAATGCCGACGAGAGGGCAGCGTTCGACAAGTCAGTCGGCGCCGTCAAAGCCCTGCTCGAGGCCACTAAGAAGCTCCTGGCGGAGACCAAAGCCTAGGCCTAACGCCTTGCAATCGCGTGCGGATTTTCGCGCAACGGGCTCATGGCAGCCATGAAAGGCGCAACGCTGGGGTTCCTCCGTCCGTCATCTTATTTAAGGTTTGAGCCGGTAAAACTGATGCGGGCGATATTGTGTCGCCGCTGGGGGCCCGCCGGATCGCATTGAGGACCATGCCGCCGCTTACGAACGAAACCTTCCTGACCGGCCAGAACGCCGCGTTCATCGCCGAACTCTACGGACGCTATCTGGCGGATCCGCAGTCGGTGGATCCGAGCTGGCAAGGATTCTTTGCCGAGCTTGGCGAGGAGCCCAAGGCCTTCCTGAAAGAGATGGAAGGGCCGGGCTGGGGTGAGAAGCGCCCGGCGATGTTCGGCAACGGCCATCTCGCGGCGTCCGCAGTGCCGGCGACGGTGGCGGCACTGCCGGCCGCCGTGCACCAGGCAGCGCTCGATTCGATCCGCGCGATGAATTTCATCCGCAGCTTTCGGGTGCGCGGTCACCTCATCGCCGAGCTCGATCCGCTTGGCCTCGATCGCCGCACCTATCATCCCGATCTCGACCCCGCGACTTTTGGCTTCACCGAAGCGGATTACGACCGGCCGATCTTCGTCAACAATCTGCTCGGCTTCGAGACCGCGACAGTCCGCGAGCTCCTTGCCGCGCTGCGCGCGACCTATTGCGGCCATGTCGGCGTCGAATACATGCACATCCAGGAGCTCGAGCAGCGCCAGTGGCTCCAGGCGCGCATCGAGGTGCCGCGCAACCAGACCGAATTCACCGAGCGCGGCAAACGGACGATCTACGAGCGTCTGGTCGAAGCCGAGTTCCTCGAGCGGTTTCTCGATAAGCGCTACACCGGAACCAAGCGGTTCGGCATCGAGGGCGCCGAAGCGCTCATTCCCGCGCTCGAGCAGATTCTCAAACGCGGCGGCCAACTCGGCATGAAAGAGCTGGTCATCGGCATGCCGCATCGCGGCCGGCTCAACGTGCTCACCAACATGATGGGTAAGCCCTATGCCGCCTTGTTTTCCGAATTCCAGGGCAACTCGGCCAATCCCGAGGACGTGCAAGGTTCGGGCGACGTCAAATACCATCTCGGCACGTCGTCGGACCGCGAATTCGACGGCAATGTCGTACACCTGTCGCTGACGGCCAATCCGTCGCATCTCGAGGCGGTCAATCCGGTGACGCTCGGCAAGGTCCGCGCCAAGCAGCGCCAGCGCGCCGATCAATCGCGCGACGAAGTCGTGGGCTTGTTGATGCATGGCGATGCTGCCTTCGCCGGCCAGGGGTTGGTCGCAGAGACGCTCGAGCTCAGCGAGCTCAAGGGCTATCGCACCGGCGGCACGATCCACTTCATCGTCAACAACCAGATCGGTTTCACGACCAGCCCGGCTCAGGCGCGTTCCGGCCCGTATCCGTCGGATGTCGCCAAGACGATCCAGGCACCGATCTTCCACGTCAACGGCGACGATCCCGAAGCGGTTGTGCACGTCGCGCGCATTGCCACCGAATTCCGCCACCGCTTCAAGAAGGACGTGGTGGTCGACATGTTCTGCTATCGCCGACACGGCCATAACGAGACCGACGAGCCGGCGTTCACGCAGCCGCTGATGTACCGCACGATCGCCGCACACCCAACGACGCGCGAGATCTATCGCCAGCGGCTGATCGACGAGGGGCTACTCAGCGCGACTGACGCCGAGACAATCGAGCGCACCTTCTTGGCGCGGCTCGAAGGCGAATTCGAGGCGGCCAAGAGTTACCGGCCCAACAAGGCGGACTGGCTCGAAGGCGAGTGGAAGGGTTTCACTATCGCCACCAGCGACGATCGCCGCGGCACGACCGCGGTCGATCTGGCGTTGCTCAAGGATGTCGGCGCCGCACTGACGCGCGTGCCACAGGGATTCAACCTCAATCGCAAGATCGCCCGTCAGCTCGACGCCAAGCGCGAGACGATCGACAAGGGTCAGGGCATCGATTGGGCCACCGCCGAGGCGCTGGCATTTGGCACGCTCTTGGCCGAAGGCAGCTGCGTTCGCCTGTCGGGGCAGGATTCCGGCCGCGGCACCTTCTCGCAGCGCCACGCTGTATTCTTCGACCAGGAGACTGAGGAGCGCTACGTTCCGCTCAATTACATCCGCGACGGCCAGGCTCAGTTTGAGGTCATCGATAGCCCGCTGTCCGAAGCGGCGGTGCTCGGATTCGAATATGGTTACAGCTTGGCCGACCCGCGTTCGCTCGTGCTGTGGGAGGCGCAGTTCGGTGATTTCGCCAACGGCGCCCAGGTCATCATCGACCAGTTCATTGCCTCGGGCGAGGCCAAGTGGTTGCGGATGTCCGGCATCGTGCTGTTGCTGCCACACGGCTACGAAGGGCAGGGGCCAGAACATTCGTCGGGCCGGCTCGAGCGTTTCTTGCAGCTCTGCGGCGAGGACAATATCCAAGTTTGCAACTTGACCACGGCGGCGAATTATTTCCACGTGCTGCGCCGCCAGGTGCGGCGCAACTTCCGCAAGCCGCTCATCGTGATGACCCCCAAGTCGCTGCTGCGCAATCCTGAGGTTGCCGCCAAGCTGACGGATATGGGACCGCGCACGTCGTTCCATCGGGTCTTCGGCGAAACCGACAAGCTCGCCGCCGACGCCCAGGTACGGCGTGTCCTGTTGTGCAGCGGCAAGGTCTATTTCGACCTGCTACACGCACGGCGCGAACGTAAGATCGATGATGTCGCCATCCTGCGGGTCGAGCAGCTTTATCCCTTCCCGGCCAAGCCGCTCGACGAAGAGGCGGCACGCTATCGCAATGCCGAATTCGTCTGGGTCCAGGAAGAGCCCGAGAATATGGGCGCCTGGAGCTTTGTCGAC
>DASQHO010000117.1:0-8348 GCA_035632055.1 Allostellaceae bacterium
GGCGCCAGCCGCGCCGGTGAGACCTATTGGGACAACAACAACACGCAACCAACACGGAATTACGATGAGCAAACGCGAAGGGTCCAAGTACAAGATTAACCGGCGTCTCCGGGCCAATCTCTGGGGACGCGCCAAGTCGCCGCTCAACCGCCGCGACTACGGCCCCGGCCAGCACGGCCAGCGCCGCAAGAAGCCTTCCGACTTCGGCACGCAGCTGATGGCCAAGCAGAAGCTCAAGGGCTATTACGCCAACCTGGGCGAGCGTCAGTTCCGCCGCATCTATGAAGCGGCGCATCGCCGCCGCGGCGACACCGGCGAGAACCTGATCGAGCTGCTGGAGCGCCGCCTCGATGCTGTGGTCTATCGCATGAAGTTCGCGCCGACGCCGTTCGCCGCGCGCCAGTTCGTCAATCACGGCCACGTCACGGTCAACGGCAAGCGCGTCAACATCTCGTCCTATCTGGTGGACGACGGCGATGTCATCGAGCTGAAGGACAAGATCAAGCAGAACGCCGTGGTGCTCGAGGCGGCGAAGTCGCCCGAGCGCGAGGTGCCTGATTATCTCGAAGTCGACGCCGAGAAGTGCAAGGGCAAGTTCGTGCGTGCACCCAAGCTCGCCGACGTGCCTTATCCGGTGCCGATGGAACCGAACCTGGTGGTCGAGTTCTACTCGCGCTGATTTCGAACGCAGTTCCGATACGTTTCGCGCTATCGCCCGCCCTTGGCGGGCGATAGTCGTTTATGGCGCTGATGCGCGCATAGGGTCAGCCGCAGCCGCGATGCGCCGCACGCCGACCGCCGCGGCGCTCTGTCGCCGTGCACGGCTTCCGTTCTATCCTGAGCAGCAACGCGATTTCCTGGGGGGCCGCATGGTCTGGCTTCAGCTTGCCGTCATCCTGGTGCTGATCCTGCTTAACGGGTTCTTCGCCATGGCCGAGCTCGCCATCGTTTCGGCGCGGCGCGTCCGGTTGCAGGCCGCCATCGACGCGGGCCGCGGCGGCGCACGTCTGGCATTGTCGCTCAAGAGCGATCTCGGCCGGTTCCTGTCGACGATCCAGATCGGCATCACCGTAATCGGCGTGCTCGTCGGCGTGTTCGGCGGCGCGACGCTTGCGGACGATCTGGCGCACGCGTTCGAAAACGATCAAGGCTGGGCCGGCATCCACGCGCACGCGCTTGCGGTCGCAGTCATCACGGCGGCGATCTCGTTCGTGACGCTGATTTTCGGCGAGCTGACCCCGAAGCGCATCGCGCTGCGCCGGCCCGAGGCGATGGCGTCGCGCGTCGCGCTGCTCTTGATGACGCTGTCGCGGATTGCGGTGCCGCTTGAATGGCTGTTGAGCCGCACGTCCGATTTGGTGCTCAAGGTGCTGCCATTGCCGCCGGCCGAACCCGCAGCGGCGACCGAACAGGAGATCGCCTATCTGCTGCGTGAATCCGCTGCCGCCGGCCATTTCGAGGCGGCCGAGCATGCCATCATTCAAATGGCGCTTCGCCTCGGTGACCGGCTGCTTGGCGCCGTCATGACGCCGCGGACCGAGGTCGAAGGGCTCGATCTCGGCGATCCCGTCACCGAGAACCGGCACAAGATCGTCCGCAGTGACTTCTCGCGCTTTCCCGTGTTCGAGGGCGAGCCCCGCCATCTCGTCGGCGTCGCGCAGGTCAAGGATGTACTGACCCAATTGCTGTCCGACAAGCCGTTCGATCTGCGCGCGATCATGAAGCCGCCGGTATTTCTGCCCGAAACGGTCACCGCGCTGCATGCGCTCGAGTTGTTCCGTCGCACCGGCGCGCCGATGCTGTTTGTCGTCAACGAATACGGAGATTGGCAGGGCATCGTCACGCTGCACGACATCCTGCAGGCGCTGGTCGGCGACATCGTCTTTCGTGGCGAGAAGCCGGCGTCGCCGATCGTGCGCCGCGACGATGGCAGCCTCGAGGTCGAAGGCCTGGTCGGCGTCGACGAAGTCCGCGACCTGGTGCCGCTGCCGGTCTTGGCCGGTGAGAGAAAGGGCGCCTTCCACACCATCGGCGGGCTGGTGATGGCGCGCCTCAATCGCATCCCGCAAATTGGCGACAAGGTGCGCTGCGGCAACTTCCGGCTCGAAGTGCTGGCGATGGACGGAAGGCGCGTGGATCGCGTCCTGATCGAGCCGTCGCCGAAAGCCAAGACGCGCTAGAGCGCTGCGGGGTAGGGACGATGCCGGAAAAGGAACCCGAGCAGATTACGATCATGCGGCAGCTCGTCGAGTTGTCGGCCGAGCGCTCCTACATGAACGCCGAGCGCACCCTGTCGGTCTGGGTCCGTACCGCCCTGGGGCTGATGATTCTCGGACTTGCTGTCGATCGCTTTGGCTTGGTCGTCGTCTCGCTTCCGGCGAGCGCCGAACTGACCGGCCACTATTCGGACGCGATCTCGGATTGGGTCGGAATCGCACTCGTGGCGCTCGGCGTCGCCATGGTCGTCACAACGGGCGTGCGTTTCTATGCCTATTCTTTCGCCTACCGACGCCAGCACCAGCCGCCCTATTACCATAATCCTATTCTTGGCCCGTTCTTCGCCTTGATGGCGGCAATCTTCGGCGTGGCCGTGCTCGTCATCCTCGTCGCGATCGCACAGTGAACTTTGGGTCGCCTTGCCTGTCCCTGGCCGAGCCTTTAGGGTTCGCCGCAATGATAAAAAGATAGCGGAGGACGTCATGCGGCTTGTCGTGCGCGTGCTCGCGTTGGCTTTCGTTTATGCCCTGCTGCAGGCGCCGCCTGCGGATGCCGCGAACACTTACGAAATTCCCGTCATCGCCTCGCTCACCGGCGGCGGCGCCTTCCTCGGCCAAGAAGAGCAGCAGGCGATCCAGATCCTCGAAAAACTGGTCAACCGGACCGGCGGCATTCACGGCCGCCAGGTGAGCTTCGTCTTCCACGACGATCAGTCGTCGCCGCAGCAGTCGGTGCAGCTTGCGAACCAGGTCTTGGCGACCAAGCCTATTGTCGTGCTGGGGACCACCTTGGTCGCCGGCTGCAACGCCATGGGCCCGCTGATGCAGAACGGTCCGGTGATGTACTGCTTCTCGCCGGGTATCCATCCGCCCGCGGGCGGCTACGTCTTCACCGGCGGCGTGTCGACCTTCGACCAGGCGCAGGCGTTGGTGAATTATTTCCGCGGCCGCGGCTGGACGCGACTGGCGCTGATGACCTCGACTGATGCCACCGGCCAGGATGCCGACAAAGGCTTCGAGCAATTGCTGGCGCGGCCCGAGAACAAGGGCATCAGCATCGTCGCTCATCCGCATTTCAATCCGACGGACGTCAGCGTCAGCGCCCAGATCGAAGAGATCAAGGCGGGCAAGCCGCAGGCCTTCATCGGCTGGGCCACCGGCGCGCCGTCGGCGACGATCTTCCGCGGCGCGGTGCAGGGCGGCCTCACCGTTCCGATGGGCAGCACCGGCGGCAACATGACTTATGCTCAGATGCACCGCTTCGCCGCCTTCTTGCCGCGCGAACTTTATCTGCCATCGTCGGTCTGGGCGGTGCACGGCGATCCGCGTGTCAAACTGGACCCGGCCGTGGCGCAAAAGCAGAAGGAATATTTCGCCGCGTTCGCCGCTACCGGTGCCAAGCCGGATGAAGGCTCGATCCTCGGCTGGGATCCGGCGACCATTGTGGTCGATGCGCTGCGCAAGTTGCCGCCGACCGCCACGGCGGAGCAACTTCGCGATTACCTGCTCAAGGTGAAAGGCATCGCGGGCGTCAATGGCGTCTACGACTTCGACGCCTCGCCGCAACGCGGGCTAACGCTCAACAACATCATTGTCTCGGTGTGGGACGCCAAGGCGGATACCTGGAAGGTGATGGCCGCGCCGACGGGCATTCCGCTCAAGTGACTCTCCTCCGCCTGTGCCGTGTCGACGAAATCGCCGGCGACGTGCCGCTGCGCGTCGAGGCGGCCGGCGCGATTTACGCCGTCGCCAAATCGGGGGACAAATTCTTCGTTCTCGCGGACCAATGCACGCACGGTCCCGGCAAGCTGTCGGAGGGCACGGTGTTCGGCAGCGAACTCGAATGCCCGTTCCACCAGGGCCGCTTCGACCTGTTCAGCGGCCGTCCGACCTATCCGCCCTGCACCGAAGCGGTGCGGACCTGGACACCGACGGTGAAAGCGGGCGAAATATTCATCGACCCCGACGAGCCCGCCAAAGCGGGCTGAAGGATCCGCGATGAAACGCATCGCCATCAGCATGGGTGATCCGGCCGGCATCGGCCCGGAAATCGCGTTAAAGGCGGCGCTCGATCCGCGCGTGACGCGCCAGTGCCGGCCCTTGCTGGTTGGCGATCCGCGGGTGCTGGCAATTCATGCCAAGGCGGCCGGGCTTGCGCCCAAGGTCAAGTCGTTCGCCAGCGCGGCTGCCGTCGATTGGACCGGCGACGACGTCAAGCTGTTGGCCCTCGACCTGTTGCACGGCGGCACGGTCGCGCTCGGCACGATCAGCGAGATGCACGGCCGCGCATCGTTGACCTCGGCCAAGGCCGCGATCGACGCTGCCCTTGCGGGCGCTGTTGATGCCGTCATCGCGGCGCCGCAGACCGAAGGCGCGATCAAGGCGGCGGGAATCGAATTCGACGGCTATCCGAGCTTCGTCGCGCGCTGCACCGGCACGCCGATCGAGGATGCGTTCCTGATGATCTGCTTCGACGACAAGCGCATTGCGCACGTCACGCTGCATGTCAGCCTGGCGCGCGCGATAGCGCTGGTCACCAAGGAACGCGTCGGCCGCGCGCTCCTTGCGGTTGATCGCGCGCTGCGGCAGATGGGCATCGCCCGGCCGAAGATCGCGGTGTCCGGACTCAATCCGCACGCCGGTGAGGGTGGTCTTTTCGGCCAGGAAGAGATCGACATCATCGTGCCGGCGATTGCCGCCGCGAAGGCGTCGGGCATATCGGCCGAAGGTCCGTTTCCCGCCGACCTGATGTTCCACCGCACCGGCTACGACGCGTTCCTGGTGATGATCCATGACCAGGGCCACATCGTCGCCAAATTGCTCGGGCGCAATCGCGCCGCCGGCCTCACCATCGGCACGCCGGTGCTGTTCTCGTCGGTGGCACACGGATCGGCGCTCGACATCGCCGGCCAGGGCAAAGCGAGTCATGCCGCGATTGTCGAAGCGGTCGAACGGCTTGTCGGCGCCGCTCAGGCCAAGGCGGCGTGAACGGTCGCGTTCCCGGCTAGATGTTGCTGCGCTTGAAGGCGTGCAGGCGTTCGGCGCCTTGCCATATCTCGAAGCCGTCGAATCGCTCGCGCGACTGTTCGATCAGCGCATAGCCCTGTTCGATCGCGCGTGCCAACTCCTCCACCTCGACGTCCTCGCGGCGGATGATGTGGTTGTCGCGATTGAGCAGGTAGCATTTGTATTGGGCCAGTTGCGACGCGCTCCCCCTTCGCAAGCCATACCGATTCGCATCAGGCTGAGCCGTCGCCGTATCGTCGTCAATCGCGCAAACATCAAATTTATATGACGTTCAGCAACGCCCGCTAACGACAAGACTTTACAGCAACTTTCGTCCGCCCGGCATCGCCGTGCTTGATTAAGCCCGGGAATGAGCCCATACAGGCCGGGTCAATCGACCTTGGGTCGGCCACGTTCACGCTCCTACCGAGCCAGACCCGGTCCCATCCAAATCAGCGTTTTGACCTGCGATGCATCCGCGTCGCGGTATTTTCTATGGAGGGACATTCATGTCCATCGGTACGGTCAAGTGGTTCAACCCGGTCAAGGGTTACGGTTTCATTCAGCCCGACGACGGCCAGAAGGACGTTTTCGTCCACATCTCGGCAGTCGAGCGTTCCGGCATCGGCAATCTGCAAGAGGGCCAGAAGGTCAGCTTCGACGTCGAGCGCGGCCAACAGGGCAAAGTTTCGGCGGTCAATCTCAAGTCCGCCTGACGCGAATCGCTTTTTCAATCGATTCGACTCGACAACGGGGCGGCTTCGGCTGCCCCGTTTGCGTTTGTGTTCTGCTATAATGATTCGGTTCCACTGTTTATTTTGGAGGAGATGCGTGGCTAGACGAGTGAAGAAAACGCGTAAGTCGAGCAAGACGGTCCGCGCCGCAAAGCGGAAAGGTAAAGCGAAAGCGAAGCGCCGCAATCAGCGCCGTCGCGCCACGCGCCGCTAGCGCGCGAGGTTCGGGGAAGGACGCGAACGCGCTTCGCGTCCTTCGCCGTTTCGGGGCTTGGCGTTTGCCGCCGGTCGGCCATGCCCAGGCCGCGGTTGCGTCGCCGCCACCGGCCGCCTAGATAGGGCGAATGACGCGCTCACTCCCGACGATCTTCGTTTCGCACGGCTCGCCGATGCTCGCGGTCGATCCGGGTGCCACCGGCGAATTCTGGAAGAAGCTCGGCCACGCGCTGCCGCGGCCGCAGGCGGTCTTGGCGGTTTCCGCGCACTGGACAACGCGCGAGCCGATGGTCAACGCGCCGGCGCGCAACGACACCATCCACGATTTCTACGGGTTTCCCGAGGCGCTCTATCGCATTCGCTACGACGCGCCGGGCGCGCCGGCGCTCGCCGACCGTGTGACTTCATTGCTCGAAGCCGCTTCGATTCCGGTGCAGGTCGACGCCCAGCGCGGTCTTGACCACGGCGCGTGGGTGCCATTGCAGAACATGTATCCTGACGCCGATGTTCCCGTGGCGCAGCTCTCCGTGCAGCCGCAACGCGACGCGCGCTGGCACGTCCGGCTCGGCCAGGCGTTGCGCCCGCTCAAGGATGAAGGCGTGCTGGTGCTGGCGACCGGCGGCGCGGTGCACAATCTGCGCGAGATGGCACGCGACGGCGGAGCGACACCGGCGTGGGCAAAGGCCTTCGACGATTGGCTCGCGGCGACGCTCGCTGCGGGCAAGGAAAAAGACTTTCTCGATTGGGAGACGGTTGCGCCCGAAGCCAAGCGCGCGCAGCCGACACCCGAGCATTTCCTGCCGATCTTCGTCGCCTATGGCGCCGCCGGCGAACACGCCAAGGCGGTGCGCATCAATCAAGGCTTCACGCTCGGCAGCATGAGCATGGCGGCGTATCAATTCGCCGCGTGAGCACCGACAAGCCGGGATTATTTGAGTTGATCGGCCACCTTGTCGATGCCGGCTTGCGCGCAGATGTCGTCCTTGCCGGGTGAACCGGAAACGCCGACCGCGCCGACCACGTCGTTGCCCACCTTGATCGGCAGCCCGCCGGGGAGCGCCAGAACGCGCGTGTATTGGAGGGAGCCGGCCGAGTTTGGATCGTCGTGCACCCGTTTGAGGAAATCCGCTGACGGCTGGCTAAACGTGCGCGCAGTATAGGCTTTGCGGTCGCTGCCTTCGGGCGTATGCAGACCTGCGCCATCGCCGCGCAGCATCACAATCGGCAATCCGTCGCGGTCGACGACCGTCACTGAGACTTTGAAGCCCATGCTATAGCACTGCGCCAGCGCGGCATTGGCGATGGTCTGCGCCATCGCCAGCGGAATATTCTTCTGGCTGACCAGCCCCTGAGCGCTGGCCGGCGACGACAGCACGGCCGCAGCTGCAAAACTCGCGAGACCCTTCGATATCGGCGACATGAGCTGGCCTCCCTGGGCAAATGATGGACTGAGCGGGCAGGTATTCGAATCTATCCCGCTCATCGCCTGCCGTCACGAGCGTGGCCATTCGTCGTGCCGTAGTTCGCGGTGGGCTAAGGAGTCACAGTGACGGCAGAACGGCCCGCGACAGATAGAGAAATAGCGAAAAGCCCATCAATAGGAGCAGCGCCGCGAGCGCTAGGTCGAACCGCGAACCGGAGGTCGCAACGGTTTTGCTGCGTTCGATGTCCTTGGCGATCCGGAAAAATCGGACGGCCGCAATGGCGATCATGGCGACGCCGAGAAGGATGAAAGCAAGGCCGGCTTCGTTCGCGAACTTTTGGCCGTGAAACGGCACCGCGCGGGCCGGCGATTGCGGCGTGATGTAAGCCAGAAAAATATCGAACCGTTCGACCAGGAAGCCGAAGGCCATGACCGCAATGGCGGTTCGCACCCACGCAAGAAAGGTGCGCTCGTTCGCGGCGTGATCGCGAAAATTCTCGATCATGGCGTTGTTGTCCTCGCCGCTCGGAATTGGCGCGCTATTTCGTCGCCTCCTGCGCGATCGCGTGCAACGCCGCCGTCATCGCCTTGATTGCCGGTGCGCTGGACGCACCAAGCCCGTGACGCTGGGCGATCCACGCCGGATCGTTATAGCCGAGCCAAACCTTGCCATCGGCGTCTTGCCAGACCAGCGCCTTGAGCGGCAAGTCGATGCCCGCCGTCTGCTGGTCTTGCATCAAGGCGGTGCCGCCT
>DASQHO010000118.1:0-3100 GCA_035632055.1 Allostellaceae bacterium
GAGATGGTGATGCCGGGGGACAATATCCGGATGGAGGTCGAGCTCATCGCCCCCATCGCCATGGACGAAGGCCTGCGCTTCGCCATCCGCGAAGGCGGCCACACCGTCGGCGCCGGCGTCGTCGCCAAGATTATTAAGTAAACGGCGATGGCGACAGAAAACCAAAATATCCGTATCCGGCTGCGAGCGTACGACCACCGTATCCTCGATCAGTCGACGAGCGAGATCGTCAACACGGCGAGACGGACCGGCGCGCGCGTGCGCGGGCCGATTCCGCTGCCGACCAAGATCGAGAAGTTCACGGTCAACCGCTCGCCGCACATCGACAAGAAGTCGCGTGAACAGTTCGAGATCCGCACCCACAAGCGGATTCTCGACATCGTCGATCCGACGCCGCAAACGGTGGACGCGCTGATGAAGCTCGACCTCGCCGCCGGCGTCGACGTCGAGATCAAGCTGTAGGGCATTGGATTATGCGTAGCGGCCTTATCGCCAAGAAACTGGGCATGACCCGTCTCTTCACCGAGGACGGCAACCATCTGCCGGTCACCGTGCTGAAGGTCGACGATTGCCGCGTGATCGCCGTGCGCACGGCCGAAAAGGACGGTTACACGGCGGTTCAGCTCGGCACTGGCAGCGCCAAGGTCAAGAACGTGTCGCAGGCGGTGCGCGGCCATTATGCCAAGGCCAAGATCGAGCCCAAGCACAAGCTGATTGAGTTCCGCGTCAGCGCCGACGCGATGCTTGAGCCCGGCGCCGAACTCAAGGTTACGCATTTCTCCGCCGGCCAGTACATCGACGTCACCGGTACGACGATCGGCCGCGGCTTTGCCGGTGTGATGAAACGGCACAATTTCGGCGGCCTGCGCGCCTCGCACGGTGTGTCGGTGTCTCATCGTAGCCACGGATCAACGGGTCAGCGCCAGGATCCCGGCAAAGTATTCAAGAACAAGAAGATGGCCGGCCACATGGGCGACGTGCGCGCGACCACGCAGAATCTCCAGGTGGTAGCAACCGACGAGGCCCGCGGCCTGTTGATGGTAACCGGCGCGGTGCCAGGTGCAGCCGGCGGCTACGTCCTTGTGCGCGATGCTGCCAAGCGGTCGAAGCCGGGCCGCCCACCGCTCAAGGCGATCGAGCGTCCGGTCGAGAAAACTTCGAAAGCCGCCAAAGAAAAGCCGGCAGCTAAGCCGGCGGCAGGAGGCGACAAGAAATGAAGCTCGCGGTGAAGAGCCTCGATAACAAAGCTGCTGGCGATATCGAAGTTGCCGACGACATCTTCGGCTTGCCGGTGCGCAAGGACATTCTGGCGCGCATGGTGCAATGGCAGCTCGCCAAGCGCCGCGCCGGCACGCATAAGACCAAAGGTATCAGCGACATCTCCGGCACGACCAAAAAGCCGTGGAAGCAGAAAGGGACCGGCCGCGCGCGCCAGGGTTCTCTGCGGTCGCCGCAGTTCCGCGGCGGCGCGGTCATCTTCGGTCCGGTCGTGCGCAGCCACGAATACGGCCTCCAGAAGAAGGTGCGTCGGCTCGCGCTCAAGACCGCGCTGTCGGCGAAACAGGCCGAAGGCAAGCTGGTCGTGCTCGACAGCGCCAAGGTGAAGGACGCCAAGACCAGCGCGCTGGCGAAGAGCTTCGCCAAACTCGGCTTGGCGTCGGCGCTGATCATCGACGGCGCGACGCTGGACGAGAGTTTCGCCCGCGCCGCGCGCAACCTGCCGGGCATCGACGTGCTGCCGCAGCAGGGCGCCAACGTCTACGACATCATGCGCCGCGACACGCTCGTGCTCACGCGCGACGCCGTGCAAGCGTTGGAGGCGCGCCTGAAATGAGCCGCTTTCGCTACATCAAGCGCGAGACGCCCGCGCTTACCCGCGACCAGATGTACGACATCGTGCGCCATCCGGTGATCACCGAGAAGGCGACCATGATCTCGGAGCACAATCAGGTGACGTTCCGCGTGCCGTTGGATGCGGACAAACGGTCGGTCAAGGCCGCGGTCGAGGGACTGTTCAAGGTCAAGGTTGAGGCGGTCAACACCGTGCGCGTCAAAGGCAAGCGCAAGATGATGCGCGGCCGGCGCGGCCAGCGTTCCGATTACAAGAAGGCGATCGTCACTTTGGCCGAAGGGTCAAAGATCGACGTGACGACGGGAGTCTAAACCATGGCGCTCAAGACATTCCGGCCGGTTACACCGACCCTGCGCCACACGGTGCTGATCGACCGCAGCGAGCTGTGGAAGGGCGGTCCGGTCAAGGCGCTGTCCGTCGGCAAGCGCGAGCAGGGTGGTCGCAACAATCTCGGCCGTATCACCCAGCGCTGGCGCGGCGGCGGCCACAAGAAGCGTTACCGCATGGTCGACTTCAAGCGCAGCAAGATGGATGTGCCGGCCGACGTCGTGCGGCTCGAATATGATCCAAACCGCTCGGGCTTTATCGCCCTGATCAAGTATGCCGACGGCGAGCTGAGCTACATCCTCGCGCCGCAGCGGCTCAAGGCCGGCGACAAGGTGGTTTCCGGCGATCATGTCGACGTCAAGCCGGGCAACGCCATGCCGATGCGCAACATCCCGGTCGGCACGATCATCCACAACGTCGAGATGAAGCCGGGCAAGGGTGGCCAGCTGGCGCGTTCCGCCGGCACTTTCGTCCAGCTCGTCGGCCGCGACGCCGGCTACGCCCTGCTGCGTCTGGCCTCGGGCGAGGTGCGCATGGTGCGCGCCGACTGCATGGCGACGATCGGCGCGGTATCCAACCCGGACGAGCAGAACGTCGTCATCGGCAAGGCAGGCCGCTCGCGCTGGCTCGGCCGGCGCGGCAACGTGCGCGGCGAGGCGATGAACCCGGTGGATCATCCGCTCGGTGGCCGCACCCGCGGCAACCGGCATCCGGTTTCGCCCTGGGGCAAAGGCGCCAAGGGCAACAAGACGCGTCACAACAAGGCTACCGACCGCTACATCGTGCGGCGGAAGCGCGACAAGTAGGAGACCCGAGCGTGGCACGTTCTGTGTGGAAAGGACCGTTCGTCGACGGCTATCTGATGAAGAAAGCCGAAAAGTCGCGCGCGTCCGGACGCAACGAGATCATCAAGACGTGGTC
>DASQHO010000119.1:0-8723 GCA_035632055.1 Allostellaceae bacterium
TCAGGCCGCTGCCTGCGCTTCCTGCTGGGCCGTCATGTGGTGACGCTTGTTCACCGCGCGGACCGCCAGGTTGCAGAAGAAGCCGATCACCAGCAGCACCGCCATGACGTACATCGTCGTGTTGTAGGCTTGCGCCTTGGCGACGCCGTGCGTGACGTTGTACTGGCGGATGTAGTTCACCAGCACCGGTCCGAAGATGCCGGCCATCGACCAGGCCGTCAGCAACAGGCCGTGGATCGCGCCGACATACCGCGTGCCGAACATGTCACGCAGATAGGCCGGCACGGTCGAGAACCCGCCGCCGTACATGCTGATGATGATCAGGAAGCAGATCACGAACGCCGCGACGCTGCCCGCCTCACCGGTTTGCGGTACCAGGATGTAGAGGACGGTGCCGAGGACGAAGAACGCGGCATAAGTGTTCTTGCGCCCGATATAGTCGGACAACGTCGCCCAACAGTAACGCCCGCCCATGTTGAACAGGCTCATCAGGCCGACGAAGCCCGAAGCGGCGATCACCGTCACCTTGCCGGGGAACATCTCCTGGATCATGGCCGAAGCCTGGCCGAGCACGCCGATGCCGGCGGTCACATTCAGGCACAGCACCCACCAGATCAGCCAGAATTGCGGCGTCTTCAACGCCTGATAGACGTAGACGTTGTTGGTGGTGATCAGCTTCTTGGGCTGCGCCGGCGCGGTCCAGCCTTCCGGCTTCCAGCCCGGTGCCGGAATGCGCACGATGATCGAGCCGACGCACATGAAGCAGAAATAGATCACGCCGAGGGCGATGAAGGTTTCAGCGACGCCGACATGCGTCGGAGTCGAGAAGTTGGCCATCAGCCATACCGACAACGGCGAAGCGATGAAGGCGCCACCGCCGAAGCCCATGATGGCCATGCCGGTCGCCATACCCGGCCGGTCAGGGAACCACTTGATGAGGGTGGAAACCGGCGAAATATAGCCGATGCCAAGCGCGAAGCCGCCGATGACACCGTAGCCGATATAGATCACCCAGATGTTGTGGATGTAGACGCCAATTGCCGAAACGATGAAACCGCCGCCCCACAGGCATGCCGCGGTGAACATCGCCTTGCGCGGTCCGTTTTCCTCCACCCAGCGGCCGAAAATCGCCGACGACACGCCGAGGAAGAAAATCGCCAGGCTGAATATCCAGCCCAGGTCGGTGAGCAGCCAATCGCCTGGCGCCGATTTGGTGATGCCGATGAGCTTGGTCATCGGCAGGTTGAAGACGCTGAAGGCGTAGGCTTGTCCAATGCAGAGATCAACGCAAAGCGCCGCCGGCGGTATCAGCCACCGGCTATAGCCCGACGGTGCGACCGTCCGGCTCTTATCGAAAAACGACATTGGGGTTCCCTCCGAGTGCTTTTGGCTTGTTTACGTGACGGCTCCTTGGGAGGCCGACACCTAATTGGTTAGCTCCGATTGTGGTCCGGGGCTAACAATTTTTTTATCGTGGTGTACCACCGGTATCGGCAGCAAATTCCTGCTCCCTAAGCGGAAACAGCCGAACTTGGTAATTCACGCGGAAGTATGCATAGTTGCGCGCAGCAGCCCATGCGCGAATTTTTCAATACTGCGGAAGTCGCCGACTATCTCCGGCTCAAGGAGCGGACGATTTACGAGCTGGTGCGCACCAAGCAGATTCCCTGCTCGCGGGTCACCGGCAAGCTGCTATTCCCGCGCCAGCTGGTCGATCTCTGGGTGATGCGGCAGACCGAATTCGCCGGGCCCGATTTGCACCCGGCGCCGCCCGTGGCGGCCGGCAGTCACGACCCGCTGCTAGAATGGGCGCTGCGCGAATCGGGCGCCGAGTTGGCGCTGCTGGCGGGCGGCAGCGAAGACGGGCTCAGACGCCTGGTCGCGAACAAGGCAATCGTCGCCGGCATTCACCTGCTCGATCCGGCGAGCGGCGAATACAACCGGCCGGCGGTTCAGGCCCTTGGCGGGCTCGCCGACGTCGTGCTGATCGAATGGGCCAAGCGCGAACAGGGCTTGGTGGTGGCCCGCGACAATCCGCGCGGCATCCGTTCGCCGGCCGATCTCGGACATAACGGTGTGCGCGTGCTGCGCCGGCAGGAAGGTGCCGGCGCGCAGATGCTGCTGCGGCACGTGCTCGCCGAAGCCAAGTTGCGGCTCGACGATTTGCCCGGTCCGGCGCAGCCGGCGCTGACCGAAACCGACATCGCCGCGGCGATCCTCGATGGCAAAGCCGATGCCGGCGTCGCGGTGCGCGCCGTCGCGCAGCGCCATAAGCTTGGCTTTGTGCCGCTGCGCTGGGAGCGTTTCGATCTGGCGATGCGGCGGCGCGATTATTTCGAGCCGCCGGTGCAGAAGCTGTTGCGCTTCACGCGCACCGCTGAATTCGTCGAGCGGGCGCGGGCGCTCGGTGGCTACGATCTCATTGCCGCCGGTACGGTCAGTTACAACGCCTGAGCCTTACATCTGTCCGCCCGGCGCCTGATACCAGGCCGGATCGTCGTAGACGCTGGTGGTGTAGGAGCCGGTGCCGTACCAGTGCGTCACCATCGGCGTCTCGGCGCCGCGGCAGGCGGCGAGCATGACGGCTAAGGCAATCGCGATGGCGAAGCGCATTCGCGACATCACGCCGCCTAGTTGGTTGGACTGCGGTAGGACTCCGGCGTGTCATAGACGCCGGTGGTGTCGGAGCCGGTACCGTACCAATGCGTCACCATCGGCGTCTCGGCGCCGCGGCAGGCGGCGAGCATGATGGCCAAGATCAGCGCGGCGACGGTACGGCACGTTCTCGACATGGCGAGCCCTGTCTAATTGGTTGGACTGCGATAGGAGTCGGGACTGTCGTAGGTGCCGCCGCCGGTCCAGATCGGCCACTCCCGCTGGGGTGCCGGTCCGCAGGCGGCGAGGGCGAAGAACGTCAGCACGAGCGACGGAACGACGACACGACGCATGAGATCGCTCCTGAACACTTCATTATAAGTCTGCCGCGGCATCGCCAGCTCCACACTTTGGCGTGAACGGAAAACCAAAAAGCGAATGACATTTCACGCCGCGGCGGTTCGCCGCAGCCGCTGATCATTTTCACGCCGGCTCGGACGCTGTCGTTGTTTCGGTCGTACCGCGCGTTGCCGATCGCGCGCATGAATCCCCAGCAATTCAATGCGATGCGCAACGGTATCGCGGCTGCGGCATGCGCTTGCACCGGCCCCGCGTGTCATTCGATTGCGCTCACATCGTCACGCAACTGCAACAAAACCGAAAGTTAGCTGTAGCTAACGGTCCGTATGGTCCGCCGCCATTGCTGCGTTGAATGCGCGGCAATTCCGTTGGGGGACAACAGAAAATTCCACGAAAGGATGAAAATGTCGTTCGGGAGATATTTCCTCGGCAGCGTCGCGGTGGGCGCGCTGTTGATGACCACCGTGCCGGCCAAGGCGCAATCGCTCAACAGCCAAATGCAAAGCCTGAAGGCGCAGATCCAGCAGCTCAATCAGCAGCTGCAGAACCTGCAGAACCAGGTCCAGCAGACACAGCAGACGCAGGTGCAGACGGACGCCACGGTCGATCAGATCAAGACCGCGCCGGCGCAGGCGGAAACGCCGGCCGGCCAACCCTTGTTCAAGATGAGCGGCCTGTCGCCGACCTTCTCGAGCGCGGACGGCGCCAACACGCTGTCACTTACCGGCCGGCTCCATTTCGACATGGGCGACTATCTCAACTACAGCAAGAAGTCGACCAGCACGACACCGAACGATCTGCAGAGCGGCGTAAAAGCGCGGCGCGCGCGTCTCGGCGTCCAAGGCAAGATCGACAACGATTTCGGCTACGCCTTCATCATGGACTTCGGCGGTTCGACGACCGACAACGGCTCGACCATCGAAAACGCTTTCGTGACCTATAACGGCCTGCCGATCCACTTCATCGTCGGCTATCAGGACACGCCCTATACGCTCGACGAGGCGACGAGTTCGAACGACATCATGTTCCTCGAGCGCTCGTCGTCGCAGGTGGTCGCGACCGAATTCGGCTCCGGTGACAACCGCTCGGCCATCGGCGCGTGGTGGAACAACGACCGCGCCTGGGCCGGCGTCTTCGGCACTGGCAACGCGTCGGGCAATTCCGACAATGGCGGTGCGTCGGGCAAGGGCGTCGCGACGCAAATCGCCATGACCGGCCGTCTGACGTATCAATTGGTGCAGACTCCGGATGCGACCTTGCACGTGGGCGCTGATGTGGACGCGCTGCTCAAGCCGCCGGTCGCGGCGGCGAACGGCTTCCGCGGCCTGTCGCTCAGCGATGCGCCCGAACTGGACATCGACAAACAGACCATCCTGAACACCGGAACCATCGGCAGCACGGTCAATCCGATGACCGGCGGCCACGTCTTCGGTCCCGAGCTCGCCGGCAATATCGGCCCGCTTTACGGCCAAGCCGAATACTTCCACTACACCGTCGATCGCCAGGGTCTGTCAGACCTGAACTTCAACGGCGGCTATGCCGAGGCGAGCTACGCCCTCACGGGCGAGCAGCGGCACTACAAGCCCGGTGCAGGCGCTTACACTAGCCTCGCGCCCGCGCATCCGTTCGCGCCCGGCAGTGGTTATTGGGGCGCATGGGAGGTGGCCGCACGTTATAGCGTCATCGACCTGAACGACATGTTGGGCACATCCACCGGCGTCGCAGGCGGCAAGCAGCAGACCTACACGGTCGGCCTCAATTGGTATCCGAGCTCGAACTTGCGTTTCATGTTCGATTACATCCACGCCAACGTCGACAAGCACGCCAGCGCCACGAGCAACACAGAGGTCGGCGCGTCGATGGATGCAATCGCGCTCCGTACGCAGTTCGCATTCTGACGACACCCGGTCCGCGGGTGGCCGGCGGTAATTCTCGCCTCACGGCGAGGACTGCCGCCGGCGTTCGTTTCATCGGGTCGGGAAGAAAGTCCATGCGGCCGGCGGCGCCACAAGCCCGCCGCGCCGTTTGCCGTTACTCGGCGGCTTCGATTCGCTCCATCGCCTCTTCGACGTGGCGCGAGAAGACGTATTGCGCCGGCCGCTGCTTATCGAGGTCGATCTCGGGCGCCATCTCGCCCTCGGCCGTGACGCCGCGCAGCGCGACGCCGAGTGGCTTTCGGATGCATTTTGAAAATCAGAGCTTCGGAGCTAATACCCTCAACGCCGCTCTACCGCCCACGTCGGCGAGTGGCAAATACAGTCGATGCGAATCCGGATCGACGGCGACCGAATGAGCGTCGCGACCGACGAACACGTCGCCAAGAGATCGCGGAGCGCGTGCCGAAGTGATGTCGAAGCTCGAGAGGTTTCCCGACTCGGAGGCTACATAAAGCCGCCGTAAGTTCGGATCGATCGCCAGGACATCGGGGTCGTGGGCAACCGGCTGGCGGGCGAGGATTTTGTTCGTAGCGAGATCGACGGTGATAAGCCGATCGTTGCGGTCGCAAGCGATGTAGCCGATCGCCTCGCCCGGGGCGATCGCCAGACCATGCGGATGTGCACAGCCCGGGAGGGAGCGGCGAGCAAGAACCTTCAAAGTTGCCGGGTCGATCGCGGCGAGCGCATTCCGTGACTGGATCGGCGCGTAAATCATCCCGCTAGCTGGATCGTACTGGACGTTGCCGACCTCACCACCGAGCGCGATATGCGCGACCAGCCGGTTCCCGTCTGCGTCCACAACCAGGATGGCCGATCCCAGTTCATCCGAGACGAAGACTCTACGGTCTTGAGGATCGTATGCGATTCCGTCGGGGAACACCCCACCCGGCAGTTTTGCGATCTCCTTGAGCGTCTGTGTATCGACAATGGCGATCGCGCCACGACCCGACGACAGGCCGATTACGCCGAGCGCGATGGTGACGGAGGGCATAAATCCGGCACCGGGTACGCTCGCATAGCCCTTATGGAGCGCGGGGACGACGAGGACGCCGGTTATTTTTGGGAAGCCGTCAAGTTGGGCAACGAGATTGTTATGCTCGATGTCGAACGCCAGGAGCTGTCCGGCGCCCATCTTGGCGATGAAGAGCCGATGCGTCGCTGGAT
The DNA here is from genome assembly GCA_035632055.1 of Allostellaceae bacterium. GTDB lineage: Bacteria > Pseudomonadota > Alphaproteobacteria > ATCC43930 > CGMCC-115725 > REEB95. Next base: position 6,057 of record DASQHO010000119.1, read on the forward strand.
CGATGCTCTGGTAATCCATGCGGCTCGTCGGCGCGTCGAGCGGAAAATCTCCGACATGCGTGAACAAACGGGAGAATGGCGCCTGGGAAGGCGTTTCGGCACGCGCGTCGGCAGCGCAATTGCCAGCTAGGAGGGCGATAAGCATTAGAACGAGAGCCGCCCGCCTGTCTGTAGGTTTTTGCTGAACTTTGGCTCGTGCACGGCGCCTTACTGAATCGTGTGGCATCGCGTCGCTCATTTCACAAACACCCAAGCCGGCTGCAGCAGCGGGAAAGCGACGAGGCCGATAGCGGCCGTCACGGCCATGAGCGATGGATTGCTAATCTTCCAGCGGAATAGTGCTGCCAAGCTCGCAACACCGATCAGTGCCGTCAGCCAATCCCCGATCGCGATTTTGCCGAGCAACACGCTGGCTCCCAGAATTGTGCCGATCGCCGCGGCATAGGCACCTTTCACAAAACCCTGAACGTTGGGATTGGTGCGACGGCGGGCGAGCGTGGGAGCGACGATGAGGATCAAGAGGAACGAGGGCAGAAAAATGCCGATGGTGCAAACCAGCGAGCCCCAGAATCCGGCGACCAGATAGCCGACGAAAGTAGCGGTGATCACCACTGGCCCGGGACTAATCATGCCAACCGCCACGGCCACCAGGAATTCTCGCGCACCAAGCCAACCAGTCTCTTGCACCAGGCCTTTTTCGAGAAACGGTACGATCACCAGGCCGCTGCCAAAGGTCAGACAGCCGGCCTTGAGAAAGAAGCCAAGAAGCTGGCCAAGGATCGAGAGATTGGCGATTTTGGTTGTGCCAAGGGCGAGGGGTGCAGTGGCGAGCGCCCCGCTGCCCCCGCGACGCTTGAACAGCGAGCCGTAATAGAGGACGCCAAAAACGCCCGAGCCGATGAAGAGCACAGCAACCTCGGCCTGCAACAACACGGTAACGACGAAGCAGCCGGCGGCGAGCATCCATTGCGGCCAATCCTCCATGCCGAGCTTGGCCAGCCGGTAGCAGGAATGCAGGATCAGCGCGATCACCGCGGGGCTGACGCCATAGAAGATCGCCGTCATCCACGGCAAGCCGCCGAAATGGACGTAGAGTGCGCCGAGCGCCGCGACAATGACGAAATTCGGCAGAATGAACGCCCATCCGCCGGCCCATGCACCCCAGAAACCGCCACGCATGTAAGAGATGAAGATGCCGACCTGGATTGCGAGTGGCCCAGGCAACGATTGCGATATGGCGATCGCATCGCGCATTTCTTCTTTCGTCAGCCACTTCTTGTCCTGCACAAGCTCTTTTTCCATCAAGCCGCACAGCGCAACCGGTCCGCCGAATCCAAGGGTTCCAAGCCGCAGGAAGTAGAGTACGATTTCGCGTAGCGGCCGGCGCTGCGGCGGGGTTACGGCGGTATCCGTCATGGCGGGCTCCGCTGTTGCGTTGTCATGCGGCACCAGGCGTAAATGGCGTCGTAAACGACCATTCCTTGCGCCAGCATCGCGTGGTCGTCGGTGAAATTGAGTTTAAGTCCTTGGGAGATGGCGAGCAGGCCTGCAGACTGGGGCGTGAGTTCTGGGCATGTCGTGTCGGCGCCGCGGACGATCAGGGCGAGACGGTCGAGCGCGCTATCCACGATCCCATAGTTCCGGATAAATGCGTCGAAGCTGCAGAACTCGCCATGATGACCGAACTCTACGTTCGCGACGTCATAGGGTATCGCGCCGGTACGCTTTGCCGTTTCCATCACAGTCGCGGCCGGCACATAAATGAATTCTGCCTCGGGATCGATGAACCGGCTGACGAGCCACGGACAAGCGATACGATCGATCGTCGGCCGTTCACGTGTCACCCACTTGCTGGGCGCCGGGCCGACACGTCGGCGCGTCGGTAGTGCCCGCTCTCGCCATGCGGCAATGCCGCCCTCGATATAGTCGGCGTCGGCGCCAGTCGTAGCGAGCGCAGCCGTGACGTCTTGGCTCACTTGCTCCCCGCGAGCGCAATAAACGATGACACGGCGGCCCTTCGGAATCTCATGCCGCCACTGGTCGATATGGTCGGGAAGCCGCCGGATCGCGCCGACAATTTGGGCGTCGTCGGCATTGAAGTCCTCTCGCCGGCGGACGTCGATCACAACCGGCGCGGCAGCGGTGCCAATCAGCCTATAAAGCTCTTCGGGAAGAATCCGCCCTCGAGTTTTGTCCATGTGCTCAGCCCTCGACAAAACGAGTGTTGAGCAGAACTTGGACGGCGGGCCGTCTTGGGTTTGCCGGGAGTCTGCGCACCCCGACCGAAGTCAAATATACGCCTGTTCGCTGACACCGTCCAACCCGTCGTGGCGCTTTGGGGTTCTTCGATATCATTCCAGAAAATGCCGCTCGATCGTAAGCAGCAAACGAAAAAGGCCAGGATGGTGCCCGGCCTAGTCCGCGATCACATTCAAATGCGCGCCTACTCGGCGGCTTCGATCCGCTCCATCGCCTCTTCGACGTGGCGCGAGAAGACGTATTGCGCGGGCCGCTGCTTATCGAGGACGATCTCGGGCGCCATCTCGCCCTCGGTCTTGACGCCGCGCAGCGCGACGCCGAGCGCCTTGAGTGGATGCTTCACGGCATCGACCACGGCGGTCGCTTCGTAGCCCGAATGCACCATGCAGTCGGCGCATTTCTCGTAAT
>DASQHO010000120.1:0-1852 GCA_035632055.1 Allostellaceae bacterium
TCTCTGCTACCGGCCTGGAAGGTCTGGCGCGACGTCATCGGCGGCAAGCCGCCGGAGAAAGGCGCGATGCTGCGCCTGACGCCGGCGCGGCACGGCACCGACGGATTCTTCGTCGCGATTCTCGAACGCAAGGCGGTTGCGTCTGACACACCGCCTCAAGGATGATGCCCGCGCCATGACCGCGCCCAACGCCGAAAAAGTCCTGATCCTGGATTTCGGCAGCCAGGTGACCCAGTTGATCGCCCGGCGGCTGCGCGAAAGCGGCGTCTATTGCGAAATCCATCCGTTTAATACGGCAGATGACAAGATCGCTGCATTTGCGCCCAAGGCAGTGATCCTGTCGGGCGGTCCGGCATCGGTGCACGAACAGGCGTCACCGCGCGCGCCGCAGAAAGTGTTCGAGCTCGGCGTGCCGGTGCTCGGCATCTGCTATGGCGAGCAGACCATGTGCGCGCAACTCGGCGGCCGCGTCTCGCCGTCCGACCATCGCGAATTCGGCCGCGCCTTCCTCGAGGCTGTCGCTGACTGCAAGCTGTTCGAAGGCCTATGGAAGAAAGGCCAACGCGAACAGGTGTGGATGAGCCATGGCGACCGCGTCGACGTGCTGCCACCGGGATTCAAGACTGTCGGCGTCAGCGACGGCGCGCCCTTCGCGGCCATCGCCGACGACGCGCGGCGTTTCTATGGCGTACAGTTCCATCCCGAGGTCGTGCACACGCCGCACGGCGCGGCGCTGCTCAAGAACTTCACCCATCATGTCGCCGGCTGCCGCGGCGACTGGTCGATGGCTACGTTCAAGGCTGAGGCGATCGCCCGTGTCCGCCGACAGGTCGGCAAAGGCAAGGTCGTGTGCGGCCTGTCGGGCGGCGTCGATTCATCGGTGGTCGCGGTGTTGCTGCACGAAGCCATCGGCGACCGGCTGACCTGCATCTATGTGGACACCGGCCTGATGCGCGCCGGCGAATCCGAGCAGGTCGTCAGCCTGTTCCGTGATCATTACAACATTCCGCTGGTGCATCGCGACGCCAGCGCGTTGTTCCTGCAAAAGCTCGCAGGCATCACCGAGCCCGAGATGAAGCGCAAGATCATCGGTGCCACTTTCATCGACGTGTTCGACGAGGAAGCGCACAAGATCGGCGGCGCCGAATTCCTGGCGCAAGGCACGCTTTATCCCGACGTCATCGAGTCCGTGAGCTTTTCCGGCGGACCGTCGGTCACCATCAAGTCGCACCACAATGTCGGCGGCCTGCCCGAACGCATGAAGATGAAACTCGTCGAGCCGCTGCGCGAGCTATTCAAGGACGAGGTGCGCGAATTGGGCCGCGAGCTGGGCTTACCCGAGGATATGGTGAAGCGTCATCCCTTCCCCGGCCCCGGCCTTGCCATTCGCATACCGGGCGAGATCACGCGCGAGAAGCTCGACGTCCTGCGCAAGGCCGACGCGATCTATCTCGAGGAAATCCGCAACGCCGGGCTTTACGACGCGATCTGGCAGGCTTTTGCCGTGCTCCTGCCGGTGAAGACCGTCGGCGTGATGGGCGACATGCGCAGCTACGATCACGTCTGCGCGCTCAGGGCCGTGACCTCAACCGACGGCATGACCGCCGACTACTATCCGTTTCCACACGAGTTGCTCGGCCGCGTCGCGACGCGGATCATCAACGAGGTCAAAGGCATCAACCGGGTGGTCTACGATGTGACCTCGAAGCCGCCCGGCACGATCGAGTGGGAATGATTTTGGCCCATCCGGGGCTATCCCACAACGTCCCGTAAACCTCTATAACACACTGATAAACAAAATAAAATCATCCAAAGGCGTTCGGGGGCTATCGGCCGGCGGAGATCGCCGTTG
>DASQHO010000121.1:0-10649 GCA_035632055.1 Allostellaceae bacterium
GGAACACACGGGCACGCTGGATCATCACCAGGAACCACGGTGGCTCGATCTCTTCGCCGACGATGGTTTCGACCTTGAAGCGCTGCACCCAGGCGAGCAGCGGACGGAACAGCAGCTGATCGTAGATCAGGATCAGCACCAGCATCGCGAAGATGGCGTAGCCGACGGCTTGCAGATTGCGCTGATCGATTGCCACCGAGATATAGGAGCCGATGCCCGGCAGCAGCACGTTGGTGCCGTTGACGGTAATCGCCTCGGATGCCACGACGAAGAACCAGCCGCCCGAAACCGACATCATCATGTTCCAGACCAGCTGCGGCAGCGCGAACGGCATTTCGAGCTGCCAGAAGCTGTGCCATGGCGACAGGTGATACATGCGTGCCGCTTCGCGCAGATCGTGCGGTACGCCGAGGAACGACTGGTACAGGCTGAACGTCATGTTCCAGGCCTGCGACGTGAAAATGGCGAAGATCGCCGCACACTCGTAGCCGAGCAGGCTGCCGGGAAAGAGCGCGATGAAGCCCGTAACGGTGATCGACAGGAAGCCCAGGATCGGCACCGACTGCAGGATGTCGAGGATCGGGATGAGCAGTTTCTCCGCCCGCTTGCTTTTGGCCGCGATCGCCGCATAGACGATGCTGAAGACGAGCGACGCCAGCAGCGCCAGCGCCATGCGCATCACCGTCCGCAGCGCATAAGCGGGCAAATAGCGCGGATCGAGCGAGATCGGCAGCTGCTCGCCGGCATGAAACGGCTGACTCATCTGCTGGCTTGCCCAAGCGAGCAAAATGAGCGCACCGAACACCAGCGGCAGCGCGATGCCGTCCCACACGCTCGGGCGCAGACGCGACGGCCACGCAACGATCGGCAGTCCCCAACGCTCCGCCATGATCTTTCGCCCCGGTTGCGTGCCGCCCTAGATAAGCGCCCCGTCTTTAGCGCAGACTCGGGGCCGGATGAAAGCATCACACGCGGACGGCACGGCGATGGAGACAGAATCATGACACTGCGAACGCGTCTCACCGACAGGCTCGGTATCGCGCATCCAATTCTGCTGGCGCCGATGGGCGGAGTCGCCGGCGGGCGGCTTGCCGCCGCAGTCAGCGACGCCGGCGGTCTCGGCCTTATCGGCGGCGGCTATGGCGACGCGGCGTGGCTCGACCGCGAATTCGAAGCATCTGGCAACCGGCGGGTGGGCTGCGGATTCATCACATGGTCTCTGGCCAAGAACCCGGCGCTGCTCGACCGCGTATTGGCGCACGCGCCAGCGGCGCTGATGCTGTCGTTCGGCGACCCGCATCCGTTCGCAGCGCGCATCCGTGCCGCCGGCAGCGTCCTCATCTGCCAGGTGCAGGATCGCGACCAGACGCTGCAGGCGCTCGACGCGGGCGCCGAGATTATCGTCGCACAGGGCACCGAGGCCGGCGGCCATGGCGGCGCGCGCGCGACGCTGCCGCTGGTGCCGGCGCTGGTCGATCTGGTCGCGCGCCGGGCGCCCGATGCAATGGTCGTCGCGGCAGGCGGCATCGCCGACGGCCGCGGCCTTGCGGCGGCGCTGGCGCTCGGGGCCGAAGGCGTGCTGGTCGGCACGCGTTTTTATGCCAGCGCGGAATCGCTGGCGCATGATTCGGCCAAGGGGCGTGTCGTCGCCGCGTCCGGCGACGCGACCATGCGCACGACGATCTTTGATATCGTGCGCGGACTCGATTGGCCAAAGCCGTATACCGGCCGCGCGCTCAGCAATGCTTTCTGCGGGCGCTGGCACGGCCGCGAAGGCGAACTGACCGCGGCACAGGCCGCCGAAATGAAGCGTTACAAGGCGGCAGTCGAGGCCGGCGATTTCGCCACCGCCGTCGTCTTCGCCGGCGAGGACGTCGATCTGATCGACGACGTGCCGCCGGCGGCGGCGATCGTCGCGCGCCTGGCGGACGAGGCTGAACGCGCGCTGCGATCGGCGGCACAGCGATTGGCGTAAGGAAGACGGCGATGGAAAACACCGGCGACGAATTCAAGAACCGGTCGCTGTGGCAACGTTCGGGCTATGCGCTGAACGGCATCGTTGCCGGTCTCCATCGCGAAGGCAGCCTGCGGCTCGAGCTCGCGGTCGCCGCCGCGGCAATCATCCTATTGGCTTGGCTCAAGCCGCCGGCTTTGTGGTGGGCGGTCGGCGTGCTGATGATGGCTGCGGTGCTGGCCGCCGAACTCATCAATTCCGCAATCGAGGCGCTCGCGGACCATCTCCATCCGACGCTTCACCGCGAGATCCGCGTCGTCAAGGACATGGCGGCGGGCGCCATCCTGGTGCTGAACCTCGCGGCGCTGGTGGTGCTCGCGCTGCTGCTGGCGACGGCGTGGCGCTGAGCTAGCGCCAGAATTCGCGCGTGGCGCGACGGCAGCCTTCCGCCATCGCCGCCAGCTTGGCCCACACCACCTGCGGATCGACGGCGGCCTGGCCGACCCAGGTGCCATAGCCGCAATCGCTGCCGGCAATGACGTTCTCGCGCCCGACCAGCTTCGCGTAACGGCCGATGCGTTGGGCGATGAGCTCGGGATGCTCGATGAAATTCGATTTCGATTCGAGCACGCCGGGGATCAGCACCTTGCCATCCGGCAGCTTCACCGTCTCGAACAGCGTCCATTCGTGGGCGTGACGCGGGTTCGCCGCTTCGAACGAGATCGCCGCCGGCTTCGCCTTGAATACCAGGTCGATGATGTCGGCGATCGGCACGTCGCAATGGTGCGGCCCTTCGTAATTGCCCCAGCACAGATGCATGCGCAGGTTTTCGGCGGGAATATTGCGCACGGCGTGGTTGAGCGCTTCGATGTGCAGCGCCGCCATCTTGCGGAATTCCTTGAGGTCGAGATCGCCGAACTGGATGTGCCGGCCCATCGCCAGATCGGGACAATCGAGCTGCAGGACGAAACCGGCGTTGGCGACGGTTTCGTATTCGGGTCGCATCGCTTCGGCAATCGCCCCGAGATAGGCTTCGTGCGACGGATAATGGCCGTTATGGAAGAACAGCGAGATCACGCCCGGCGAAGCGGCACTCATGAACGCGGCTTCATGGCGCGCACCCTGTAGCGCCGCCTTCAGATTGGCGACGTCGGTTCGCGCCGCTTCGGCGTCCTTGACGGAAATCGGTCCGTTGCAGGCGGGCGTCTTGCGCCGCGCGCGGCCGGGGTCGCCGAAGACCTTGCGGTGCAAAGTGGGAAAGTCGGCGAGATCCTTGTAGCTCGTCACTGGAATGCTCTCGCCGCCAAAGCCGGCGAGCCGGTCCTTGATATAGGTCGCGTAGCTCGGCTTCGACATTTCGCCGTCGTTGACGATATCGACGCCGGCCGCGCTCTGCTTACGAACGATTTCGCCGACGGCGTCGCGGATATGGGCGCCAAGCTGGACACCGTCGACGGGCACGCCTTCCTCCTTGGCGTACATGTCGCGGATGAGGCGCTCCGGCCGCGGCAGGCTGCCGGTGTGGGTGCAGAGGAAGCGTTCGGTGCTGCGTTTCATCGGGTCGTCCGTGCCGTTTGACCTATAGAACCGGCCAGATCCAGAAGGCGATGCCGACCAGGGCGATGAAGCCGCCGCTCAGCACTTCACCATAGCGCTCGAGCGGGCCCAGCCGCATCCGTTCGAGGCCCTGCGCCGAGATCGTGCACAACACGACGTAGGTGACGATCGTGCTCGCCGCGAACAGCAGCGACATCGCAACGATCAAGCCAGCGCCGAATTTACCGGCGGCAAAGAACGCCGGCACGCCTTCGATCATCGGCGACGAGCCGAGGATCAGCAGCAACGCGCCGCGCCCGGTCGCCTTGTGATCGTGGTCGTGCAACGGCGGATCGAACTCGATCGCCGCGGTGATCGGATGCGCCGTCGCATAAGCATGGGCGTGGATGTGAACGTGCGGCGGGCGGCCATCGTGCCGATGCAGATGCGCGTGCCGGATCGTGCCTTCGCCACGGGCATGGCTGCCGTTGTGGTCGTGATCGTGGCCGTGATGGTGGTGGCCATGATCGTGCGGATGTCCGTGGCCGTGATGATGGTCGCTATGGTCGTGGTGCATATCGCGTAGGCCGGCGATGACGAACCAGCCGCCAAAACCGATGAGCGCGACGCTCGACAGCGTGTCGACGGCGCTGCCGAAACGTTGCGCCGTTGCGACACCGAGAAGCCAGATGACGACACCGATGATCAGGGTCGAGACGACATGGCCGAAGCCGGCCTGGGCGGCGGCGCGTGCGGTCTCGCCCCGCGACCAGCCGTGCTGCCGTGCCAGCATGGTGATCGGCACCCAATGGTCGGGCACCATGGTGTGCAGGATGCCAACCGCGACCACCGCGGCCAGCAGCAACAGCGCCGGCGCACTGTTCAGGTTGACGACCAGGGACATTACGCACTCCGTTGCGGTCCGGCGCTCAACTTATGGATTGCCGCCGGCGAAGTCTAACTTTCGCGTGCCGTCCCACCGCGACCGGCGGTAAGCGCTTGGCGGCAAAGGGGTGTTGATCGTCTTTAGGGCGTGCCGCACTATGACCGCAGCCGTAGCGCGGCAGGCGGGAGGACGGTCTGACCTCAATGGGCATGACGGCAACGAGCGTCCGGCGCATGGCGCCGGAAGGGGCGCGTGGCGGCCACATCGTCGTGCGCGGATTGCAAAAGCGCTACGGCACCCTGCGGGTGTTCGAAGGCGTCAATCTCGAGGTGACGGAGCGCGAGATCGTCGCGCTGGTCGGGCCGTCGGGCTGCGGCAAGACCACGCTGCTGCGCTGCATTGACGGTCTCATTCCGGCCGATGGCGAGGTTTCGGTCGACGGCGAGATCGTGCGCGAACCGCGGCCGGGCATCGCCATGGTCTTCCAGCACTTTGGGCTGTTTCCGTGGAAGACGGTGTACGACAACGTCGCCTATGGACTGCGCATGGCCGGCGTCGACGCCGCCGAGATCGCGCGCCGCGTGCCGCATTTCATCACTCTCGTCGGCCTTTCGGGCTTCGAGAAGGCCTATCCTTATCAGCTGTCGGGCGGCATGCAGCAACGCTGCGGCCTGGCGCGTGCGCTGGCGGTCGATCCGCGCGTGCTGCTGATGGACGAACCCTTCGCCGCGGTCGACGCGCAGACGCGCGAGATCCTGCAATTCGAGCTGCTGCGAATCTGGGAGCGCCAGCCGACGACCATGCTGTTCGTCACGCACTCGATCGAAGAGGCGGTGCTGATGGGCGATCGTGTCGTCGTGTTGAAAGGCCGGCCGTCGCGCATCCACGAGGATATCGCCGTCGATTTGCCGCGGCCGCGCTCGCGTGAAACGCTGAGCCTGCCGCGCTTCGCGGAATTGCGTGAGCGAGTCTGGTCGACGTTGATGAGCGAGGCACGCAAGGCCGAATTCGAACTCGAACGCTGAATAAAACGCCAGGGAGGGAAGTATGGTTCGCAAGACGTTTATCGCCGCGCTGGTCGCCTGCGCGGCATTCGCCGCACCGGCCGCACCGGCCGCTCGTGCGGCGGATGCGCCCAAGATCGTGATCGGCATTCCGGGCATTCCGCCGATCTTCAGTTCGGTCATCGCCTACGTCGCGCAGGACGAGGGTTTCTTCAAGAAATACGGCGCCAACGTCGAATTACGGCCGTTCGACAACGGCACCGCCGCGGCGCGCGCGGTCGTCGCCGGCGATCTCGACGCGTCGTTCTCGGGCACCAACGTCGTCGTGTTCCAGATCGCCAATGCCGGCATTCCGCTCAAGGCGGTCTATGGCTTTCCGCATCCCGACATGGCGCTCGGCTCGACCGATGCCAAGCGCACGACCTGTAAGGACCTGGTTGGCCAGCAGGTGAGCATCGACACGCCAGGCGGCGTCCGATCGCTCGCGCTCAAGGCGATGCTCGGCGCCGGCTGCCACATGAGCCTCGACCAGGTGCAGCAGGTGGCGATGGGCTCGAACACCGCGTCGGCAATGGCCTCGGGCCAGCTGACCTTCGGCGTCGTCCACACCGACGATATTCCCGACATTGAGCTGCGCGGCCACAAGAAAGTCTACGTCATCCAATCGCTGTCGAAGACCAATCCGGACACGCATTATTTGGTGATGACGGTGCGGCAGGACCGCCTCGGCCAAAAGCGCGACGGTTTTGTGCGGGCCGTTGCCGGATTGATCGCGGCCGGCCACTTCATGGCCGATCCCAAGAACAACGCGAAGGTGACGAAGATCGCCGCGTCGGCCACCGGCCGCGATCCGGCCATTGCCAGCGCCGCAGTGAAGGGCTATCTCGCGCTCGGCGTCTGGACGGTCAACGACGACGGCCTGAACAAGCAGCAGATCGACAACTATCTCCAGATTCTCGCCAAGTCCGGCAACATCAAGGAAGGCAAGACGCCGCCGACCTACGATCAGCTTGTCGATCCGTCGATCTGGCGTGATGCCGAAGCGTTGGTGAAGAAAGGGAAGTAGCGGCGATGGCGCGATGGCGGGCGGCGCTGGCGCGGCAGGCGCCCTTCCTCTTCAGCCTCGTGGCGGGTGCGGCGCTGTGGGAGGTCGTCGGCCGCAATACCAACGCCGCCTTCATGGCGCCGCTGTCCGAAACCATCGTCCGCATGGTGCAGCTGACGCTGTCGGGCGAGCTGCCGCGCGAGGCGCTGTCGTCGGCGGCGCTCTTCGCCACCGGCCTCGCCCTCGCCATCGTCGTCGGCATGCCGTTCGGCCTACTGCTGGCGCGGGTCAAATGGCTGCGCGAGGCGCTCGATATCTACATCATGGTGCTCTACGCCACGCCGCTGGTGGCGCTGATCCCGTTCATCCTGTCGATCTTCGGCTTTGGCTTCTGGCCGAAGGTGCTGGTGGTGTTTCTGTTTGCGGTGTTTCCGATCCTCTACAACACGATCGAAGGCGCGCGCAGCATCAAGCCCGAGTTCATCGAGGTCGCGCGCTCGTATCGCTCGCGCGAATGGGCGCTGTGGCGCGAGGTCATGGTGCCGTACACGCTGCCGTTCACCATGACCGGCATCCGCCAGGCGATCGGCCGTGCGCTGGTCGGCATGGTCGCCGCCGAGTTCTTCCTGTCGGCGACCGGCCTCGGCCAGCTGATCATGACTTCGACGCAGAACTTCGACACCGCCGCCGTGTTCTCCGCCGTCCTGCTGATCGTCGCGGCGGGGATGATCCTCATGCGCCTCGGCGTCGCGCTCGAGGCGCGCTTCGCCAAGTGGCGGGGCTGACGCCATGGCAATCAGCAGCACCCTCGCCGCGCCGCGCCGCGCGTTGTTCGTCGGGCCGACGGTGCCACGCATCGTCGCCGGCATCGTCATCCTGGCGGCCTGGGAGATCGTCGTCCGCCTGTTCGCGCCAAGCTATGTCGCGACGCCGACGGGCGTGCTGGCGGCGTTCCCCTCGGTGGTCGTCAGCGCACCGTTCCTGGTGGCGCTCGGTCAGACCTTGGGCGCAGTCGCCGAAGGCCTGGCGATTGCGATCGTCTGCGGCACCGTCATCGGCCTGATGATGGGCCGCAGCGCGCTCGGCGAACGGCTGCTGCGGCATTACATCAACGCCTGCTACGCCATGCCGATGCTGGTGGTGTTGCCGCTGTTCTCGCTGTGGTTCGGCTATAGCGGCGCGGCACGGCTCGCCACCATCGTGTTCGCCGCCATCTTCTCGATCATCGTCAGCGTCGCCGACGGCGCGCGTTCGGTTCCCAAGGACTATATCGAGGTCGCGCGCTCGTTCCGCGCTGGCCGGATGCGCATGCTGTTCGAGATCGTTTTGCCGGCGTCGATGCCCTATTTCCTCGCCGGCCTGCGCCTTGCCGGCGGCCGCGCCCTGATCGGCGCCGTGGTGGCGGAGTTCTTCACCGCCATCGGCGGCCTCGGCTATTTCATTTTGTACAATTCGCGCACCTTCCATCACGACGAGGCCTTTGTCGCGGTGCTGTTCCTGTCGGCGTTCGGCGTTGCCGTCGACGTCCTGATCAACTGGTCGACGCGCCGCTTCCTGCCGTGGTACCGCCGCGACGAGAAGGCCGAATAACGCCGACAAAAACACGAGGAGACGTCATGACGAAAATGTCGATGCGAATCCTGGCGCTGGCGCTCGGCGCCGCGCTCTTCGCCGGCGGCGCGCAAGCGGCCGACAAGCCCTTCGTCGCCGGACAACCCGGCATTCCGCCAGTATTCGTCGCGGTGCAGTTCTATGTCGCGCGCGACATGGGCTTCTTCAAGAAATACGGCGTCGATGTCGAGCTGCGCCAATTCGACACCGGCGTCGCCGATGCGCGCGCCGCCGCCGCCGGCGAGACCGACCTGACCAACGCGCCGACGCCGGTCATCATCAACCTGGTGTCGAACGGCCACGTGCCGCTGATCGGCATTTACGGCCTCGAGCATCCCGATTGGGTGCTGGCGACGACCGATCCGACGGTGAAATCATGCAAGGACCTCTTGGGCCATCCGATCGCCGTCGATACGCCGGGCGGCGCGCGTTCGGTCGTCTTGCGGCAGCTCACCGCGGGCTGCGGCTATGAATTCGACAAGCTGCAGCAGGTGCCGGTCGGCGCCAATACCGCCGCGGCGATGATCGCAGGTCAAGTTTCCATCGGCGTGCTGCATCTCGACGATGTCGCGACCATCGAGCAGAAATCGCCCAACAAGCTCGTCATCATCCGCACGATCAAGGAGGCGAAGCCGATCAGCCACTACAATCTGGTGGCGGTGCGCGCCGACAAGCTCAAGGCGGACCGGGATCGCTATGTCCGCGTCGTCGCCGCGCTGATCGATGCCGCGCGCTTCATGTACGAGCCCAAGAACTGGGACCGCGTCGCGCAGATCGCCACGGTCACCGGCCACACCAAGGCCGAGGCGAAGGCGGCGCTCAAGCAGTTCCTCGCCATCGAATTCTGGCCCAAGCCCCGCGAAGACGGGCTCGATCGCACGCGCATCGAGGCCGAAATCGCCATCCAGGCCAAGGTTGGCGGCATCAAGCCCGGCAATACGCCGGTGACCTACGATCAGCTCGTCGACCGTACGGTCTGGCATGACGCCGCCGCGCTGGTGGCGAAGACCAAATAACGATGCCCGACGCCCGCGCCGCCGATCCGCGCGTCGCCTCCGCCGTTGCGCACTGGGCGCCGCGCTTCGTCGCCAACGGCATCACGCTGACCGATTTCCAGGAGGTCACCGCATCGATCGGCGCCTGGAGCGAGTGGTGCGCCAAGTGGTCGGCGCGCGCGGATGTGCACGCCGCGCTCGGCCGCGAAGCGTTGAGCAAGCGGCAATTCGTCAGCGCGGCCGAGCATCTGTCGCGCGCCGCGGTCACCTATCATTTCGCCAAGTTCCTGTTCGTCGACGATTTGCCGCAGATGAAGGCGGCGCATCTGAAGGCAGTCGAATGCCACAAGCTCGCCTTGCCGCATCTCGATCCGCCCGGCGAATATTTGCGCATCCCCTATGAGGGCAAAAGCCTTGCCGCCGTGCTGCGCAAGCCACGCGGCATAACACGGCCGCCCGTCGTCGTCATGGCGATGGGCCTCGATTCCGCGAAAGAGGAGATGCTCGCGTACCAGGAAACATTTCTTGCGCGCGGCATGGCGACTCTGACCTTCGACGGTCCGGGCCAGGGCGAGGCCGAATACGATTTCCCAATCCGCGGCGATTACGAGGTCGCCGTTAAGGCAGTGGTCGACTGGCTCGAAACCCGGACCGATCTCGATCCGGCGCGCATCGGCCTGTGGGGTGTCAGCCTCGGCGGATATTATGCGCCGCGCGCCTGCGCCTTCGAGAAGCGGATCAAGGCCTGCATCGCGCTGGCCGGGCCCTACGATTGGCTTGGCATCTGGGACAAGCTGCCTGACCTCACGCGCGCCGCGTTCCGCGTGCGCTCGCACGCGCACGACGAGATCGCCGCCAAGCAGAATGCCGCGACGCTGTCGCTGCAGGGCGTCGCCGACAAGATCGAGTGTCCGATTTTCATCGTCTCGGGCCGGCTCGATCGCATCGTGCCGCCCGAGGAAGCCGAACGGCTGGCCGCGGAAGTCAAAGGCCCGTGCGAGCTGCTGATCATTCCCGACGGCAACCACGTCGCCAACAACCGCCCATACCGCTATCGTCCGCAAACCGCCGATTGGATGGCGGAGCGGCTCGGCGCCGCCGCGCGCTGATTTTTCCGAGGGAAGCCATGGCCAAGAAAAACCGCGAACCGATCATCGTCAAACCCGAAGATGTCGACCCTCGGTATGACTGGAAGCGGCCGATCATGGCCTTGGGGCCGAACGCGGTCGACTTCGAGGAGCGCGTCGATTTCCGCCGCCTGCACCGCTATCGCCTGGGCCGCACGCGCCAGTCGCTGGCCAAATCGGGTCTCGGTTCGCTGCTGGTCTTCGACCAGTACAACATCCGCTACATCACCTCGACGGTGATCGGCAATTGGGCGCGCGACAAGTTCACGCGCTATGCGCTGTTGCCCGGCGCCGGCGAGCCGCATGTTTGGGATTTCGGCTCAGCGGCAAAGCATCACCGGCTCTATGCGCCATGGCTCAAGCCGCACAACTGCCACGCCGGCATGCTCGGCTTGCGCGGCGCGGTCGCGCCCAAGATCGGCCTGATGCGCAAGGCCGCCGAGGAGATCAAGTCGATCCTGCAGGAGCACGGCGTCGCCGACCAGCCGGTC